>JBKHJZ010000294.1:0-2947 GCA_046537875.1 Acidimicrobiia bacterium | reverse complement strand
CGGGTTCCACCGATCCGGGCCCGAGGGAATGGGTTCCACTTCCGGAACCCATTGCCTCGGGCTCGTCGGGCCGGAACCCATGACCTCGGGGTGATGGGGGATCAGCCGGAGCGCCCGGAGCTCCCTGAACATCCGGAGCGTCGACCTCCAGGGTCGCCCCGGCGCCCGACACGTTCAGGTCGGGGGTCCGCACCTCGACGCCGTGGCGGCGGGCGTCCTGCACCAGGGTGTGGGGCGAGTAGAAGCCCATCGGCTGGGCGTTGAGCAGCGCCGCGCAGAACGCCGCCGGGTAGTACCGCTTCAGCCACGACGATGCGTACACCAGGTAGGCGAAGCTGACCGAGTGGCTCTCCGGGAAGCCGTAGCTGGCGAACGCCGCCAGCTTCTCCCAGATGCGGTCGGCCACGTCGCCCACCACGCCCCGCTCGGCCATCCCCGCGTACAGCCGGCCCCGCAGGCGCTCCATCCGCTCGGCGCTGCGCTTCGATCCCATGGCCTGCCGGAGCTGGTCGGCCTCGGCGGGCGTGAACCCGGCGGCGTCGATGGCCATCTGCATGAGCTGCTCCTGGAACAGCGGCACGCCGAGGGTCTTGGCCAGCGCCGGCTCGAGCAGCGGGTGCAGGTAGGTGACCGGCTCCAGACCCTTGCGGCGGCGGATGTAGGGGTGCACCGACCCGCCCTGGATCGGTCCGGGACGGATGAGCGCCACCTCGACCACCAGGTCGTAGAAAGTGTGCGGCCGCAGCCGGGGCAACGTGGCCATCTGCGCCCGGGACTCCACCTGGAACACGCCCACCGAGTCGGCCCGGCACAGCATCTCGTAGACCTCGTCGTCCTGCGGGACGGTGGCCAGGTCCACCCGCGTGCCGTGCACCTCGCGCACCAGGTCGATCGCGCCGTGCAGCACCTCGAGCATCCCGAGTCCCAGCAGGTCGAACTTCACGAGGCCCACCGCCGCGCAGTCGTCCTTGTCCCACTGGAGCACCGTGCGCAACGGCACGATCTCGTCGTCGGCACCTCCCCCGGTGTCGCCGTCGGCACCCGGTGCGGCCGTGCCCTCCGCGGCCGTGCCCTTCGCGGCCGTGTCCTCCGCGGCCGTGCCGTCGGTGCGCCGCCGGCCGTCGCGCACGCCGGCCCGGCCCGAGAAGCGGCCCCACTCGACCGGGCACACCTCCACGATCGGCCGGTCGCAGATGACCATGCCGCCCGAGTGGATGCCCAGGTGCCGGGGCATCCGCTCCACCTCGGCCGCCAGCGACAGCACCGGTGCGGGGATCTCGTGGTCGGCCTGGCCGGCGGTGGTGGCCACCGTGCCCCACGGGTCGATGCGCTTCGACCAGGCGTCCTGCTGGCCGGTCGAGTAGCCGAGGGCCCGTGCCATGTCGCGCACGGCGGAGCGGGCCCGGTAGCTGATGACGTTGGCGACCTGCGCGGCGTGGCGGCGCCCGTGGCGCCGGTAGACGTACTGGATGACCTCCTCGCGCCGGCCGCTCTCGATGTCGATGTCGATGTCCGGCGGGCCGTCGCGTTCCGGTGACAGGAACCGCTCGAACAGCAGCCCCAGCGACACGGCATCGGCGTTGGTGATGCCGAGCGCGTAGCAGACCGCCGAGTTGGCGGCGCTGCCCCGGCCCTGGCAGTAGATGTCGGCGCGCCGGCAGAACTCGACGATGTCCCACACCACGAGGAAGTAGCCGGGGTAGCCGAGCGCCTCGATGACCGCGAGCTCGTGGTCGACCTGCTCCCAGGCCCGCCGGTTGCGGTCGGCCTCGGCGATCGGCAGCCCGCGGGCACCCCGGGGCCCGTAGCGCCGCTCGGCACCCCGGACGACCAGCCGGCGCAGGTGATCCATCTCGCCGAGGCCGTCGGGGCACGGGAACGGCGGGAGCTGCGGTGCCACCAGCGACAGGTCGAAGGCGCAGGACCGCCCCAGCTCGGCGGCGTGCTCCACGGCACCCGGCCACCGGGCGAAGCGCGCGGCCTGCTCGTCGCCCGAGCGCAGGTGCGCGGTGCCGGCTGCGGGGAGCCAGCCGGCCAGGTCGTCGAGACTGCGCCGGGCCCGCACCGCCGCCAGCGCGCCGGCCAGCCGGCGGCGCGACGGTGCGGCGTAGTGCACGTTGTTGGTGGCCACGATGCCGAGCCCGGCGCGCACCGCCAGCGCGGCGAGGGCGTCGTTGCGGGCGGAGTCGAGCGGGTCGCCGTGGTCGCTGAGCTCGACCACCACGTTGTCGGCCCCGAAGGCCTCGACCAGCCGTGCCAGCTCGCGCCCGGCTGCGGCCGGCCCCTCGCGCACCAGCGCCCGGGGCACCGCACCCTTGCGGCACCCGGTGAGGACCACCCAGTGCCCGCCGTGGGCGGACGACCAGTCGATGCCCGAGTAGTCGGGCCGGCCCTTCTCGTTCCCGGCCAGGTGACCGCTGCTGAGCGTGGTGGCCAGCCGGGCGTAGCCCTCCGGATCGCGAGCGAGCACCAGCAGGTGGTCGCCCTCGGGGTCGGCCTCGCCGTTCTGCGGCCGGGTGAGGCCGAGCGACAGCTCGGCCCCGAACACGGTGGGCACGTTCACCGCCCGGGCCGCCTCGGCGAAGCGCACCACCCCGTAGAGGCCGTCGTGGTCGGTGAGGGCGAGCGCGTCGAGATCCTGCCGGGCGGCCTCCTCGGCCAGCTCCTCGGGGTGGCTGGCGCCGTCGAGGAAGCTGAAGCTCGAGTGGCAGTGCAGCTCGGCGTAGGGGGTGGTGCTCACCCGGCGGCCGATCCTCCCCGGCGGCTCGTATGCCGGGCGCCGGTGCGACCAGGCGGGGCTGTCGCCGCCGTTGGCACCCTCGGGCAGGCGGCTGACACGGCCGTCACGCGGGCGGCCGTCGCGGCCCGGCTCCCGGCGACCGCTGCGGTCCCCGCCGTGTTCCCCGCCGTGGTCCCTTCCCGGGTCCCCGTCATCCCCTCCCCCGCC
>JBKHJZ010000293.1:0-2960 GCA_046537875.1 Acidimicrobiia bacterium | reverse complement strand
TCGCTCATGGCTTCGTGTCCCGGAGGACCCACATGGCGAAGTACTGGGCCGCGCCGCCGTAGGCGTGGCCCACCGCCGTGCGCACGCCGTCGACCTGGTGCTCGCCCGCCGTGCCCCGCACCTGCATGGCCGCCTCGGCGAAGCGCAGCATCCCGGAGGCACCGATCGGGTTCGACGAGAGCACCCCGCCGGACGGGTTGACCGGCAGCGTGCCGCCGATCTCGGTCTCGCCGTCCTCGGTGAGCCGCCATCCGTCGCCCGGGCCGGCGAAGCCGAGGTTCTCCATCCACATCGGCTCGTACCAGCTGAAGGGGACGTAGCACTCGACCACGTCGACCTCGTCTATCGGCCGCGTGATGCCGGCCTGCCGGTAGACGTCGGCCGCGCAGTCCTGCCCGCCCCGGGGGTTCACCGGGTCGCGGCCCGGGAACTGGCCCAGCTCGCTGCGGACCGCCGTCCCGTGCACCCACGCCGGCTGCTTCCCGGCGGCGTCACCGCCCGCCTCGTCGGTCAGCACCATGGCGCAGGCGCCGTCGGAGGCGGGGCAGCTCTCGAGGCGGCGGACCGGCTCCCACACCATGGGCGAGTCGCGGACCGTCTCCAGGTCGATGTCGGGCAGCTTGAGGTGGGCGTAGGGGTTCTTGAGCGCGTTGCGGCGGTCCTTCACCGCCACCATCCAGCCCACGTACTCCGGCGCCTGCGACCGGGCGATGTACGCCCGGATGTGCGGGGCGAAGTACCCGCCGGCGCCGACGCCGCCGCTGCGCCCGCCGCCGAGGGCCCAGGTCGTGTCGCCCTCGGACTGCTTCTCGAAGGCGAGGGTGAGCACCCGCCGGCGCACGCCGGACTGGACGAGGTGGGACGCCACGATGGCCGTCGACCCGCCGACGCTGCCCGCCGTGTGCACCCGCAGGATGGGCTTGCCGGCCGCGCCGAGCGCGTCGGCGAGGTAGAGCTCGGGCATCATCACGCCCTCGAACGAGTCCGGGGCCGTGCCGATGACGACGGCGTCGATGTCGCGCCAGGTCATCTCGGCATCCTCGAGCGCCCGCTGCCCGGCCTCCCGGAGGAGCCCGGGCAGCGACACGTCGTCACGGACCTTCGCGTGGTGGGTCTGGCCGACGCCCACCACGGCGCACGGCTCGGCCATCTCAGCCGTCTCCTTCGAGGACGCAGACGAGGTTCTGCTGCAGGCACGGGCCGGACGTGGCGTGCCCGAGCGTGCACCGGCGGCCGTGGTCGTGGATCTGCCGGAACGCCTCGCCGATGCGGACGAGGCCCGAGACCATGAGGGCGTGGCCCGCCAACGCGCCGCCGGACGGGTTGACCTCCACCGTGTCCCCCAGCTCGAGGGCGTCGCGCAGGATGAGCTCCTCGTGGCTGAAGGTGGCCGTCAGCTCGGCGACCTCGACGGGCGCGTCGCCGACGCCGACGTGCCGGGCGGCGAGGCGGGTGGACTCGCTCGTCGTGAGGTCGCGGAGCCCGGGGTAGTGCGGCTCGATGCGGTGGTCGATGCCCCGGATCCAGGCCGGGCGCTCGCACACGTCCCGGGCCCGGTCGCCGGCGACGAGGACCATCGCGGCCGCGGCGTCGGCCACCGGTGCGCAGTCGCCCGCGCGCAGCGGTGACACGACGTACGGCTCGGCCGCCATGGCCTCTGCGGTCACGTCGCCACCGGCCAGCGCGAACGGGTTGCCCAGCGCGGCCCGGCGGCTGCGGGCCGCCACCTCGGCGAAGTCGGCCTCGGTCACCTTCCCCCCGTCGAGCAGGGTCCGGGCCTGCAGGGCGGCGAGAGAGACGTGGTCGGCCCAGAGCGGCATCAGGTGGTACGGGTCGTTCTGCAGGCAGAGCACCTCCCGCATGTCGCCGCGGGTGCAGATGCCCGACGAGAACACGAGGGCGCTGTCGATGTCGCCGTGCTGGAGGCGGACCCAGGCCTCGTAGAGGGCCCACGCGCCGTCCATCTCGACGTGGCTCTCGGAGATGGGCGGCCACGCGCCGGTCGCCTCCAGGTTCCCGACGAAGGCGAACGAGGCGCCCGCCAGGTAGTCGGCGCTGCCCGAGCAGGTGAAGCCGATCTCCTTGCGGGGGATCCCCGACCGCTCGATCGCGTCGGCCACGACGGGGAACAGCAGCTGGGCCTCGGTCTCGCGGACCCCGGCGCGCACCGGCGTCTGCGCGAACGAGACGATGGCAACATCCCTCATCGATCTACTTCTCCGTCCATGTCGATGCTCGCACGCGGCCCGGCGGGGGGTGTGGGGGGCAGAGGCTCCTGCCGGAGCCCCCCACCGTCGCTCGGTCCGGCTTGGCCGGTCGAGCGACAGGCGAGCGACTCGGCCGTCAGGCCGAGACCATCAACTCGGAGCCGAACCTCCGGTTCGGCGACGACCCTCACAAGACGTGCTCCGCGAACTCGGCGGTCGGTGCGTCCGGCTCGCCGGTCGGGCGCCACGCGGTGATGGCGTTCCCGAACCCGTAGCCCCGGCCCCCGGCTGCGGCGGTGCGCTCCTCGGGGGGCGCCCACACGGCCTGGACCCGCATGCCCATGCGGATCTGGTCGAGGGGCACGTCGGTGAGGCGCTGCTGGCCCACCGTCCCGTCGGCGCCGTCGAGGAGGATGTTGGCCAGGGCGTAGTCGTCTCGCTCCTTCTGGCCGTGGTACTGGATCGGCGTGAGCACGGTGAACGAGGTGACGATGCCGCGGTCGGCCAGCTCGAGCTCGTCGTCCTCGCCCATGGCGACCGTGCACATGGGGCAGAAGGCCCGCGTCGGCACGTAGACGAGGCCACACGACGGGCAGCGCTGGCCGACGATGAGGCCCGACCGCAGCTGCTCGCCGAAGCGCTCGGCGAGCGGGCTGACCCGCACCTCGTAGTCGAGCGAGATGTGCTGCTGCATGAAGCGGACCGGCCCGGTGTCCTCGCTCGGGCGGCGCTCGGTGGCGTCGGTCATCCGTC
>JBKHJZ010000092.1:0-12898 GCA_046537875.1 Acidimicrobiia bacterium | reverse complement strand
TTCGCCGGGCTCGTGCCGCACTGGTAGGTCGAGCGGGCCGTCGACAATGTGTTCGTCGACGACGCCGGGAGGGTGTGGGGTGTGCGCCCGTGGGCGCTCGCCGAGACGGCCACGCTGTACCGCCTGGACGGCGGTCGCTTCGAGCGGGTCGTGGACCGTGAGGACGGATGGCCCCCCACGGTGGTGGGGACGCTGGCCGACGGGGCGACCGTGATGGTCCTCAGCGAGCGCGACGATCCGTTCGAGCCCGTGTTCGAGGTCCACCGGGACGGGGAGGTCGAGCGTCTTCCGGCGCCGGACCCGCCGCTGCCGCCGCTCGACGCCGTCGCGGTGGACGCCGCGACCGGCCGGGTGTTCGGGCTGCACTCCGACTTCGCGGTTCCCGCCCGGGCGGTGCTGGAGATCTACGACGACGGCCGCTGGGAGACCGTGGAGACGCCGCTCGAGCACGCCGGTCGGGTGGCGTCGGTCGACGCGGGGGTCGACCCGCGCGGCCGGCTGTGGGTGTGGCACGATGGCGATCCCGCGACGATCCACCGGTACGACCAGGGGAGATGGACGTCGGTGCGGTTGCCGTTCCGGGCCCGCTCCGCCACCGACGTGGACGAGCCGCCGCTCACGATGGACCCGTTCGAGACCTTCCTCCACGGCCGCCGGGGCCGGCTCTGGCTGCTCGACGCAGACGCCGACCGCCTGGTGACCCTCGGGACGAACGAGGAGGTGGTCGCCGGCCCCCGGCTGCCGACGGACTGTGTCCCGGTGGCGCTCGACCGGCGACAGCGGGTGTGGTGTGGCTACCCCGGTGGCCTTGGAGTCGTCGGGCCGGACGGCGAGGATGTCTACGACACCCGGCGGTCCGGCCTCCCCAGCTTCGACGTGGAGTCGGTCGCGGTGGCGGACGACCGGGCGTGGGTCCGCGTCCAGCGGGGCCGGGCCGAGGCGCTGCTGCGGTTCGACCACGCGAGCGTGCTCGGCAACGGGTGAGGGGAGAGCCGGGGCCTGGCGGCCAACGGCGGTGGCAGGCCGCGACCTCGGGTGGCCGATCGCTGGCCGATACTGGGGCGATGGGATCGATTCGGCGGTGGCGTGCACTCGTTCGCGCCACGGCGAGGGAAGAAAGCATCGTACGGCGATGAGCGGGCACATCCTGGTGGGACTCGACGGTTCGGAGGGAGCCAGGAACGCCCTGCGGTGGGCTGCGGTGTTCGCCGACGTCACCGGCCGGGAGCTGAGGCTCGCGCACGCCTGGCAGCACGGGCGCCCGCTCGAGTCGGGCGCGCTCGACGATCTCGCCGTCTCGGACGCCGAGCAGCTGGAGGCGGCGGTCGAGCAGCGGTTGCTTCGCATCGCCGCCGACGAGCTGGGAGAAGGGCGGGTGGCCGGCGCAGTCGCGTTGCGGGGCCGCGTTGCCGATGCGCTCGCCCTGCACGCCGGGCGGGACCGGGCGTCGCTCGTCGTCGTGGGGACGCGGGGGTTGAGCGGCGCGCGGCGGCTGCTGCTCGGATCGGTGACCCGAACGCTGGTGGAGTACCCACCGTGCCCGGTTGCGGTGATCCCGCCGGCGACGCCGGCGCCCCCCGCCGACGGTGCGACGTGGACGATTCTCGTCGGCGTCGACGGGTCGGTCGGTGCGTCACACGCGGTCCGGTGGGCCCGCGACGCGGCCCGGCGCTCCGGTGCCGAGGTGGTGGCCGTCCACGCGCTCGAGCCGCCGTCCGGCGACCCGTCGGCCGACCGCCTCGCGTGCCTGCGGGCCGAGGCCGCCTACCGCATCGAGGAGGAGTGGTCGGCGCCGCTCCGGCGCGCGGGCGTGCGTCAGCGCACCGTGGTCGACGAGGGTGACCCACGCCGGGTCCTGGAGGCCCACGTCGCCTCGACCAGTCCCGTGTGCCTCGTGGCGGGATCACGCGGCCTCAGCGGGATGGCCCGCCTCCTGGGGAGCGTGAGCGACCACGTCGTGTGCCACCTCGATTGGGCGGTCGTGGTGGTTCCGCGGCCGTGCGACACGACGCTCGGGGCGCCCGGGCCGCCTGGTGAGGGCCCGGCCGGGCGGCCCTGAACCGGGTTCGGGCGCCGGGGTGCGCACCGCTAGCCTCGGCCCGTCATGGCCGACGCCTTCCGCGCCCCGATCGGCACCCAGGACGTGATGCCGCCCGCGTCCGCGCGGTGGGCACGACTGGTCGCCGCGTTCGCGGGCGTCGCGGAGCGCGCCGGCTACGGCCTCGTGCACGGCCCGCTCTTCGAGGACGCCGCCGTCTTCGCGCGGCTCGGCACCGGCACCGAGGTCGTGAGCAAGGAGATGTACGACTTCCACGACAAGGGCGGTCGCCACCTCGCGTTGCGGCCCGAGGCCACGGCCTCCGTGACCCGGGCGTTCGTGCAGCACCGGCCGCCCACTCCGTGGAAGGTCTGGTGCGTCACACCCGCCTTCCGCTACGAGCGGCCACAGGCCGGCCGGCTGCGCCAGCACCACCAGGTGGACATCGAGGCGATCGGCGTCGCCGACCCCGACCTCGACGTCGAGGTGATCGCCCTCGGCGCCGAGTACCTCCGCGCCCTCGGCCTGCGGCGCTGGCGCCTGGTGCTCAACACGATGGGCACACCTGCCGATCGGGCCACCTACGCCGACGCGCTCCGCGACTGGTTGCGCGCCCGATCGGGCGACCTGGCGGTCGAGGATCGCGCGAAGGTCGAGACCCACCCGCTCCGGGTGCTCGACTCCAAGCGTCCCGAGACCCGGGCCGTCACCGCCGGGGCCCCCCGCATCGCCGACGTGCTCGACGAGGCCTCGCAGCGGCACTTCGCCCGGGTCCGCGAGGGCCTGGACGCGCTCGGCATCCCCCACACCGTGGACCCGGGGCTCGTCCGGGGGCTCGACTACTACACGCACACGCTGTTCGAGTTCGAGAGCGACGCGCTGGACACCGCCCAGCAGACGATCATCGGCGGTGGTCGCTACGACGGCCTCGTCGAGCAGCTCGGCGGACCGCCGACCCCCGGCATCGGGTTCGGCTCGGGCATCGAGCGCATGCTGCTCGCCTGCGACGCCGAGGGGGTGCTCGCCGCGCCGGAGAGCATGCTCGACGCGTTCGTGGTCGACACCACCGACGGGACCGCGGCCCGCGACCTCGCGCACGAGCTGCGCTCGGCGGGCCTGCGGACCGACCGCGCGTTCGACGGCCGGTCGATGAGGGCGCAGATGAAGGCCGCCGGGCGCTCCGGTGCCCGCGTGGCGGTGATCGTCGGGGAACAGGAGGCCGCCGACGGCAGGGCCACCGTGCGCGACCTCGCGCGCGGCGAGCAGCAGGCCGTCCCCCGGGACGGGGTCCTGCCGCTGGTACGGAAGCTGCTGATGGAGGGCGAGTGACCGAATCGGTCCCGCCGGCGTTCGGGTTGCGCACGCATTGGTGCGGTGAGCTGCGCCCGATTCACGCCGGGGAGAAGGTGGCGCTGTGCGGGTGGGTGACCCGCCGGCGCGAGCACGGGGAGCATCTGGCGTTCGTGGACCTCCGCGACCGCGAGGGCATCGTCCAGTGCGTCGTCGACGGCGCGCACGACGTGCGCAACGAGTGGGTGGTGCGCATCACCGGCACCGTCCGCCCCCGCCCGGAGGGCACCGTGAACCCGTCGCTCGCCACGGGCGAGGTCGAGGTCGGCGACTGCGAGATCGAGGTGCTCAGCGAGGCCGAGCCGCCGCCGTTCCCGCTGGACGACCGGATCGAGGCCGACGAGGTGATCCGCCTGCGGCACCGCTACGTCGACCTGCGTCGCGAGCGCATGCTGCGCAACCTGCGCGCCCGGGCGACCGCGAACAGCGCGCTCCGGCGATCGATGGAGGAGCAGGGGTTCGTCGAGATCGAGACGCCCATGCTCATCGCGTCCACGCCGGAGGGCGCCCGGGACTTCGTCGTCCCCTCCCGCCAGCACCCGGGCACCTTCTACGCCCTGCCCCAGAGCCCCCAGCTCTTCAAGCAGCTCTGCATGGTGGGCGGCGTCGACCGCTACTACCAGATCGCCCGCTGCGTGCGGGACGAGGACCTGCGGGCCGACCGGCAGTTCGAGTTCATGCAGCTCGACGTGGAGGCGAGCTTCGTCGGGCAGCAGGAGGTGATCGAGGTCGTGTCCGCAGCCGTGCGGGCCTGCGTGGCGGCCGTGACCGGGGACGAGGTCGGCCACATCCCGCGAATGACATGGCATGAGGCGATGGAGCGCTACGGCTCCGACAAGCCCGACGTGCGCTTCGGCATGGAGCTGGTCGAGCTGACCGGCATCTTCACCGACACCGCCTTCAACGCGTTCAAGGCCCCCTGCGTCAAGGGCATCCGGGTGCCGGGCGGCGCGGAGACGAGCCGCAACCGCCTCGACGAGCTCACCGACACCGCCAAGCGATGGGGCGCGAAGGGGCTCGTGTGGATGCGCGTGGGCGAGCAGGAGCTCGACAGCCCGGTGGCCAAGTTCCTGAGCGACGGCGAGCTCGCGGGTGTCCGGCGCGAGCTCGCCGCCGAGCCGGGCGACCTCCTGTTCCTCGTGGCCGACGAGCGGCCGCGGGTGCGACACGTGCTCGGCCTGCTGCGCCTCGAGCTCGGACGGCCGCCGGTCACCGAGGGCGGGCTCAACTTCCTGTGGGTCGTGGACTTCCCGCTGTTCGAGGGGATCGGCGACCACGGGCGACCCGTCCCCGCGCACCACCCGTTCACGATGCCGCACCCCGACGACCTGGCTTTGCTCGAGTCGGGCGCACCCGAGGACCTGCTGGACGTGCGGTCGGAGGCGTACGACCTGGTGCTCAACGGGTGGGAGCTCGGCTCCGGCTCGGTCAGGATCCACCGCCCCGACATCCAGCGCACGGTCTTCGGCGTGCTGGGCATCTCGGAGGACGACGCGCAGCGCCGGTTCGGGTTCCTGCTCGATGCCTTCCGCTACGGCGCCCCGCCGCACGCGGGGTTCGCCGTCGGGATCGACCGCCTCGTCGCGCTGCTGGTCGGCGAGGAGAACATCCGCGAGGTGATCGCCTTCCCGAAGACCCAGTCCGGCGCCGATCCCCTCACCGAGGCGCCGTCGCCCATCGATCCCGGGCACCTCGCAGAGCTCGGCCTGCGCATCCTGCCTCCCAAGGCCTGAGGCGCCCCCGCCCGGGCACGGCGTGGCGTGGCGTGGTACGACGCTCCTGCCGGGCACGGCGTGACGCGGCGACCAGCGGTGTGCCGGCCGATCGGTGTGCCGGCCGACCGGTGTGCCGGCCGATCGCGTGGCGGGACGATCAGAGGCCGTGGAGGAGGTGGGCGAGGACGTCGGCGACGTCCCGGCGGCGGCGTTGCCACCGGGTGCCGGCGATCCAGAGCCCCCCGGCGCCCACGCCCGCCCCCGCCGGGACCGCGGCGGCGACGAGCGCCGGTTCGCCGAGCGCTGCGCCGGCGCCGCCGGTGAGCAGGGCGACGGTCGCGCCCGCGGCGGATGCGCCGCCGACGATGCCCGCCCGGCCCGACGTGAGCTCTGCGTCGATGCGCACGAGGGTCAGGCGGTCGTCGGCCGGCGTGACGACGACCGACACGGTCCGGATGCCGTCGAGCTTGATCGTTCCCGCGAAGTCGAGGCCTCGCCGCAGGCTGGCGACCAGATCGCTGCGAGGCCGGTAGACGGCCCGGTCCCCGCTCCGGCGCCGGAGGTCGAGCATCTGGGTCCGCAGGAAGCGCTCGATCGTGGCGTGCGCCTCGTCGACCGGGCGCGCCACGAGCCGCTGCTCGGTCACGACGCGCGAGGCGGCGAGCCGGGCACCCCGGTGCGCCGATGGCTCCGGCAAGGCGCCGGCCCGCAGCTCGGCGATCGCCTGCCGCACCGCGACCGGGGACAGACCCACCTCGCCCGCGGCCTCCTCGACGGCCCGGGCGTCGATGCGCCCGCCCTCGTCGGGCCGGCCCCGCTCGGCGTCGATCTCCGAGGCGCGCCGGAGCACGGCGGCGACCTCGTCGCTGGTGAGCCGAGCAGGGCGCTGCGTCCCGGTCACCCCGCCATTCTCTCGCACGGCATCGCGCCCGCCACCGCAACGCACCGTGCGTGTGCCGACGCTGGCCCGCACCGCCGCCCGAGCACTTCCCGCCTCCTGCCACACGTCCCCCCCAGATCTGGACAGCAAAGTGGTTGCCCGGGCACGCAGAACGCTGCCCAGTTCAGGCGGTGACCGCGGCAGCCCCTGCCGTCTGCGCCAGGTGCGCGGCGATCGTGGCAACGACGTAGGCCGGCCGTTCGGTGACGTCTTCGTAGGTGAAGGCGATCACCCGCCATCCGGCCAGCGCCAACCGTGCCGCCCGCTCGGCGTCGGCCTGACGGCGTCGCCGGGTGGCATGGGACCCATGCCCGTTCAGCTCGGCGACGAGGCGGCTCCGGTCCCAGAGCAGATCGACGCGTGCGATCCCGCCGCCGGGGCACCGCAGGTGGACCTGGCACCGGGGAACCGGAAGGCCGGCCTGCACGATGATCCGGATCGCCTCCTGCTCCAGCCACGAGTCGCCGAGCGGGCGTCCCTCCGTGGCGTCGAGCAGGGCGCGCAGCTGGGGTACGCCGGACCGCCCGTGGCCGCAGCCGATCGAGACGCCAGCGAACGTGTGGCCGCCACACCAGTCCGCGCTGCTCAGCGTGATCCAAGACGGCCTCGAGCCGGTCGCGGCTGAGTCGTGGTGCGATGTCGATCAGCGTCCGGGCGGCGGTGGTGCAGGGCACGGTGCGGCCCGGATCGACGTCGGCCACGTCGAGGCGCCGACATCGGTGTAGGGCGACCCCGTCAAGGGGCCGAGGGTTTCGCTCCCGCGGTACCGAGATCTCCACGACGTCGCCGGTTCGGTGGGACATGCCGTCGAACCGCCACAGCGCCGCCGCGGTCGCGTGGGAGGCCACGGCGGCCTCGCCGGCAGCGAGCGTGGCCGCCAGCACGGCCTGTGTCCACGAGACGGGGTGGGCAGCGTGACGATTCACTCCCCGGTGGACCCGCACGAGCACACCGCTGGCGAGGAGATCCCGGCGTTGGTGGCGGGATATCCCGAGGGCCTCGAGGTCGGCGTCGGTGAGCAGGCCGAGCAACGTTCGGGACCGCTCGGCGATGGCCCCGTCGATGTAGCGGGCCATGCCACGGCACGGTACGAGCCACCTAGGACAGCGGCCTGGCGATCGAGTCGACTGGCGGCATTCCCGACCGCCGCGACTGGAACAGCCTGAACCGGGAAGCGTTCTGGATGCGCAGGCAACCACTTTGCTGTCCAGATCCGGGGAGCGGGGAGGGTGCGGGGAGCCGCGGGGGGCTCAGCGGCACACGCGAGGTGCGGGAGCCGTGCAGGTCGGTAGCCTCGGCCAGCGATGGCTCGCGGTGCCACACCTCACGGTGGCGACCTGTTCGCCGCGGCGGCCGAGGACCGGCTCGCGCGCCAGTCCCCGCTGGCGGCCAGGCTGCGACCCGCTCGGCTCGACGACATGGTCGGTCAGGACGAGCTGGTCGGCCCGGGCCGGCCGCTCCGCGTCCTCGTGGAGGGCGACAGGCTGTCGTCGGTCATCCTGTGGGGCCCGCCGGGCACCGGCAAGACGACGCTCGCCGAGGTGATCGCCCGCCACACGGCGAAGGCGTTCGAGCAGCTGTCCGCCGTGTCGGCCAGCGTCAAGGACGTGCGCGAGGTCGTCGCCCGCGCCGGGCAGCGCCTCGGCGAGCACGGCCAGGGGACGATCCTGTTCCTCGACGAGGTCCATCGCTTCAACAAGGCCCAGCAGGACGCATTGCTGCCCTCGGTGGAGAGCGGCCTGCTGGTCCTCGTGGGCGCCACCACCGAGAACCCCTACTTCGAGGTGAACCCCCCGCTGCTGTCGCGCTCCACGCTGTTCCGGCTCCAGCCGCTCGGCACCGACCCGATCGGCGAGCTGCTCCGGCGGGGCCTCGCGACCGAGCGTGCGTCGGCCGACGACGAGGCCCTGCGCCACCTGGCCGAACGGGCGGGCGGCGACGGGCGTCATGCCCTAACAAGCCTCGAGGTCGCGGTCGCCCTGGCGAGGGCCCGCCACGGCATCGAGCTGCCCGAGCCGGTGCGGATCGACCTCGCCGACGCCGAGGCGGCGCTCGGCACCAAGCTGCACCGTTACGGCCGCGACGAGCACTACGACGTGGTGTCGGCGTTCATCAAGAGCATCCGGGGCTCGGACGTGCAGGCGGGCCTGCACTACCTGGCCCGGATGCTCGAGGCCGGTGAGGACGCCCGCTTCATCGCCCGGCGGCTGGTCATCCTCGCGAGCGAGGACGTGGGCGAGGCCGACCCCATGGCCCTGCTGGTCGCCACCGCCGCCGCGCAGGCGGTGGAGCACGTGGGCCTGCCGGAGGCCCAGCTCAACCTGGCGCAGGCGGTCGTCCACCTGGCCACCGCACCCAAGTCGAACCGCGTGACGATCGCCATCGGCAGGGCGAGGGAGGACGTCCGCCGGGGTGTCGGCGGCGAGGTGCCCGTGCACCTGCGGGACGCCCACTACCGCGGCGCCCGGTCGCTCGGGCACGGCGCCGGCTACGACTATCCTCACGACGATCCACGGGGCTGGGTGCCGCAGCGCTACCTGCCCGACGACGCGGATGGCGCCGTGTACTACGCACCGTCGCCCCACGGCTTCGAACAGGAGATCCGCACACGCATGGACGGCCTGGCCAATCCCGGCGACGCCGGCGGCAGCGACTCCGACGCCGCCGGACCGGTGGCCGACGACGCCCGCGAACCGGTGGTGCGCGACGATCGGCGGGACGGGCGCAGGCCGGGCCCACGGGGGCGGGGATGAGCGCCGCGGACCTGGCGGCCGTCATCGTCGCGGTGTGCAGCGTGGCCGCGGTGGTGCTGCTCGCGGTCGGGGTCGCGGCCCTCGTCCGCACGCTGCGGGCGCTCCGCGAGGTCGCCGGGCTGCTGCGCACCGAGGCGGTGCCCGTCCTCGACGACCTCCGCGACACCGTCGACGCGGCGGCCGACGAGGTGGAGCGGCTCGACCGCCTTGTGACCACGGCCGAGTCGGTGACCGGCACGGTCGACTCCGCCTCCCGGCTGGCCTACCTGGCGATGGCGAACCCGGTGATCAAGGGCGTGGCCTTCGCGAGCGGGACCGCCAGGGCGGCTCGCAAGCTGCGGGGCCGCAAGGACGACGGCGAACGTCCCTGATGTTCCTGATTCGGCGTCTCGTCTGGTTCGCCAGCGGCGTGTCCGTGGGGTTCGGGGGCGCCATGTGGATCCGGCGCCGTGTCCGGCGGGCGGTCGAGCGCTACGTCCCCGACCGGGTCGCCGCCGAGGTGTCGTCGTCCGTGCGCAGGATCGGCACCGGCCTGCGGGACGCCGTGGACGAGGGCCGGGTCGCGATGCGCGATCGTGAGGCGAGCCTTCGCTCCGAGCTGCGGCCCGGGTCGCCGGGTTCGGGGGCCACCCGACACGCAGAGCGCCGTCACGATCACGCAGCGCGCAACGGCCCTCATCAGCCGGGGCGGGCGCCGTCCCCACCACTAGGCTGAATCCACCTATGGCACCGCGGACATCTGCCGAGCTGCGCCGTGCCTGGACCGATTTCTTCGGGTCCCGGCAGCACACCATCGTGCCCTCGGGCAGCTTGATCCCCACGCACCCGAGCGCACCCATGTTCACGAACTCGGGCATGATGCCGTTCGTCCCCTACTTCCTCGGCGAGGAGCCGGTCCCGTGGGATCCGGCCCGCGCGGCATCGATCCAGAAGTGCGTCCGGGCCGGCGGCAAGCACAACGACCTCGACGCCATCGGCCGCTCGCCCCGCCACCTCAGCTTCTTCGAGATGCTGGGGAACTTCAGCTTCGGTGACTACTTCAAGTCCGAGGCGATCACCTGGGCCTGGGAGTTCGTCACCGAGGTCCTCGGGCTCGATCCCGGGCGGATGTGGGTGACGGTCCACGTGAGCGACGACGAGGCGGCCGAGATCTGGACCGACGCCGTCGGGTTCCCCCGCGAGCGCATCCAGCGGCTCGACAAGGACAACTTCTGGGAGATGGGCGAGACGGGGCCGTGCGGCCCGTCGTCGGAGATCTTCTGGGACTACGGGCCCGCTCTCGGAGCCGACGGCGGACCGGCCGATCCGGCGGCCGAGGCCCGCTACGTCGAGATCTGGAACCTCGTCTTCCCGCAATACCTGCGGGGCGACGACGGCGCGCTGAGCGACCTCGGGAAGAAGGGCATCGACACCGGCGCCGGCCTCGAGCGGATCATGGCGGTGCTGGCCGACGATCCGAGCCTGTACGTGGCCGACACGCTGGCGGCCCTGGTCGACGAGGCGCAGTCGGTGACTGGCACGCGCCTCGGCACCTCCGAGCTGGGCGACATCGCGCTCCGGCTCATGGCCGACCACGCCCGCACGATGACGTTCCTCGTGTCCGACGGCGTCATCCCCTCCAACGAGGACCGCGGCTACGTGCTGCGTCGGATCATCCGGCGGGCGATCCGCTTCGCGTACCTGATCGGCGTGGAGCGCCCCGTGCTCCCGGCGATGGTCGAGCGGACGATCGACGTGATGGGCGACGCCTACCCCGGCGTCGTCGAGTCACGCGACCTCGTCCTCACGATCATCGGCCGCGAGGAGGACTCGTTCCGGCGCACGCTGTCCACCGGCTCGCAGATCCTCGACTCCCAGCTCGACCGGCTCGAGGAGGGTGGCACGCTCCCGGGCGACGTGGCCTTCCAGCTCCACGACACCTACGGGTTCCCGTTCGAGGTCACCCAGGAGACGGCCGAGCTGCGCGGCTACCGGGTCGACGTCGAGGGCTTCGAGGCCGCGATGGCCGAACAGCGCCAGCGGGCCCGCGCCGCGGCCAAGGGGGGACGCGTGGCGGCCGGCGACGAGGCCGAGGCGGTCCATGCGATCCTGAGCGAGCACGGCCCCACCGAGTTCACCGGCCGCGAGGAGTACGAGTCGTCGGCCACGATCATCGGCATGGTCGGCGACGAGGTGTTCCTCGACCGCAGCCCGTTCTACGCGGAGTCGGGCGGCCAGGTGGGCGATACCGGCACGATCACCACCGACACGGGTGTGCTCGACGTGGTCGACACCACGTACGCGCTCCCGGGGCTCCATGCCCACACGGTGAAGGTGCGGGAGGGCCACGTCGAGGTGGGCCAGCAGGCCGTGGCACGGATCGACGGCGAGCGGCGCGACGCCATCCGGCGCAACCACACCGGCACGCACGTGCTCCACTGGGCCCTGCGTGCCGTTCTCGGCGAGCACGTGAAGCAGCAGGGGTCGCTGGTCGCGCCCGACCGGTTGCGCTTCGACTTCAGCCACTTCGAACCGGTCACCGAGGAACAGCTCCGCCGGATCGAGGACCTCGCCAACGCCGAGATCCTGAGCAACGCGCCCGTGCGTCACTACGAGACCACGATGGAGGAGGCCCGCGCCCGGGGGGCGATCGCGTTCTTCGGCGAGAAGTACGGCGACATCGTGCGGGTCCTCGAGGCCGGTGAGCACTCGGTCGAGCTCTGCGGCGGCACCCACGTGCGGCGCCTCGGTGACATCGGCCCGCTGAAGGTGGTGAGCGAGGGGTCGATCGGCTCCAACCTCCGCCGGATCGAGGCGGTCACGGGCTTCGGCCCCATCGAGCGGCTGCGGCAGGAGGAGGACCTCGTCTCCCGGGCCGCCGACGCGCTGGGAACGACGCCCGAGGAGCTGCCCACCGCCGCCGAGAAGCTGCGCGGCGAGCTCAAGGCGCTGCGCGAGGAGATGAAGGACCTTCGCCGCAAGGCCGCCGGGAGCCGGGCGGCCGAGCTGGCCGCCGGTGCGGTCAACGGCGTGGTGGTGGCCCGCGTCGACGGAACGCCGCGAGACGAGCTGCGCGAGCTCGCGCTCGCCGTGCGCCAGCAGCCGGGCATCCGCGCCGTGGTCGTGGGCGGCGAGCCGGAGGGTGGCGGTGCCGCGCTGGTCGCCGCGGTCGCCAAGGGCGTGGATCTCAACGCGTCCGAGCTGATCGCCGAGGCGGCGCGCACCGTGAAGGGCGGCGGCGGGAAGAACCCCGAGCTCGCGGTCGCGGGCGGCCGCGACCCGTCGCAGCTCGACCTCGCGCTCGATCAGGCGCGCGCCGCGGCCGGCGTCGCCTGACGCCGGCGCGCTCGATGCGGGCGGTCGGCCTCGACATCGGGAGCCGCCGCATCGGCGTCGCGGTGTGCGACAGCGAGGGCAGGCTCGCCACCCCCTACGAGCTCGTGGAGCGGTCCGGCGACCGCCGGCGCGACCACCGGCGCCTCGCCGCGATCGTCGAGGAGGTGGGCGCCGAAGCGGCCGTGGTCGGCCTGCCGCTGTCGCTCGACGGCACGCGTGGCCCGGCGGCCCGCCTCGTCACCGAGGAGGCCGACCAGCTGCGGGCGGTCCTGCCCGTGCCGGTGGTGCTCTGGGACGAGCGCCTGTCGACCGTGGAGGCCGAGCGGCGTCTGCGTTCTGCGGGGCTGAAAGGCCCCCGGAGGCGCCGGGTCGTCGATCAGGTCGCTGCTACGGTGATCCTCCAGTCATGGCTGGAGGCGGGCCAGCCACTGGGGTGACGAAACAACCAGACCGGCCGCTGCACTTCCCGAGCCGCTGATGCCGTTTCCGGACAACAACGAACCCGCCGCATCGGGGCGCCGTCGCCCGCGACGCTCCGACGCCGAACCGATTGCAGACGACGAGTTCTGGGGACGGCTGGCGTCGCCGTCGGGCCGGGGCGGGCGGAGCTCCCGCCGGGAGAGGCGGCGGGCTGCTCGGGCCGGCGACGATCCCGGCTTCCCGCCGGATGCCCCCGGCCCAGGCAGTGCGTCCGGTGGTTCCCGGGAACGGGGCCGCCCGAGCCAGCGTGGCTCCGGCGGGTCCGCCGCACCGATCGCGTACGGCGCCGGCGCCGACCGGCCCGGCC
>JBKHJZ010000091.1:0-12963 GCA_046537875.1 Acidimicrobiia bacterium | reverse complement strand
TGCGGCCGGTCGGCGCAGGTGCGATCGGGCTCCGCCGTCCGGGTGTCAGCGCTCCATCCGGAGCACGGCCGCGCCCGTGACCCGGTCGTGCGCGAGGTCGGCGAGCGCCTCGTCGGCCCGGTCGAGCGGGTAGGCGACGGTGTGGGGGCGGATCGGGATGCGGGCCGCGATCGACAGGAGCTCCTCGCCGTCGCGCCGGGTGTTGGCGGTCACGCTCCGGACCTGGCGCTCCTGGAACAGGTGCCGCTGGTAGTTCAGCGCGGGCACGTCGCTCAGGTGGATCCCCGCGATCGCCAGCGTGCCGCCCCGGTCGAGGGCGGCGAGCGCGACCGGGACGAGGTCGCCCACCGGTGCGAAGAGGATCGCGGCGTCGAGCGGCTCGGGAGGGGCGTCGTAGGCGCCGCCGGCCGACGCCGCGCCCAGCTCGACCGCCAGCCGCTGGGCCTCCGCCGAGCGGGTGAGCACGTGCACCGTGGCGCCCTCGAACAGCGCCACCTGCGCGGCGAGGTGCGCCGACCCGCCGAAGCCGTAGATGCCGAGCCGGCCTCCCGGGGGCAGGGCGGCCCGCCGCAGGGCCCGGTAGCCGATGATGCCCGCGCAGAGCAGCGGGGCGGCCTGCTCGTTCGTGAACTCGGGCGGGAGGGAATAGGCGTAGCGCTCGTCGACGACCGCGTGCTCGGCGTAGCCCCCGTCGGCGTCCCAGCCGGTGAAGCGGGGATCGACGCACAGGTTCTCGTCACCCCGCAGGCAGAACCGGCAGCGGCCGCACGTCGAGCGCAGCCAGGCGATGCCCACCCGGTCCCCGGGCGCGAAGCGCTCGGCGCCGGGCCCCCGGGCGGTGACCGTGCCCACCACCTCGTGGCCGGGCACGACCCCCGGCCGGCGCGGCGGGAGGTCACCCTCGGCCAGGTGCAGGTCGGTGCGGCACACACCGCAGACGTGCACCTCCACGCGCACCTCGCCCGGGCCGGGCGCCGGGACCGGCCGCTCGACCGGGCGCAGTGGACGGCCGTCGATCGGGCCGGGCGCCTCGACCGCCCAGGCCCGCATCGTCCGCCCCGCGCGGCTCGCCTCGGCCGTCGCGTGGTTCTGCGTCATGGGAGCACGCTGGCACGCGGTCGCCGCGCGCACCAGCCCGGGTGAGCGTCCTTGGCGGCGCCGCATCGCTCGGGCAGGCTGGGCGGCATGGCGTTCGCACGGGTTGTCGTGGGCATCGACGGGTCGGGAGGCGGCGACGACGCGCTGGCGTGGGCCATCGACTGGGCCCGGCGATCCGGGGCCGAGGTCGTCGCGGTGTACGCGGTCGGCCTGCTGTGGAACTCTCGCTCCGGCAGCCCCGTCCCGTCCTACGCGCACCGCGACGAGATCCGCGAGCGGTTCGAGACCGAGTGGGCGGCGTCCCTCGACCGCAGCGGGGTTCCGGCTCGCAAGCTGCTCCGCGACGGTCCGGCGGCATCGGTGCTGCTGTCGGTGGCGGACGAGGAGGCCGCCGACCTGGTCGTGGTGGGCAAGCGCGGAACCGGCCGGTTCGAGGCGGCCATGCTGGGCAGCAGCGCCCTCCAGGTGGCCGAGCACGCCTCCTGTCCGGTGCTGATCGTGCCCGACGGCCACGCGCCCGAGCGTGTCGGCTCGGTCGTGGTCGGGGTCGACGGATCGGCCCCGGCGGAGAGCGCGCTGCGGTGGGCGGCCGATCTCGCCGCCCTGCTCGGTGCGCCCCTCACGGTGGCGCACGCGGTCGACGAGTCCTTCGCCACGGTGGGGGCGATGGTCGAGGGCGCGGGCGAGGCCGCCGGTGACCCCGCGGTCGCCGAGGCCGAGGACGCGCTCCGGTCCTGGTGCAGGCCCGTCCTCGATGCCGGGACCGCGGTGGAGATGGTGGTCGAGCGGGGTGACGCCGCCAGCCAGCTGGTCCGGCTGGCCGAGCCGCCCGGGACGGTGGTCGTCGTGGGGAGCCGGGGCCGTGGCGGGTTCGACGAGCTCCGGCTGGGCAGCGTGTCGAACCGCGTCGTGCACCACGCGTCGTCGCCGGTGGCGGTGGTGCACGGCGCCCGCCCCGCGGGAGGTTGAGCCTGGGGACGCCGGCGTCTACCTGGGCCGTGACCGGGGCGTCCGGTGGCGCATCGTCACCCGCACCACCGTGCCGGCCGGCGACGATCGGACCTGCACGAGGTCGCACAGCTGGTGCACCAGCCACAGGCCCCAGCCGTGCGGCTGGTTGCGGGTCGGTCGGATCCGGCCGGTCAGCGGCCTGTCGATCCACCCGGCGTCCCGAACCTCGTGGACGACGCCCTCGGCGGTGGACCAGCTCGTCAGCGTCGCACGCCCCCCGCCGTGGCGGACGCTGTTGGTGGCGAGCTCGCTGACGGCGAGGATCAGCTCCGCCGTGCGCGTGCGGGGGAGCCCGGCCGCGGCGGCGTGGGCGCGGACGGCGCGGCGGACGGCGGCGAGGTTGCCGCGCTCGACGGGCATGGCGCGCGCCCCCTCGGGCGGGGGCGCCAGCGGATCGGGGGACCCGGCACCGGGTGGCGGGCGCCGGTCGCGCGACCCGTCCACCGCGTGGCCCGGGTGACCCGGGTGGCCTCGCACGTACGGGTGCCTGGCGATCGCGGCATCGACGATCGCCGCCGGCAGCGACGCGGTGTCGTAGGGACAGATCAGCCACAGGGGTGGGCCACCGTCGAAGGCCAGGTTCAGGAGGTGCTCGTGGTGCAGGCACTCGTCCAGCTCCGCCGCCGAGCGCCCGTCCCAGACGGGCTGACCCACGCCCCGCAAGGGTCGGCCGCCGGCTCCGTGGAGGGCGGCGAAGTCGTGCCAGGCCGAGATGATCCGGCCCGGGTTCCGCCCGACCTCGGACATGTCCGCCAGCACGACCCGGTGGTCGTCGGCGATCGCCCCGAGGCGGCGCCGCAGGCCGGTCAGCGTCGCCGGCGGCACCATCACGCAGACGGGCTCACCCGCCCGCACCCCGTCGGCCACGAACCCCGCCACGCCCTCGACCAGGTCGGGCCGACCGCCGTACAGCACGATCTCGTGCCGGAAGGCGCCTCGGATGCCACGGTCCGCCGTCGTCGCGTTGAAGGTCATCCACCTCCTCCGCACGTTGCGTACCCGCTGCCTCACGGGGCAAACCGTTCGCGCCGCCGGTCGGCCCGCGACCGGTCGCGATCACCGTGTGGCGTCATGTGCGGCGGTGCACGGTCTGCGCACCCGCCTGATCGCGGGCGAGGACGACGAGCTGGTCGACGTTGACGTGCGACGGCAGGCTCGCCACCCAGCGGACGCACTCGGCGACGTCATCGGCGGTGAGCGGGGTCATCCCCTCGTAGACCCGGGCGGCACGCTCGGCGTCGCCACGGAACCGCACCAGGCTGAACTCGGTCTCGACCAGGCCCGGGTCGATCTCGCAGACCCGCACCGGCTGGCCGAGCAGCTCCTGGCGCAGCGCCGACATCACGGCCCGGACCGCGAACTTGGCGGCGTTGTAGCCGGCCCCGTTCGGGTACGGCTCGTGGCCGGCGATCGAGCCGATCGTCACGATCGTGCCGTCGCCGCTCGCCCGGAGGGCAGGGAGAAGCGCGCGGGTCATGCGCAGCGTGCCCAGCACGTTGGTGTCGTACATCGCCTGCCAGTCGGCGTCGTCGGCGGCCGCCACGGGCGCCCAGTCGAACGCGCCTCCGGCGTTGTTGACCAGCAGGTCGCAGCGCTCGAGCCCGGCCGCGAACCGCTCGACGGAGGCGGGTTCGGTCACGTCGAGCACCTCGCCGCGGCCCCCGATCTCTCCGGCGAGGGCGGTGATCCGGTCGCGGCGGCGTGCACCGACCACCACGTCCCAGCCGTCGCGTGCGAGCGCCCGGGCCGTGGCGGCCCCGATGCCGGAGCTGGCCCCCGTGACGGCGGCGGTCCGGCGAGTGCGGGAGGTCGTCGAGGGGTCCATCGACGCCAGTGTGTCAGCGTGCGGGCCGCCGGGGCGGTGACCGCTCGGCGGGCGGGCGCGCGATCGTGGGCCGCCAGCGGCACCGGCGAGGCAGTGCCCGACAAGGCGGTGCCCGAGGAGGAGGAACGGCGAGTGAGCGGACCCGTCACGGCGCGCGATGCCCCACCGGTCGTCGAGCACCACACGTGTTCCGACGCCCCCGCGGTCGACGTGACACCGGCCCGGGAGGCGGAGGTCGGCGGCGTGCCGGTGCGGCGTGCGCTGCCCCGGCGGAGGCGGCGCACGGTGGGTGCGTGGTGCTTCGTCGACCACATCGGCCCCGTCTCCGGTGACGGCGAGACGGCGCTGACCGTGGGCCCCCATCCGCACATCGGCCTCCAGACGGTCACGTGGCTGCTCGAGGGGGAGGTCCTCCACACCGACAGCCTGGGGATGGAGCAGCCGATCCGTCCCGGCCAGCTCAACCTGATGACCGCCGGTCGGGGGGTGGCCCACGCGGAGGAGTCGCGGGCGGGTGGCGCCGTCCACGGCGTCCAGCTCTGGGTCGCCCAGCCCGACGAGACCCGGGACGGCCCGCCCGGGTTCGAGCACCATGGCGAGCTGCCGCAGGTCTCGGTCGGGGCGGCGACGGCCACGGTGCTGCTGGGCGAGCTGGCCGGGCGGTCCTCGCCGGGCCGTGCCGACAGCCCCATCGTCGGGGTCGACCTGCTGCTCCGCCCCGGCGTCGCCGAGCTGCCGGTGAAGCCGGTCCACGAGCACGCGCTGGTGGTGCTGGAGGGGGAGGTCGGTGTGCGGGGGGTGGCCGTGGGTCCCGGGGCGCTCGCCTACCTCGGGCGCGGTGCCGACGCGGTCAGCGTGCAGGCGCGGGACGGGGCGCGGGCGCTGCTGCTCGGCGGGGCGCCGTTCGAGGACGAGCCGTTGATGTGGTGGAACTTCGTGGCCCGCACGCGGGACGAGATCGACGCCGCCCGGGCCGACTGGCGTGACGGCGCTGCCGACCGCTTCGGTGCGGTTCCCACCCGCCTACCCCGCATCCCGGCGCCCGTTCCGACCTGGGTCCGGTCCTGATCTGCCGGGCCCACCGTCACGCGCTCCCGGGCGTCATCGCCCGGAGCGCGCCTCCTGCCCGCCGGGCGGCGGCGACAGCGTGGCGCGCAGCGCCCCCAGCGAGGTGTGCCGCGGCCGCCAGCCCAGCTGCTCCCGCGCCTTCGTCGTGTCCATGATGGCCGGATGGCTCACCGTCTCCGCCCAGCCGGCGGCGTGCGGCACCACCGGCAACCGGGCGAGCCCGGCGAGGGCCCGCGCCGCAGGTCGCGTGATCCCGCCGGGCACGGGAAGCGGTGTGAGGCCGAGCTCGCGGGCGATGTCGTCGCTCGAGACGATGCCGTCGCCCGCGATGTTGTACGCGCCCGGGGGGCCGGCGCCCAGGATGCACAGGAGGAGGGCGCGGGCGACGTCGTCCTCGTGGACGAGCTGCGCCCCCACGCGCGGCACGGGCACCGGGAGCGGGACCGGGAGGCGGCGGACCAGCCCGCCGAGCCGCCGGCCGGCGGCGTCCAGCGGGCCGGGAAGGAACTGCTTTGCCCCGATGGTGTGGGGGCCGACCACGACGGGTGGCCGCAGGATGTAGAGGCCGAGCTGGGGGAGCGCGGCCGACTCCTCGGCGAGCAGCCGCTCGAGCTCCGCCTTCTCGCGGGCGTAGTCGAGGTGGTCCGCCGGGCGGACCGGCCAGTCCTCGGTCATGCCGACCGGGTTGTCGGGGTGGAACCCGTAGGCGGCGACCGACGAGGTGTACACGAGGCGCATCACCCCGGCCTCACCTGCGGCCCGGAGGACGCTCAGCGTGCCCTCCACGTTGATCGCCCGGCGCGTGGCGGGCGATGCCGACCCGGCCACCATGAAGGCGAGGTGCACGACGGCGCCTGCGTCGCGGAAGGCGGAGAAGAGGCTGGACCGATCGCGGACGTCTCCCCGCCGGTAGGTCATCTTCGTCCAGCCGCGGGCGGCGGGGTCGAACGGGCGGCGGGCGATGCCGACCACCCGGCCGATCCTGTCGTCATGCTCCAGGACGGGGAGGAGCGCGGAGCCGAGCGTGCCCGTGGGACCGGTGACCGCGACGGTGAGCTGGTGGTCGGCCGGCACGGGAACGGACGTTACCGGTCGCCGCGCCGGTGCCCGGGCCGGTTGCGGTGGCCGTTCACCCGGCGGTTCGGTGCGCCCTGTCGTCCGCCAGCTTGCTGAACTCGTAGGCGAGCGCCTCGCGGGTCGCCCGGAGCTGCGTCTCGACCGTCTCCAGGGAGGTGACGAACGTGCGGGCCCACGCCAGACGGCGTTCGAGATCCTCGTACTCGGCGGTGTAGCTGTCGCCGGCACGGGCGCGGTACCCGCGGACGGCCTCCTCGGCTGCCTGCTCGGCCCGCGCCTGGGCGTCGACCAGGATGGCCTGCGCGTGCTCCTGGGCGTCGAGCGCGAGGCGGCGGCAGTACTCCTGGGCCTGTGCCACGTAGGCGTCCGCCTCCTGCTGCGCCTGCGACAGGATGTTGATCGCCTCGACGTTGGGTCGGGCGGGCACCGTGGCGGCGTCGCTGCGCTGCTCACGCGTGTCGCTCTGCCATTGCACGAGCAGGTTCTTGGTGCGGGTGATCTCGGCCCGAAGAGCCGCCTCGGCCGCGTCGCGCGCCGCGATCTCCTCGGCGATCCGCTGCACGAAGAGGCTGACCTCCTCCTCGCTGAACCCGCGCCGGCCGATGGGGGTGCGGGTGAAGCGCGTCGCGCGGACCCGGGCCGGGGTGAGGCGTGGGGCGGTACGAACGGGGTACGTCCCCTCGGCGTTGGTCATGCCAGCGTCTCCTCGCTGCCGAACTCTTCGACATGGAGTCGCTCGGGGGGCGTGCGGGCCGCCTCCCCGAGCACGCTCAGCGTGCCGCGCACCATCTCGGGCGAGCCGCAGATGAAGATGTCCTCCTCGGGCCACGAGCCGTACCGCAGGGCGACGTCGACCGCGGTGCCCGTCTGGACCTGCCCCCCGAGCGACTGCTCGTGGGAGACGCAGGGCACCAGCCGGAGCCACGGGTTCTCCTCGGCGATGGCGTGCAGCGCCGGGAGGTCGTAGAGGTCCCGGTGGCTCCGGCCGCCCCAGAACAGGTGCACCCGCCGCTGGCCACCCTCCTCGCGCACCTGCTCGAGCAGCGCCTTCATCGGTGCGACGCCGGTCCCCCCGGCGAGCATCACCAGGTCGCCCTGCCCGGCGGATGCCAGCGTGAGCCGGTGGCCGACCGGGGCCCCGAGCCGGAGCACGTCGCCCTTCTGGGTGCTCTGCACGAGGGCTGTGCTGACGGTGCCACCGGGCACCAGCCTGACGTGCAGCTCGAAGCTCGCGTCGCGAGCGGGGAGCGTGGCGGGGGAGTAGAAGCGCCAGAGTCTCGGCCGCAGCGGCGTCTCCACCGCGAGCGACTGCCCGGCCGCGTACGGCAGCCGGTACGTGGGCTTGACGCGGAGGACGGCCACGTCGAGGCCGCGGCGGTCCACCGCGACCACCTCCCCCTCCCACCACGGAGGGGCGTGGGCCGCGGCCTCGTCGGCGGCGGCGATCATGACCTGGGCCACGAGCCCGTACGCCTCCTCCCAGTCGGTCGCGAGCTGCTCGTTCCACAGCGGGCCGCTGAAGTGCTCGAGGGTCTCGAGGAGCGCGCTGCCCACGGCGGGGTAGTGCTCCCGCATCACGGCGAACTTCCGGTGGTCCCGCCCCAGCTCCTGCAGGTAGGGCACGAGCGCGTCGAGGTTGTCGACGCTGCTCACGATGTGCCCGAGCGCCCGCACCAGCCGGTCCCGCTGGGCCGCCATGCTGACCGGGAACAGCTCGCGCGTGTAGGGATGGCTGAGGAACAGGGTCGAGTAGAAGTACAGGGGAACCTGGTCGCCGTGGGCGGCCACGGCGTTCCAGCTCTCCTTGAGCCGCGCGACGTCCACCCGCCGTTCAGGCGCCGGGGGGTACCTGGCTGCCGCCGCCCTCCACGATGTCCGGCTCCAGGGAGGCGACCGTCGTGGCCACCGCTTCCACCGCCTCGCGGTCGGCGCCCATGTCCTCGAGCACGCCGACGAGGTGGTCGACGACCTTGCCGTAGTGATCGCCGGTGATGCCCAGCCCACGGTGGGCTTCGCCGAGGTCGCGCCCGGCGTAGTTGGCGGGCCCACCCAGCACCTGGCTGAGCAGCAGCACCTGATGGCGCTTCACCTCGGCGATGTCGCTGTTGCTGAAGTAGGGCGCCAGGTCGGCGTCGTCGAGCACCAGACGGTAGAAGCGGTCGACCGCCTCCCGGACGGTCGCTGCGCCGCCGATGCGTTCGTAGTGCGACGGTTGCCCCGTCGCCTCTGTGGTTTCCCCAGCCATCGTGTCTCTCCGTCGGTCGCGCCGGCCGGGTCACCCTGGCCGGTCGTCTCGTCGGTTCGCGCACGCGACCCGTGCACCATCATGGGCGCGGGGCGCCTGCACTCTACGTGTTGCGCCCACGACGGTAGCACGTAACGTACTGCTGTCACGACGCTACGGACCAACGGTCGGTGAGTCCACCGCGGTCGCGTGCGTGTTCGACGGCGAGCCCTCCGGGGCGGTGACCAGTGCCCACGACTTCCCTTGACTTGAACTCAAGTTGAGGTCATACCGTCCGCCGCATGGCAGTTGCGATCATCACCGGAGGTTCCCGGGGACTCGGCCGGGCGTTGGCGGAGGACCTGGTGCAGGACGGCTGGCAGGTCGTCATCGACGGCCGCGACGGCGAGGCGCTCGGCCGGGCAGCCAGCGAGATGGGCGCCGGGGCGCACGCGGTCGTGGGCGACGTGGCCGATGGCGCGCACCGCGCCGAGCTGGTGGCGAGCGCCCGGGCACTCGGCGGGCTCGAGCTGCTCGTCAACAACGCGAGCCTGCTCGGTGCCTCACCACTGCCCCGCCTGCGCGATCACCCGCTGGACACCCTGGAAGGCGTGTACCGCGTCAACGTGGTGGCGCCGCTCGGGCTGGTGCAGCTCACGCTGCCGCTGCTCGTCGGGTCGGGCGGCGCCGTGGTCAACGTCACGTCCGACGCCGCGGTCGAGGCCTACGAGGGCTGGGGTGGCTACGGCTCGTCGAAGGCGGCGCTGGAGCAGCTCAGCAGGATCCTGGCGGCCGAGGAGCCCGAGGTCCGCGTCTGGTGGTTCGATCCCGGCGACATGCGCACCCGGATGCACGCCGAGGCCTTCCCGGGCGAGGACATCTCCGACCGGCCCGAGCCGGCCGCGGTCGTGCCCGCCCTCCGCCGTCTGCTCGCCGAGCGCCCGCCGAGCGGCCGGATCCGGGGCGCCGATCTGCTCGACGGGGTGGCGTCGTGACCACGGTGCGGACCCCCGAGCGGCCTGAGCCGGCCGCGGTCGTGCCCGCCCCGCCGGCCTTCGAGCTGCCCCCGGAGCTCGAGGCGCGCGAGCCGCCCGAGGCCCGGGGACTGACGCGGGACGCCGTGCGGATGCTCGTGGCCGACCGCGACACCGGCGAGATCGCACACAGCACGTTCTCGTCGCTGCCCCGCTTCCTCCGCGAGGGAGACCTGCTCGTGATCAACACGTCGGGCACGATCCCCGCCGCCGTGGACGCACTGGCGTCCGACGGGACGCCGGTGATCGTCCACCTCTCCACCCGCCTGGGCGGCGACCGCTGGGTCGTCGAGCCCCGGCGCGCGGTCGGCCGCGCCGGCGAGCGCTGGACCGGCGGAGCGCCGCCGCGGCGGCTGGCGCTCGGCGAGGGCGCGTCCGTCGAGCTCGTGGAGCCGTACCTCGGGAGTCCCCGCCTGTGGGTCGCCCGGCTCCGCCTGCCCCGGCCGGTGCTGACCTGGCTCGCGGTCAACGGGCGGCCGATCCGCTACCCGTACGTCGACGGGCGCTGGCCGGTGTCGGCGTACCAGAGCGTCTACGCCACCCGGCCCGGGAGCACCGAGATGCCGAGCGCCGGCCGCCCCTTCACCCCCGAGCTGATCACCCGGCTCGTGGCTCAGGGGGTGGGCGTCACCCCCGTGGTGCTGCACACCGGGGTGGCGTCGCTGGACGCCGGTGAGTCCCCCTACCCGGAGCGGGTGAGCGTTCCGGCCGCCACCGCCGTCAGGGTCGCGGCCACGAGGGCGGCGGGCGGGCGGGTGGTGGCGGTCGGGACCACCGTGGTGCGGGCCCTGGAGTCCGCGGCCGCCGACGACGGCGTGGTGCGGCCCCTGGACGGCTGGACCGACCTGGTGGTGACCCCGGAGCGGGGCGTCCGGGTGGTGGACGGCCTGCTGACCGGCTGGCACGAGCCGGAGGCGTCGCACCTGCTCATGCTCGAGGCGATCGCCGGCCGCGCGTTGCTCGAGCGCTCGTACGAGGCCGCCCTGGCGGAGGGCTACCTCTGGCACGAGTTCGGCGACGTCCACCTGATCCTTCCCTGACCTCCGATCGTTCCCGATTCACCCGGAGGGCCGCCGGTCGGGGATCAGTTGCCGAAGTCCCAGCCGTGGTCGCTCTGCCGGTAGCGGGCGAGGACGTTCCTGGCCATGAGGATGCGGTGCACCTCGTCGGGCCCGTCCGCCAGGCGCAGCGTGCGCGCCCCCTGGTACATCGCGGCGAGCGGCAGGTCCCCGCTCACACCGGCGGCTCCCCACACCTGGATCGCCCGGTCGACCACCCGGTGGAAGGCGTCGGGCACGAACACCTTGATGGCCGAGATGTCGGTGCGGGCGTCCTGGCCGGCGGCCAGCTTCTCCGCGCAGTCGATGGTCATCAGCCGGGCCGCCTGGATGTCCATGTACGAGTCGGCGATGAACCCCTGGACGAACTGCTTGGTCTCGAGCAGCCCGCCGTGCACCTCGCGGGTGAGCGACCGGTCGACCATCAGATCGAACGCCCGCCACATGGCCCCCAGCGAGTTCATGCAGTGGTACACGCGGCCGGCACCGAGCCGGTCCTGGGCCGCCTGGTGGCCCGTTCCCCGGGCGCCGAGCGCGTTGTCGAGCGGCACCCGCACGTCGTCGTAGATGATCTCGCAGTGGTCGCTCTCGCGGCCCCACACCTCGATGCCCCGCACGATCGTGACCCCCGGGGTGTCGGCGGGGACGATGATCTGGGTCATCGCCGCGTTGCGGTCGGCGCCGCCCTCGACCTCCTCGGTGCGGCACATCACGATGAAGAAGTCGGCCCGCTTGCCGTTCGACGTGAACCACTTGTGGCCGTTGATCACCCACTCGTCGCCGTCGCGCCGGGCCGTCGTGCGGAGCGAGCGGGGGTCGGAGCCCGGCTGGTCGGGCTCGGTCATCGAGAACCCGGACTCCATGGTCCCGTCGATCAGCGGGATCAGCCACCGGCGCTTCTGCTCCTCGGTGCCGTACTTCACGAGGATCGTCTGGTTCCCGGAGTTGGGCGCCACGATGCCGAACAGCGACGACGCCCCCGGCGAGTAGGCCAGCACCTCGTACATGTAGGCGAGCTCGAGGAAGTCCAGCCCGGCGCCGCCGTACTCGGCGGGAAGGTGCGGCGCCCACAGCCCGGCCTGGCGCACCTTGGTCCGCACGTCGTCGCGCAGCTTGCGGGCGATCTCGCGGTCGCCGTCGGTCAGGCGGGCACCTGCCCGGTGCTCGGCCCAGAGCATGTTCTCGTTGGGCAGGATCTCCCGGTTCACGATCTCGGCCGTGAGCGACCGGATCTCGTTGATCCGCTCCGAGGCCGTCGGGATCGGCTGGACGTTCATCTGCCGCACGGTGCGCTCCTCGTCATCCGGCGATCACCCGAGACGCTACGACCCGTGCGCGCCCTGTGACAGGGGCGAACGTCCCTCGGTCGCGCCCGCTCGACGCGATCGACGCCGGCCTCCGCCGACGCCTCGGACGTGTCACGCGCTGAACGCGGTGCGGCCGCCCGGCCGGGGCCAGTCGAACGCCACGAGCTGCCCGGTGCCCGAGAGCGTGGCGTACGCGGTGCGGCCGCCGTCGGGTGCGAAGCAGATGTTGGTGGTGAGCGGATCGGGGAGCGGCGTGTACTCGGCACGCCCGCCGTCCGGCGAGAAGGCGGTGATGCCGGGGGCCGCGCCCAGCGTCGCCACGCAGACCCATCCCTCGCCGTCGACGGCCAGCGAGTCGAACAGCCTGCCGCCGCCCGGGTCGCCGAGCAGGCGGGCGCCCCCCGGGCCCATCGGGTCGTCGCCGCCCACCTCGCCAGGGCCGGTCACGTTCCACGCCCAGACGCGCCCCGTGTGCGTCTCCGCCACGTACAGCTCCCTGCCGTCCGGCGACAGGCCGATGCCGTTGGGGGCGTCGAGCGGGAACACCGCCTCGCGGGCACCGCTGCCGTCGGCCCGGCACCAGTGGACGCCGGTGCGGTCGGACGCCCGCTCCTGGCGGACCCCGTGGTCGGTGAACCAGAGGCCGCCGTCGGCGTCGAAGACCAGGTCGTTCGGGGCGCGCAGCCGGACGCCGCCGCTCTCGGTGGCGACGGTCGTCACCTCGCCGCTCGCGAGGTCGACCCGCTGGATCGAGCCCCCGTCCCAGTCCGGGGGCGGCGGCGAGCCCGGGAACAGCAGGCCGAACCGCTCCTGCCAGTCGAAGCATCCGCCGTTGTTGCCGACGTAGACCGCCCCGTCGGGACCGATCGCCGCCCCGTTGGGCCCACCGCCGCACTCGGCGACGACCTCGACCGTGCCGTCGGGTCCGACGCGGGTCAGCGTGCGGCGGGCGATCTCCACCACGAGGACCGACCCGTCGGCCAGCGCCACCGGGCCCTCCGGGAACCGGAGCCCCGTGGCGAGCGTGCGGAGGTCGGCGGGTTCGACGGTGCGATGCTCGGTCATGGCCGGAGTCTGCCACCGGAACGCGGCGCGGCCGGGACGAGGCTGCGAGGATGGGCCGCGCCGGGCCAGCGACCCGACGGGGCGACGACCAGGAGGCAGCCGACGGTGATGACCCGAACCAGGAGGGGAGTGCTCGCGCTCGGTGCGGCCGTGGCGCTGCTGGCGGGTGCGTGCAGCGCCGACGACGGTGGCGACG
>JBKHJZ010000090.1:0-12978 GCA_046537875.1 Acidimicrobiia bacterium | reverse complement strand
GCCCGGGAGGTTCTCGGTGGGAACGAACGGCCGGCACGCCTGCCCCCGCAGGCCCGGGCACGGGGCCGGCTCCACGTCGGGGAGCTCCACGTCGTCGAGCGACGAGAGCACCAGCGCCGACGGCATGCCGTCGGTGCGGGCCACCCGGACGGTCGGCGGCTCGCCGTCGTGGTCGGGGTTCTCGAACTCCCAGGTGGCATGGTTGCGTCCCGGGGTGGCGATCGACAGCCGGATCCGCGAGCCCTCGCGGAACGGGTGCCCGAACGACGGGATCGGCACCCTCACCCGCTCGAAGCCCTCACCGCCGTCGAGGGGCTGGTAGGCGTCCTCGGTGAAGCGGTGCACCACCTCGTTGCCCTCGGTCCGCTCCTCGTCCTCGGCGCGATGGCCAACGTCGAGCCAGCCGTTCTGCACCAGGTACTCGACACCGTCGGGCCGCACCTCCGACACCGACACCTGCAGGTGCACGTCGGCGGCATCGGCCGCCACCCACAGCTCGGCGTAGGCCGGCCCGGCCGCGACCACGTCGTCCACCAGCGGCCCGGTGAGGTAGGACAGCTCCTCGCCCGGGCCGAACCGGGTCCACTCCACGTCCCACACGGGCGCCAGCAGCGGGTACTCGCCGGTGCCGCCGAACAGCGTGGAGCCGCCCGCATCCGGGTCGACCCGGAACGCGTCGGCCTCGGGCCCGGACCCACCCGCAGCCTCCCCGGGGGGCTCGCCGGTGAGCGCCTCGTCGGCGCCGAGGTACAGCGTGCGCGTGCTCGCCTCGGGGGGCGGCCACGCGTCGAGCTCCAGCTCGAAGGTGCCACCCGGCTCCCCCACCTCGTTCTCGCCGATGCCGCTCTCGAAGATGACCCGCACCGGGGGCTCGTCCTCGTAGGCCTCCCGGGCCGCGGCATGGTCGTCGCCGTAGCGGGCGAACCGGTCGGGGCCGAGCTCGATGTCCTCGAACCCGAACTCGCCCGCGAGCACCGGGGGCGCCGCCGCCCGCACCGCCGGGTGCAGTTCGGGCACCCGCCGGGCCACGTAGAGCTCGAGGAACTCGAACCAGCGCATCAGGTTGGCGGGCCCGTACCCGTCGGGGTGGCGGCCGTTCCACAGCCCGACGCGCAGAACCTCGGCGCGGTCGAAGTCGTCGAGCATGGCCGTGAACTGGGCGCCGGTCTGCTCGTCCTGGAAGGCGCCGGTGATGAACGTGGGCGCCTCGATGTCCCGGACGAGCCGGCGCAGGTCGCGCGCGGCCGCCGGCGGGGTGTAGCTGTCGAGGGACCGGGTCAACGCCTCGAAGTCGAGGTTCTGGGTGCGCAGCTCCTGGTTGGCCTCGCACGTGTCGTCGCCGGCTTCGATGCGCTCCTGCACCCAGCTGTCGCCGCCGGCCCGCGAGCTCTCCCGGCGCTGGCGGAGCCACTGCTGCGTGAACCCGCTGTTGTAGATGCCGCCGGGCCAGGCCTGGAGCCACGGGTCGGCGATCACCGACTGTGGCGTGATCGCGGCGAGGTGCGGCGGCTTCGTGGCGGCCGTGTAGAGCTGGGTGATGCCCGAGTAGGACAGCCCGACCATGCCGGGCTCCCCGTGCTGCACCCACGGCTGGCGGGCGACGATCTCGACGACGTCGTAGCCGTCGGCGGTCTGCGCGGCGTTGAACACGTCGAACACCCCGCCCGAGCAGCCCGACCCGCGCAGGTTCACCGAGACGGTCGCGTAGCCGAAGGTGCGCGCCAGCTGGCTGCCGGGCTCCTCGGCCTCCGGGTTCGACGGGGCGTACCCCGACATCTCGATCACCGTGGGGTAGGGACCCTCCCCGTAGAGCTCGGCGTCGGGGAAGCGGACCATGGCGCTCAGCCGGGTGCCGTCGCGCATCTCGAGGTACTGGAAGCCGTCCTCGAGCGATGCGCCGCCCACGGGGGACCCGAGGAGGTCCAGCTCGGCGCCGCGCAGCTCCTGGCGTTCGTAGAGGGCGGGATCGGGGGTGTCGTCGCGGCCCGACACCGTCACCACCTCGGAGGCCTGCACGGGTGTGGCGCTGTCGTCGCGCACCAGGTACCGGCCGGGCCGGACCACGTCACCGCCGGTGAGGTCGCCCAGGTCCCCGATGTCGAGCCCGGGGCCCGACCGGGCGACGAGGTGCTCCTCCGGCAGGTACGCGAAGTGGGCCTGTCCCGTGTCGTCGGCCCGGAGGGTCAGCCGCTTGCCTCCGTCGGGGCCGTACAGCGTGAGGGGCTGGCCGGGCTCGGCACCGGTGACCGTGACCTGCTCGACACCCGGCGAGACGTCCCACCCCGCGGGCTCGGTGCGCTCGCGGAGGGGTTGGAGGGGGTCCTCCTCGTCACCGGATGCGCCGCTGCTGCACGCCAGGCCGCCCGCGACGAGGAGGAGAGCCAGGGTCCAGGCGAGCCGCTGCGTCGCCCCCCGGCGGCCCCCACCCACGGTCCACGCCACGTCGAGGCGGTGATCAGCCGAGCCGCTCGATGATCGTGGCGTTGGCCATGCCGCCGCCCTCGCACATCGTCTGCAGGCCCCACCGGGCACCGGACCGCTCGACCTCGTTGACCAGCGTGGCGAGCAGCTTGGTGCCGGAGCACCCGAGCGGGTGCCCCAGGGCGATGGCGCCGCCGTTGACGTTGACCTTCTCCATGTCGGCCCCCGTCTCCTGGTGCCAGGCGAGCACGACCGACGCGAACGCCTCGTTCACCTCGAACAGGTCGATGTCGTCGACCGACATGCCCGCCTTGTCGAGCACCTTCTGGGTCGCAGGGATGGGGCCGGTGAGCATGGTGACCGGATCGACACCCGCGAGGGCGAACGCGTGGAAGCGCGCGCGCGGCGTGAGGCCGAGCTCGGACGCCTTCTCCTCGCTCATGATCAGCGCCGCCGATGCGCCGTCGGTGATCTGGCTCGAGTTGCCGGCCGTGACCTTCCCGTCGGGCTTGAAGGCGGGCTTGAGCTTGGCGAGGCTCTCGGCCGTGGTGTCGTCGCGGATGCCCTCGTCCCGGGTGACCATCTCGTCGGAGGTGATGATCTCGCCGGTCTCCTTGTCGCGGCGGATCGACCGCACGGGCACGATCTCGCCGTCGAACCGGCCCTCGTCACGGGCCCGGGCCGCTCGGGTCTGGCTCTGGGCGCCGAACGCGTCGAGGTCCTCGCGCGACAGGCCCCACTTGTCGGCGATGAGCTCGGCGGAGATGCCCTGCGGCACGAGCCCACCGACGTCCGCGTAGCGCTGGTTCACCCGGGGACCGAAGGGCAGGCCGAACTTGCCGTCGCCGACAGACGCACCCATCGGCACCTGGCTCATCACCTCGACACCGCCGGCCACCACGATGTCGTGGGCACCGGCCATGACGGCCTGGGCGGCGAAGTGCGACGCCTGCTGCGACGAGCCGCACTGCCGGTCGATGGTGGTGCCGGGCACCGATTCGGGCCAGCCGGCGGCGAGGACCGCGTTGCGCCCCACGTTGAGCGACTGGGCGCCGGCCTGCATGACGCAGCCCATGATCACGTCCTCCACCCGCTCGGGGTCGATGCCGGTGCGCTGGACGAGGGCGGTGAGGCACTCGGCGGCCAGGTCGGCCGGGTGCCACCCGGACAGCACGCCGTTGCGCTTGCCGCCCGCGGTGCGGACGGCGTCGACGATGACGGCAGTGGGCATGGCCTGCTCCTTTGTCGCGCCGTACCCGCCGCCCGCGGCACACGGGTCGTGGCGGTCGATGGGACGGCATCCTTGACCGATCGGTCAAGACAGTCTGCCGATCGACCTGCGGCGGGCGCAAGGGCAGCCTACGGTGAGGACGTGGTCCGCTGGCCGCGGTGGGTGACCATCGACGCCAGCGTCCCCGACATCCCAGGTTCGCCCGCCGGGCGACCGCCCCCGGTCCCGAAGGGATGCACCGCACAGATGACGCAACAGACACAGGCGACGAAGATCACGCGTTCAGAGATCGACCGGATGGTCGAGGGCCAGACCGTGGGAAGCAGGTTCCTCGACACGGTCGCGGCGCACGGCGGCCGGACCGCGCTGCGCTGGGACACCGGCGACGGATGGGGCGAGATGACGTACGCCGACCTGGCCGAGCGCGTCGCCCGGACGGCCGCCGGCCTGCGGTCGCTCGGGGTGGAGCCCGGCGACCGGGTGATCCTGATGATGCGCAACATCCCCGAGTTCCACGTGGTCGACCTGGCCACCGTGTTCTGCGGGGCCACCGCCATCTCGATCTACAACTCGTCGTCCCCCGAGCAGATCGCCTACCTGACCGACCACAGCAAGGCGAAGGTCGCGGTCGTGGAGGACATGGGCTTCCTCGAGCGCTTCGCGCACGTCCGGCACACGCTCGCCGACCTCGAGTCGATGGTCATCCTCCACGACCCGCGCGGCCTCGCCGGCGAGGAGGCGCTGCGGGCCGACAGCGTGTTCAACGGGGATCCCCTCGACCTGCGGGCCGCGCTCGGCGACCAGTCGCCCGACACGCTCGCCACCGTGATCTACACCTCCGGCACCACCGGGCCGCCCAAGGGGGTGATGCTCACGCACCGGAACATCGTGTGGACCGGGCAGGGCTACCTCGGGCTGCTCGACATCGACCCCGTCGGGTTCCGGGCCATCTCCTACCTGCCGATGGCCCACATCGCGGAGCGGATGGCCGGCCACTACCTGGCGATCATGGGCGGCTTCGAGGTGACCACGTGCCCCGATCCGAACCAGATCGGCCGGTACATGCGGGAGGTCCACCCCCAGACGATGTTCGGGGTGCCCCGGGTGTGGGAGAAGATCCACGCGGGCGTGCAGGCCGCGCTGGCCGCCGACCCCGAGGCTCGCAGCAAGTTCGACGAGGCCGTCGCCGCAGCCGAGCCGATCGCCGAGCGCCGCACCGTCGGCACGGCCAGCGAGCAGGACGAGGAGACGTGGGCCTTCCTCGACGAGGTGGCGTTCCGCAACGTCCGCCAGCTCGTGGGCCTGGACGCGCTGCAGTTCGCGGTCACCGGCGCCGCGCCCATCACCCCCGATCTCGTCCGCTGGTACCGGGCGATCGGGGTGCCGCTGTCGGAGATCTACGGCATGTCCGAGTCGACCGGGCCGATCACCTGGGAGCCGTACCGGGTCAAGCCCGGCTCGGTGGGCGTCGCCTTCCCTGGATGCGAGGTGTTCCTGGCCGACGACGGCGAGGTCTGCTGCCGGGGCGGGAACGTGTTCGTCGGCTACCTGGACGACCCCCAGAAGACCGCGGAGGCCCTCGACCCCGACGGAACGCTGCGGAGCGGCGACCTCGGCGAGATCGACGACGAGGGCTACCTCCGCATCGTCGACCGCAAGAAGGAGCTGATCATCACGGCGGGGGGCAAGAACGTGAGCCCCGCCAACCTGGAGGCGGCGCTCAAGTCGCTCGCACCGGTGGGCCAGGCGGCGACGGTGGGCGACGCCCGAAAGTTCGTCTCGGCCCTCCTCGTCCTCGATCCCGACGTGGCCCCCGCGTGGTTCGCCGAGCGCGGCATCGAGGCCGGCTCGCTCGCCGAGCTGGCCGCCGACCCGGACGCCCACGACGTGCTCCAGCGGGCGGTCGACGACGTGATGGCCATGTTCAGCAACGCCGAGCGGGTCAAGCGCATCACGATCCTCGGCGAGGACTGGGTGCCGGACAGCGACGAGCTCACCCCGACGTCGAAGCTCAAGCGCCGGGCGATCCTCGCCAAGTACGCCGATCAGATCGAGGCGATGTACCGCTGAGAGCATGCGCGGACAGGCGCGCGCCGGCCCCGGCGATCTCAAGGGCGATCTCAGGCGCCGCCGCCCCCCGCATCCGTGTCGCCCTCGGCCGCCGCCGCGCCGTCATCGGCGGCCGTGCCGTCACCGGTGCCCGAGTCCTCGCCGCCTCCGTCGCCTCCCGGCGTGGCCGGGCCGTCGGCGCCCGCTCCGTCGCCGTCCTCCGCCGCGTCGGCGGAAGCCCCGTCGGTCCCGAGCTCCGCGGCCACCTCGGGACACGCGATCACCTCGGTGGCCGCGACCCACGGCGGCCGGACTGCGGCATCGGCGTCGCCGTCACCGCCGCCGCCGGCGCCTCCGTCGCCTTCGTCAGCGCCGCGCAGCCGCACGAACGCCACCGTCCGGCCATCGCGGGTCAGCTGCGTGAGCGGGTCGGTGGTCGGGGCGGCCAGCCGCTGCCGGACGTAGCCACGCGGCGCGCCGATGCTGTCGTCGTCGTGAAGGGCCGGGGCCAGTGCCCGCCGGGTGGCGGTGATCAGCGAGCCGGTCTCGGGATCGACCGGCAGATCGGTGATCATCACCTGCTCGCTCTTGCGGCATGACAGCTGCGGCACCTGGTACACCCCGTCGACGTCGATGAGGTCGACCCGCCGCTGCTGGGGCTCGCCCTGCACCTCGCACCCGATCGTGAGGATCCCCGGGGGCACCGGGTGGTGCTGCTCGGTGATGCCGGGGTCGACCCGGATCGGGCCCGACGCCCAGTCGTCGCCCTCGACCCACACCGTCGTCGCGCCGCGGTGCGTGTTCAGCACGCGGAGGTGCAGGCCCTCGCTCTGCGGCCTGACCGACGCGACCGGCACGAGGATGCCACCGGGGCCGCAGCGCAGCTCGGCCGTGGCCGGCAGCTCGCTCGCCGGGCGGGGGCCGGACTGCTCGGCCGCCGACGCCGCGACGTCGGCAGGCTCGTCGTTCGACCCGATCGTCGCGATCAGGCCGACCAGCACCGCCAGCGCCGCCGCCGTGACGACAGCTCCACGGCGGCGGCGCAGCCGGCGGTGCCGGCGAGCGGCAAGCCTCTCGAGACCGTGCTCGGGCGGATCACCGACCGATGTGGCGAAGCGTTGGAGCGACCTCCGGAAGTCGACGTGATCATCGTCGGTCACGCCCCGGGCTCCCCGTCGGGCGGTGGCACCCCCTCGAACGCAGCGCGTGCCTGGCTGACCAGCACTCGGACGGTCGATGGACGGATGTGCATGATGCGAGCGGCGTCGGTGGGCGGGCGGTCGAGGAGCTCGGTCAGCACCACGGCCTCGCGCTGGCGGGGGGTGAGCGTGCAGAGCAACCGCACGACCGCATCGCGGTCGGCCGCCACCTCGGCGGGCAGGGGCGACGGGGTGATCGCAGGATGCTCGATGCACCGGAGCGCCGCTCGGACCGCCCGCCGCACCGTGCTGCGGTGGGCGTTGAAGGCGCTGCGGAACAGGTAGCCGACGGGATCGTCGAGCGCCGCGACCCGCTCCCACCGCTCCCACACCTTGCAGAAGGCCAGCTGCGTCAGGTCCTCCGCGTCGTGGCGATCACCCGTGAGCACGAACAGCGCGCGGAAGAGCCGCCGCTCGTTGGCCAGGAAGAAGGCCTCGAACGACAACGTCGCTCGTGCGCCGGCGACCGCCGGCACCGAGTCGGTGACGCGCTCGACGCGCTCGGGGATCACGGTCGCGACCAACACTGCCCCAAGAACGCCCGGGAGGCACGCGATGTGTAGGCGCGAACCGGAAAAGCCGGCCCACCGCCGGGAAAATCGGCCCGACGCCGGGGATGTCGGCCCGACGTCCCCACGCCGGTGCGCGCGTCAGCGACTCGCCGACCTGCGCGCCGTGGTCCTCCTGGCGGCGCCCTTCTTGGCGGGACCCCGCTTCGCTGCGCCCCGCGCCGTGGTCTTCTTCGCTGCCGCCTTCTTCGTGGGGGCCTTCTTCCCCGCTGTCTTCTTGGCCGTGGTCTTCTTGGCCGTGGTCTTCTTGGCCGCGGCCTTCTTCGCCGGCGCCGGCGCGGGAGGCCACACACCCCGCTGGAGCCTGGGCGCCTTGCTCGGCTTGACGACCGCCTCCTTGAAGCCCTTGAGCGGGGTGATGCGCGCCTTCTTCGACGCCTTGATCCTCACCGGCTCCTGGGTCTGCGGGTTCCTGCCCATGCGGGCCGGGCGATCCACCTTGGTGAACTTGGCGAAGCCGGAGATCGCCACGGGCTCGCCCTTCGACACGACGTTGGTGACGACATCGGTGAACCCCCTGAGAACGGTGTCGACCTCCCTCCTCTCGACACCGGTCTGGGTGGCCACCGCGTTGACCAGATCACGACGGTTCACGGGTTCCTCCTCGCTCGGGGCGGGTGCACCGTGTCCTCGACTCCAACCGACGACACGCTGATGCTGCGCCAATCTTTACGACTTCTTCCCAGGAATGCATCACTTTGTGCGCGTGGACCGCCCGAATTTGCAGCAATTCTGCGCCGGAACGCGTCGCTTCGACCGCGCGAGGCCGTCGAGAGGCGGCCACACGTGCCCGAGCCCGCCGTGCTCGCCCGCTCGCAGCGAGCGGGCAGCATGGGCCCATGGCACCGCACGAGATCGATCCTGACGCCCTGCCCTACGCTCCCGAGCGCCTCGGGCGGAAGCCTGACATCGGGGCCGAGGGATTCGTCGCGCTCGACATGCGAGCCGGGCGGGTGACCGCGGTCGACCCGTTCCCCGAGGCGCGCAAGCCGTCGTGGAAACTGACCGTCGACTTCGGGCCGGTGGTGGGCGAGCTGCGCACCAGCGCGCAGGTGGCGAACTACTCGGCCGACGAGCTGCTGGGGCGCATGGTGGTCGGAGCCATCAACCTCGGACGCAAGCGCATCGCCGGGTTCACGAGCGAGTTCCTGGTGCTCGGGGCGCTCGACCCCGACGGCACGGTCCGGCTGCTGGAGGTGCCGGACGGCGTCGAGCCCGGCGCCCCCATCGCCTGACGCGTCCCGGAGTGGGACGCATCCGCTCGGCCTCTCAGCACGCGCCGGTGGTGCCGGCCGTCTCCTCGCCGGTGGGCCGATCGCCGTCGCCGCGGAGCTCGTCACCGGAGGGCGGCTCGGTCCCACCGCTCTCGTCGCCCTCGACCAGGTCCTGCACGAAGTCGGCCAGGGCCTCGACGAGATCTCTGTCCGCGACCGGGCGCGCCGGCGAGCCCGCCCGCGTCGCGGACCCGGCCGGTTCGTCGGGCGATCCACCCGTCCCGGGTTCGGGCGCGGCTGATCCCGGCTCTCCGACGTCGTCGGGGTCGGCGGGGGCACCGGCCCCGGCGGCGAGGTGCCGCTCCAGGTCACTCTCGCCCACGGGGGCACGGTACCGAGACGGCCGCCCGACGGCGTCAGTAGTCGCTACGTACGGCGGCCGGCGGGGCCCGAGGTGATGCCGAGCGCGTCGGCCAGCTGGTGCCGGCCCTCGATCATCAGCTTCCGGTAGATCCGGTGGAGGTGGGTGTCGACCGTCCGCACCGACACGTAGAGGTCGGCGGCGATCTCGGGGCTGGTGCGGCCGCGAGCCGCCAGCTGGGCGACCTCACGCTCCCGGTCGGTGAGCTCCTCTCCCAGGGGCTGCAGCGGTTCGAGCGCCGGCGAGCGGGGATGGCCGCAGCGGTCGAGCAGCTCGTCGACGCGGTGCGCCGCGGTGGAGGCCGAGGCGCCCCGTCCGGCGCGCCGGTAGGCGTTCGCCGCGGACCGGTTGGCCTCCGCAGCCAGCAGGTCCGCCCCCAGCTTCTCGAGCTCGGCGGCCACCGCGGCGAGGCGCCCGGGATCGTCGTCGGCCAGCGCCCGGGCGTGACGCGTGGCGATCGGGACGAACGGGCCGTCCATCTCGCCCGCCTGGCGCTCCAGCGGAGCCACGGCGTCGGCGGCCCGGCCGAGGCGGACCGCGGCGTGCAGCGCCTCCACCGCCAAGGGCCGGGCGACGTGCTCCATCGCGGTCGCGAGCGCGAGGCACTGCTGCGCGGCATCGGCGACCCGTCCGTACGCGGCCAGCACCCAGGCCCGCGACAGCTCGATGTACGGCAGCACCCGGGCGCTGCGGAGCATGTCGGTCGCATAGCTGGCGTCGGCGGCGGCGATCGCCTCGTCGGCGAGGTCGAGCTCTCCGGCGAACACCGCCGCCCGCGCCCGCATCGCCTCCACCAGCGCGCGCTGGCCGAACCAGTCGTTCTCGGCGAGCGCCCGCGACGACCGCTGGAACTCGGCGAGGGCGGCGCCCGCCCGCCCGCGGACCAGCAGGGCACCGCCCCGGAACCCGGCGAGGATCCCGCGCAGCGACGGCGACGAGTGCTCGACGTCGAGGCCGAGGTTGTCGGCGGTGTACGCATCGAGGTCACGCACCCGGCCCGCCCAGTAGAGGGCCTGGAACCGGGCCATCCGCAGCTGGATGTCGCCGTAGGGCACCTCTCGCCGGTGGCGGCGGGCGGCCGCGTGCACCTCGTCGTCGAGCAGGCCGAGGCTCTCGTCGGGACGGCCACGCGCACCCCGGACGGTCACCGCCACGCTCACCGCCCGCACGCGGGCGGGCTCGGGGGTGGCCGGATCGGCGAGCAGCTCGTCGGCAACGTCGCCGGCGTCCGGCAGGCGGAGCGAGAACATGAGCATCTGTGCCAGCACCGAGCGGCACTCGGCCCGCCACCGGGGATGGTCGGCGAGGTCGTCGTCGGCCGCCTGCAGCACGGCGTAGGCGTCGGCCGACCGGTCGAGGCGGAGGAACAGGTTGCTGGCCCGGTTGATGGCCACCCGGGCCGTCTGCTCGGGATCGACGGCGCGCAGCTCGGCCAGCGCCGCCTCCGACTCCTCGATCCGGCCCTGGCCGGCGAGCGCCTCACCGAGGACGAGCCCGGCATCGGCGCGACTCGTTCCCCCGGCCGCGAGCGCCAACCGCTCGGCGAGACGATGGTCGAGCCGGGCGAGGGCTTCGCGCGCCAGGCCGAGCAGCTCCGCAGGATCGCCCGGCGCCCCGGACTCGAGCTGCCACGTGGCGCGCCGCAGCGGGTGGAAGAGCTCCAGCGGGGCGACCGCCCGGACGAGGTCGCGCAGCAGTGCCCGCCGGCGGAGGCGTGGCAGCGACCCGGCGAGCACGTCGCCGTACAGCGGATGCGCAACCTGCACCACCTCGGCACCGCCCGCGTCCACGACCTCGATCAGGCCCCGCTGCTCCAGCGCCTCCAGGTCGGCCGGTTCGGCGAGCCGCTCGGCCGCGGCCAGCGGCACCTGCTCGCCGACGGCGATGACCTCGAGCGCCGATCGCCACCGGGGCTCGAGGAGCCGCAGTCTCTCGTCGACGAGCTGACGCAACCGCTCCGGCGACCCCTCGGGCGGGAGGGCGACACGGCGACCACCGCCGCCCGCCGCCCGGCGCTCGACCGCGGCCCTCACCAGCTCGCGGATGAACAGCACGTTGCCGCGGCTCAACTCCCAGATCCGGTGGACGAGGGACGCCGGCACACCCTCGCCCAACCCCACGATCACCAGTTGCTCCGTGGCGTCCCGGGTGAGCGGGCCGAGATCCAACCGGACCAGGAGCTCGTCCTTCCACAGCCCGACCAGCCCGTTGGGCTCCGGCTCGCCGGCGCGGACGCTGATCAGCACGCGGAGCGGCGACTGGGTGACCACCAGGTGCAACAGGGCGACCGACGCCTCGTCGAGGAGGTGCGCGTCGTCGACCGCCAGCAGCAACCTGCCGGTCGCGGCCCGCTCGCGGAGCCGGGCGGCGGTCGCGTGGAGGAGGTCGTCCTGCTGGTGGACGTCGTCGCCAGGCGTGACCAGGTGGGCGAGCGACCCGAGGGGGATCTGCTTCGCAGCCTCGGTCGCACGCACCCATTCGGCGGCGCCCCCGGCGCCCACCCAGGCACCCACCGCCTCGGCGACGAGTCGGCTCTTGCCGACCCCGGGCTCGCCGAACACGGCGACGCCCCTCGGTCCCCGCTCCGCGGCGAGGATGCGGCGCACCTCGGCGAGCTCGTCGTCGCGCCCGACGAGGGGCCACCGTCCGACCACGGCCGGTGAGCGTACCCAACCACCGGCCGCCCTCCTCCGTGACGGTCGGCGACCGGCGCCGCCGGCCCCGAAGCCCGTGATGACGGGCGGTTGGGAGCGCGCCGCTCGTGGTAGGTCCCCCGGCGGTCACGCCGGCGGCGGCAGCACCCGGACCCGGCGGCGGCTGCAGGAATACGTAGGAGCTACTGATCCGCTTCCCCGGCACCGGTGCGTACCGTGCCTGCCTGATGGGTCGCGGCGGACGTCACCAGCGGCGGCGCGGCCCCGGCGGCAGGCGGACGTGCCGACAGGTGGCGCGATCGGAGGGTTGGGCGGGACCCTCCGGTCGCACCTGCCGGCCGTTGCACCGGCGATGGCTTCTCCCCGCTCATCGACGGCGCTCCCCGCTCCCGGACGGGTCCGCCGCCGCCGACCCCCGGCACGACGGCCGGGCCGGCACCCGCCGGACGCACCGGGCGCGACCCGCGCGTGCGGTGCGGCGTCCAACGCCCGGACGTTCGACGGGGTGGACCCGCCAGGCTCACACTGGGAGCCCCGCGGGTCGCGTCCCGGCCACCCGCCCGCCCGTGAAGGAGGTTCCCGTGCCCAGCGATTCCGGGCCCGCCACCCACTACCGCGCCCCCGGATGGTTCACCCGCAACGTGTTCAATCGTGCCGTCGCCGGCCTCACCCGTGCCGGCGTGAGCGTCTGGGGCAGCCGCGTGCTCGAGGTGCCCGGCCGCCGCACGGGCGAACCCCGCCGCGTGCCCGTGAACCTGCTGACCGTCGACGGGAGCAGCTACCTGGTGTCGCCCCGGGGAAACACCCAGTGGGTGCGCAACGTGCGGGCCAACGACGGCCGGCTCGACCTCCTCCTCGGCCGCCGGCGCACGCACCACGTCGCCACCGAGCTCCCCGACGCCGAGAAGCCGGGGATCCTGCGCGCCTACCTCCGCCGATGGAAGGCCGAGGTGGGCGTGTTCTTCGACGGCGTCGACGCCGACTCCAGCGACGAGGAGCTGCTGGCGATCGCCCCCCGGCACCCGGTGTTCGCGCTCGCCGACGCCGGCTCCTGAGATCGGCCGACCCGCCGCCGACCTCCCGGCGGCCGACCACATCCCGGGGGTCCCACGGACCCCACCACCCGCCTCCCGGCGGCCGACCACATCCCGGGGGTCCGACCCCGCCACTCGCCTCCCGGCGGCCGACCACATCCGGAGCGGTCCGGCCGGCCGGGTAGC
>JBKHJZ010000292.1:0-3006 GCA_046537875.1 Acidimicrobiia bacterium | reverse complement strand
GGGTCCCCGCGGGGCCACGCCGTCGCGGCGGTGCCGCCCACCAGGCCGAGGCCGCCGAGGCCCGCGCCGGCCCAGCCGAGGAAGCTGCGTCGGTTCACTCCGCGTCGGTCGCGTGTGGCGTCGACCCCAGGTGCCACGTGGCCCTCCCATCTCCCGCAGTGTTGGTTCTGTTCCAGCGATGGCTCAGTCCATGGCCATCACCGATAGAGAATGGTCGGCGAGGTGCCCGGGCGTCCCCCGGCCAACGTCCCGAGCCGGTAGGGACCTTCGGCCCTACGGCCGGTCGACGTGATGCCCGGCGCCGCATCTGGTAGAAGACGGGAGGGCATGCGAGCGATCCGCTCCGTGCGGCCCCGGGCCCACGGCCGGGGCCGCGGCTGGGGAGAGGTGACACATGGGCAAGACCGAGCGCACGCCGGCCGACGACGATGCGCACCGGTTCGCCGGCCGCCTGGCCGGGGCCCGGTCGGGCGATCCGCGTGCCTTCGAGGAGCTGCTCCGGTGGCTCGAACGTCCGGTCGGCGGCTACCTGCGGGCCCGCGGCGCCGACGACTGGGAGGCGTTGGCCAACGACGTGTTCGTCCGGGCGTTCGGCGCCATCGACGGCTTCGAGGGCAACGCCGTGCAGTTCAGGGCCTGGGTGTTCCGGATCGCCCGCAACGCGCTGATCGACGAGCGCCGGCAGCGGGCGCGCCGGATCGACACGGTCGTGACCGTGCCCCACGAGTTGCCGGACGCCGGCACCACAGACCACCTGCCCGACCACCTCGGCGAGCGCGACCGCGTCGAGGCGTTGCTCGGCGAGCTGACCGACGAGCAGCGCGAGGTCGTCGTGCTGCGCGTGGTCGGCGGGCTGAGCGTCGAGGAGACCGCCGAGGTGGTCGGCCGCCGGCCCGGAGCCGTCCGTGCCCTGCAGCACCGGGCGCTCGCCCGGCTGCGCCGATCCCTCTCACACCGGCCGTAACACGATGACCGACGACACCGTTCCTTCCAACGAGATGCGACCGATCCGTTCGCACATCGACCCGATCGACGCCGTGCTGGGCGAGGATCCCCTGGACGAGGACCTTGCCGATGTCGCGGCGATCGTTCACGACGTGCGATCGGCGTACCTGCCGCAGCGGCCGCTGGAGCGCGACCCGAGGCTGGCGGCGTTCACCGGGGCGCATCTCGACCACGACGGCGACCTGCTGGTGACAGCAGCGAGCCCCGCGCGGGCGCAGGAGTCACCGCCGCCCGGGCGTTCCCACCGTCGAGACAGGATCGGAAGGAAGCACGAGATGTTGAGCAGTGTGAGCGGGTTCATCGCGAGCCTCACGGGCAAGGTGGTCCTCGGCACGGCGATGACCGCCGCCAGCGTCGGGGGGCTCCACGCGACCGATGTCGTGAACGTGCCCGTCCTGCCGGACAACGACGCTCCGTCGGCCGAGGAGCAGGCAGCCGAGGCCGGCACCGAGGGTCAGGAGACCGGCGAGGGCAAGCAGGCTGCGGCCCAGGCCTTCAGGGAGGCCCACCGGACCTGGACCGAATGCGTCGCCGCCAATGCCGCCGCCCAGGGCGACGAGACGACCCGGGTGACCGGCGAGGAGTTCGATCCGAAGGCCGGGTGCGGTGACCAGCCGCATCCGAGCGACTTCGGGCTCACCGACCTGCCCGGCCCGGCCAGCGATGCCGCCAAGGACGCGGTCGCCGGCACGCCCGCCGGTGACGGCACGCCCGCCGGCGACGGCTCGGCTCCCGGCGATGCCGGTGCGGCCGCCACCGAACGAGGCGAGGCCCCGGCAACACCGCCGGCCCCGGGTGATGCCGGCGAGGCCGGCGACGGCGATGACGCCCCCGCGGCACCGCCCACCACGAACCTGCCGGTCGACCCCGAGTCCGGCGCCGCCCCGGACATGTTCGGGCTCGACGGCGACCCGGCCGGCGAACGTCCCTGACCTTCGGGAATCGGCGGTGGGGACCTGCTGGGGACCCCACCGCCGGCCCGTCAGATCTCGGACCCGGCCGGTTCCCGCCCCGGTCGGGGTCCGGCGCAGGCCCGGCCGTCCCGTCTCGGCCGGGCCGTTGCGCGTCTGGCTGACGGACACCGAGTCGAAGTCAACTGAGTCAGCGGAAGTCGCGGCTGCGGACCGTGGCACGGATCGGGAGCGGCTCGATGCGCTCGGCGATCACGTTGACCACCCCGTCCACCCGCTCGAGCCGGCCCCGCACCAGCAGGGCGGGCGAGGTGCGTACCACCCGGCGGTGATACGTCCAGCACCCCTTCGACACCACGATGTTCAGCAGGCCCGTCTCGTCCTCGAGGTTGACGAAGGTGGTACCGCCCGCCGTCGCAGGTCGCTGACGGTGCGTCACCACCCCGGCCACCGTCACCCGTGAGCCGTGCGGGCGCTCCACCAGCCGGGCCGCCGGTACGACCCCCAGCCCGTCGAGCACCTCGCGGACGAAGATCGTCGGATGACCCTCGGGGCTCACGCCCGTGGCCCACAGGTCGGCACGCGCCTCGTCGACCGGCTCCATGCCCGGCAGCGGCGGCGCCTCGACACCCGTGACGATGCCGGCCAGCCGGTCGGCGCCCGTGGAGGCCACCGCCCCGGCCACCCACAGCGCCCGACGCCGGTCGAGCCCGAAGCATCCGAACGCGCCCGACGTCGCCAATGCCTCCAGCTGGGTGACCGACAGGCCGGGCACCCGGCGGACCAGGTCCTCCGGGCTGGCATAGGGGCCGTGGGCCCGGCGCTCGTCCACGACGCGCACTGCGAGGTCCTCGCCGAGGCCCCGCACCGACCCGAGCCCGAGACGCACCGCCGGCCCACCGCGCCCCCACTCCCCCGGCGGCACGTCGACGGGCGCCGGCCTCAGCCTCGTCCCAACCCCGGCCCCCACACCACCGCTTCCCGAGGCACCGGGTTCCACCGATCCGGGCCCCACACCACCGCTTCCCGAGGCATCGGGTTCCACCGATCCGGGCCCGAGGGAATGGGTTCCACTTCCGGAACCCATTGC
>JBKHJZ010000089.1:0-13044 GCA_046537875.1 Acidimicrobiia bacterium | reverse complement strand
GTGTTGATCAAGGGCGGCGACACGCTCGAGGCGACCGGCGAGGTCGGCGCGGTCCCCGCCCCCGGTGGGCAGCCGCAGGGCGGGCCGTGGCAGGCGCCGCCGCCCCCGAGCGGCCCCGGGGTGCCGTCGCCTCCCGGTGGGCCGAGTCCCGGCACTCCGCTGCAGCGGCGCGTGCGCGGCGCCCAGATGCCCAGGACCCAGGTGGTGCGGCGGGGATCCGGCGGTGAGCGCCCGGCGTCGCCCGCGTCGCCGGGGCACCCGGGTGGGGCACCGGCGTCACCCGGGCCGCCGTCGCAACCCCCGCCCCCCCGACGCAGTCGCGACGAGGTCGTCCGGTCGGCCGACGAGGTGTACGGCTTCCTGTCGAGCTTCTCGGCTGGTGTGCAGCGTGGGCTCGACGACCTCGGAGAGGGCGGGCGGGGCCGGTCCGGCCGGCGCTGAGAGGCCGACCGGGGTCCCGACGGCACCGACGATCACGGCCAGGATGATTCGCCCGGCGGGGTCACCACCATCTCGCGGACCTCGCAGCCGGGAGGCCGGGACAGCGCGTAGGCGACCGCGTCGGCCACGAGCGCGGGATCGAGCAGGTCGAGGTCGGGTGGTGGCCGGTACCGCTCCTCACGCTCGTCGAAGAAGGCGGTTCGCATTCCGCCCGGTGTCACGAGCGTCACCCCCACCTCCCCCCGCAACTCGGCCGTGAGCGCCCGGGTGAAGCCCACCACCCCGAACTTCGACGCGCAGTAGGCGGTGGCGTCGGCCACCGCGCGGTGCCCGAGCGTCGACGCCACGGTGACGACCCGGCCCGTCGCGCGGCGCAGCTCGGGGAGGGCGGCCCTGACGACGGCGGCGGTGCCCAGCAGGTTGACGGTGACGACCCGTTCCCAGGTGGCGGCGTCGACCCCGTCGAGCGGCCCGGGGACGTCGATGCCGGCGCAGGTGACCACGCCGGTCAGCCCGCTCGCCGGGGCCGATCGCCGGCCGATCGCCCGGTGCACGGCGGCCTCGGCGGCCCGCCCGTCGGCCAGGTCGACGATCTCGGTCGCGATCCCCTCGGGGGCCGGGGCGCGGTCGAGCACCGTGACCGTCGCGCCCGCAGCCGCCAGGCGGGACGCCACGGCCGCGCCGAGCCCCGACGCGCCACCGGTCACGATCAGGTGGCCGGCGATGGTCACCTCGCGTGCGTCGTCCACGCCGACCGCCTACCCCAACCCGGATCGTGCGAGAAGCGGTTTCCGGTGTAGCCGCCGATGCACCGGGTAGCCCCGGGGCCGCGGGTGAACACACGGAGGCGACGTGAGCGGACCGACTGACCACGCATCGACCGCCGAAGCTCGGCGGCAGCGACGAGCTCGCCGAGCCAAGGTCCTGGCCAGGCTGTCGAGTGAGCGGGCCGGCAACGGCTCGCTCGTGGCGGATCGCCCACCGGGCGGCAGGACCGGGGGGCCGCATGCACCGACCGACGACCCGGTGATCGATCCCCGGTTCGCCGAGCTCCGGCGGACCGGCGATCGCCGGTTGCGCAACGAACTGGTGGAGGACCACCGCTGGCTCGCGTTGCACTGCGCGCGCCAGTTCGCCCACAAGGGGGAGCCGCTCGATGACCTGGTGCAGGTGGCGCTCGTCGGGCTGCTCAAGGCGGTCGACCGGTTCGACCCCCGGGTCGGGGTGGTGTTCAGCACCTACGCCGTGCCCACGGTGGTAGGGGAACTGCGGCGACACTTCCGTGACAAGACCTGGGCGGTCCACGTCCCGCGTCGGGCCAAGGAGCTGTACCAGCGGGTCAGCGGGGTTGTCGAGGAGCTGAGCCAGGCACTCCAGCGGTCACCGACCGTGGAGGAGATCGCGCAGCGGGCCGGCACGAGCATCGAGGAGACGTTGGAGGCCCTGGAGGTGCGCAGCTGCTACCGGGGTGTGCCGCTGGCGCCGCCCGGCGACGACGAGAGCACCGATGCGGTGACGCTGGGCCAGGCCGAGCCGGGCTACCTGGCGGCGGAGGCCCAGCTCACCGCGGGGGACGTGCTCCGTGCCATCCCGACCCCCCGGGAGCGGGCGATCGTCGAGCTGCGCTTCCTCGAGGGGCTCACCCAGTCCGAGATCGCCGCGCGCGTGGGTGTCAGCCAGGTGCAGGTGTCGCGGCTGCTCCGGGCCACGCTCGACCGGATGCGCCCCCGCCTCGCGATCGATCAGCTGAGTTGAGGTCACAGCCGGACGCCGCCGTCGCCGCCGCTCCCGTCGGGCGCGCTGCCCGCGGCCGGTTGGCGGGCCGAGGCAGGGGGTAGTCGTCCGCCATGGTGGATCCCGACCAGCCTGCGGAGGACTTCGACGACGACAAGCTCACCGGCGAGTTCCCTCCCGAGCGCCCGATGGGGGTCGACGAGGAGGGGGTCACCGGGGTCGAGCAGCTCGGCGGCGAGTCGGTCGCCGAGCGCGACGACCGCACGGAGCCCGAGGTGTGGGAGCGCCCGCGACCGGCCGCCGGCCGGGGCCGGGGTGAGGAGCCTGGCGTCGAGCTCGCCGGGGACGAGGAGGTGGGCGCCGTCGACGAGGAGAAGACGATGGTCGCCCGCGCCTCCGAGGACCCGGCCGCGCGCGAGGCGGGGCCGCTCGCCACCGACGACGAGTTCACCGGCGACGAGACGACGCGCGACGTGGCGACCGAGCGCGTGTCGGCCCCCGCCGAGGAGACGGCGGTCCAGGAGGACGACGCCGCCCCCGGCGCCACCCCGTGACGTCCGCGCCGGGGGGCCGGGGCACCCCTCGCCCCGGCACGGGCAGGTCCGGGGTCAGCGTGGTCGTCGCCAGCCACCAGCGGCGAGACCGGCTCCTCCGCACGCTCGGGCACCTGACCGCCGGCGGAGCCGACGAGGTGATCGTCGTCGACAACGGGTCGACCGACGGGACCGCCGAGGCCGTCCGCCGCTCCCACCCAGAGGTCCGCCTCGTCGAGTCACCGGTGAACCGGGGCGCCGCCGGGCGCACACTCGGGGTCCGGGCGGCGCGCAACCCCGTCGTGGCCTTCGCCGACGACGACTCGTGGTGGGCCCCGGGGGCGCTCGAGCGCGCCGTGCAGCACTTCGCCGAGCACCCGCACCTCGCGGTGCTGGCCGCCCGGATCCTCGTCGGCGAGGAGGAGCGGCTCGACCGGGCGGCCGACGAGATGGCGTCGAGCCCGCTGGTCGAACACCGGCCGCTGCCCGGGCCGCGCGTGCTGGGGTTCATGGCGTGCGGGGCGGTCGTGCGCCGGGTCGCGTTCCTGTCGGTGGGGGGCTTCAGCGAGGTCCTCTTCTTCATGGGCGAGGAACGGCTGCTCGCCCTCGACCTGGCGGCCGCGGGCTGGGACCTGGCGTACGCGCCCGACGTGGTCGCCCATCACCATCCCGCCGCTGGCGGCGCCGACCGCCGCGCGCTGGTGGCGCGCAACGACCTGCTGACCATCTGGCTCCGCCGGCCGTGGACGCGTGTCGCCGCGGCATCGGCGGCGCTGGCGGTGCGCGCACCGGTCGACCCCGTGGCGCGCGAAGCCCTGGCCGGTGCGGTGGCACGGGTTCCCCAGGTTCTGGTCGGTCGCCGGCCGCTGCCCGCCCCCGTCAGGGCGGACGTCCGGACGCTCGAGCGGTGGGACGGTCGGGCGGGCTGGTGAGCGGGTCAGGAGACCGGCGCCGACCCCACGCCGCCGCACACCTCGGTCAGCAGCGCATCCCAGTCGCGGGTGAACCGTCCGATGGAGAAGCGCTCGGCGGCGGTGCGGCGGCCCGCGGCCCCGACGGTCTCGGCCAGGCCGCGATCGGCGAGCAGTGCCCGCATCGCATCGAGGAGCCGGTCGGGGTCGGTGGCGACGAAGCCGTTGACGCCGTCCTCGATCACGGTCGGCAGCTCCGTGGTCGCGAACGCGACGACCGGCACCCCGACGGCCATCGCCTCGCACAGCGAGAGGCCGAGGCTCGTGTAGCGCACGGGGTGGAAGTAGAAGCGGTAGGGCGCGAGGAAGCGGGGCAGTTCGGGGGGTGGCACCTCGCCGAGCCCGCCCAGCTCCTCCGACTCCATCCCGACGAGGTCGAGCGGCACCTCCCACCGCGCCCTGGCGAACAGGTCGGCGCCCAGCCGGCGGCCCCGGGCGGCGAGGTTGTTGACCGCGACGATCCCCCGCGCCCGCTCGCCCGTCCACCGGGCGTCGTCGGGGACCGCGACGCCGTGCTCGATCACCGCGGTCGGTGTGCGGCCGTTGTCCCACATCAGCCGGTTGAAGTGGGTCACGTGGACGACGAGCGCGGCGGGGTCGTCGACCGGGTGGCGCTCGTCGGTGGGTGAGCGACGGGGCGGATCGTGCTCGATGACGACCTGCGGCAGCGCGCGCTGGGCCTCGGAGAGGATCTCGTGGCGGTCGCTGAGCCAGGTGGCGGTCGACTGGTGCAGGATCACGTCGAGGTCGATCTCCGGCACGCGATCGGCCGGCACCTCGTGGACGTTGCGCGGCCAGTCGAACGCCCCGGTGCGCCCTCCGTAGCCCTGGGGGCGACCCGGGCGCACCGGCAGCACGATCTGGTGCGGCAGGTGGCTGAGGGACCACAGGTAGGTCCCGTGCTGGTGCCAGGTGAGGATCCGCAGCGGCCTCACACGTGCTCCTCCGGGCGCCTCGACGTCACGGTGCGGGCCCCGGTGCCGCCACCTGCCCACCGGGCCAGCTGGGTGTCGAGCGCCCGGACGACGTCGGCCAGAGTCGGCCAGCCGCCCGCCCGGCCGCCGCGCAGCCGGAGGTGCAGGTCACGGTCGAGCGGCGCCCATCGGTCGGGGTCGCCGTCCGGGGCGAAGAGCACCACGCTCGGGGTCCCGGTGGCCGCGGCCACGTGCGCAGCCCCCGTGTCGTTGCTGAGCGCGATCGACGCCCGGCCGAGCAGCGCGGCCAGCGTGCCGATGCCGGTCCGGCCGCTCAGGTCGACCGCCGGCGCCCGCATCGCGCGAGCCACGGCACGCGCCAGCCCACGCTCGTCGGCGGTGCCCGTGAGGACCACCCGGTAGCCCCGACCGGCGAGGTGGTCGGCCGCCGCCGCGAACCGCTCGACCGGCCAGCGGTTGGCGGGCCGGGTGGCGCCCGGGTGGACGCAGGCGATCGGCCCGTCGGGAAGCCCGGCCGCGGCGGCCACGGCGTCGAGGGAACGCTGGTCGGCGGGCCGCACGGGCAGGTGCACGCGATCGCCCTTCGGCGGGAAGCCGGCGGCCTCCACCACGGCGAGCAGGCGGTGCACCTCCGGGAGCCACGACGGGTAGGCGACCGACGTGCCCGGCGGGATCCAGTGGCCGGGGAGTCGGGCCGTCACCTGGGTGCGGGCCCCGAGGAGCGTCACCAGGGGGTTGGTGGTCACCCCGCTGCCGTGGAGGCCCAGCGCCAGGTCGAAGCGGCGGGCCTGCGCCGAGGCGAGGAACCGCAGGGCGGCCGGCGGATCGGGGACCACCTCGGGGATGCCGGCGACACCCTCGGCCACCACGACCTCGTCGCACAGCTCGGGGTAGCGCGCCACGAGCCAGCGGGCCGAGGGCAGGCCGACCAGCACGACGTGCGAGCGTGGCTCGGCGGCGCGCACCGCGCGCAGTGCGGGAACCAGGCAGAGCATGTCGCCGACGCCGGGGAGCGCCCGGAGCACCGCGATGCTCCGGGTCGCCGGCTCAGAAGACACGCCGGTACCAGGAGCAGCCGCGGCAGACGTCCGGGGGCTCGTCCGACCAGAGCGCCCGGCGGAACTCCTCGTAGGCCGGGCCGCGCCAGACGTCGTCGACGTGCTCGGTCCGCAGGTCGCCGAGCACCACCCGGTCGTCGCCCATGACCATGCAGCACGGCTGCACCTTGCCGTCGTGCGTCACGTACATCCCGGTCCACGGCCAGTCGCAGGGCAACGCCGGCTCCCCGGTGGTGACGGGATCGGGCGTGCCCCCGGCCGGCGGGTCCGGCTGGTCCGGCAACCGCAGGTCGAGTCCCAGCTCGTCGGCCACCCGCCGTGCCTCGGCGACGGACGCGGCCTCACCCTGCCCGTTCCCCCACACGGCCTCGGCGTCGGTGAAGCCGCGGATCGCCACGTAGGTGACGTCGTCGTCCGTGTCGCTGAAGTCGTGCGAGAGTGCCTGGAGCCACATGCGGTCGACGCCTATGTCGGCCGCGAGGCGCACGACGTCGGGGAGCTCCGCGAGGTTGGAGCGCATGAGCACGGTGTTGAGCTGGACGTGCGGCGGGGCGCCACCGCGGGCGTCGCGGTGCTCGACGAGGCGCCGGAGGTTGCGGATCACCTGACGGAAGCGCGCCCCGTCGCGGATCCTCTCGAACGTGGCGGGGGTCGCCCCGTCGACGGAGACGTGGACCCAGCTCAGGCCGGCGCCGAGCAGGGAGTCGATCCGGCGATGCGTGAGCAGCGTGCCGTTGGTGTTGAACCCGACGCGCAACCCTCGCCGGCTGGCCGCAGCGACCATGCCGGGGAGGTCGGGATGGAGGAGCGGCTCGCCCAGCCCCTGGAGCGTCACCTCCTCGAGGTCCGGCAGCCTGTCGAGCAGGGCCTCGAACCGGTCGAGGGGGAACGCGGCCGCCTCGCGATCGAGGCTCGGGCGGTAGCGCACGAGGCACATGCGGCACGCGAGGTTGCAGGCGCCGGTCACCTCGACCTGGAGGCGCCGGACGGTGGGGGTGGGCAGTTCGCGCCGTGGGGGGACCGACGCCCCCGTCAGGGTCGGGACGCCGGGGCTGGGGGCCGACACGCGGGTGTCCTTCCCGGGGGCCCGGGAAGCGATACCGCGGAGGCCGTGCGAGGCGGGAGTCGCCGCCACCACCGCAGGGCGGCGCGCGCCCGGTGCAGGCAGGCGGCCGGGGGGATCGCCACGCTCGTGACGACCATGGTGGACATCTCGCCGGGGGTGCGAGGTCCGGGCGCGATGCGCTCCCACGCGAAGCGGGCGGTGCGGGCGGCCCACCACGCGCCGGCCACTGCTGCCGGCAGGCGACGTCCGGCGGCGAGCGCACAGAGCGCCGCCGCCCCGATCGCCACCGTGGCGCGGTGACGGCGATACGTGCCGGTCGGCGAGCCGGTGCGCCGGCGCCAGTCCCGGCCGTGGAGCCGTTCGAGCAGCACGTCGTCCCCGTTGCCCCGCTGGAGCCGGACGCTGATCCACCACGGCGCCCGCCCCACCGGGTGTCGCACCCGGCGGCGCCCGACCTCGACGCGCCAGCCCGCGTCGAGCAGGCGGAGCACCAGGTCGGTGTCCTCGCGGTAGGCGCGGGGGAAGCGCTCGTCGAAGCCGCCGATCGCGTCCAGCGCGGTGCGCCGCACCGCCATGTCGGCGGTGACCCAGGGGGCGTCGGCCAGCGCCGCGACGTTCCGCTCCCAGTCGGTGCCGGCACGGTCGCGGGGACCGGGCACCTCGATGCGCCCCTGGACGGCGCCCACGTCGCCGGGCGCCGCGACGACGTCGGCCTCGAGCGCGCGGAGCCAGCCGAGCGGCACGTCGACGTCGTCGTCGACGAACGCGACCCACGGCGCCGAGGTCGCCCGCCAGCCGACGTTGCGGGCGGCCGCCGGCCCGCGGCCGCCCGACCGCAGCACCCGCACGCGGGCGTCCGCCGCCGGAGCCAACCCGCCCGGGTCCGGGTCACCGGGCGGGTGAGGCCGGTCATCCACCACCACGATCTGCGCATCGGCGGGCAGCGCACGCGCCAGGGACCAGACGAGGGGAGCCAGGGAGGCGCGGCCCACGGTGGGCACCACCACGTCGACCCGGGTGCCCGCCCGCGAGGCGACCGCGTCGCGCTCGTCGGCCTCGATCGGCTCGCCGCCGGCGGGCACCGCCCTCCCGTCGTCCGACCCGAGCGCCCGCATCAGCGCTTCTCCTGCTCGGCCGGCGGGGCGGGCCGCGGGCTCGGCTCGCCCGGTTCCGCCACGCCGGTCGCCTCGGCGGCGGCATCGCCGGGCCGCCCGACCACGTCGTCGCGCTCCGCGAGGTGCGATCGGGTCCGGGCGGTGGCGTCCGTGTCCGACAGCCGGCCCGGCGAGCCCTGGCGCAGCAACACGACGGCCGTCACCAGCACCAGGACCACACCGATGGCCACCACGATCGCATCGCCCATCGCCACGCCCTCTCCCTACCCTCACGATTCGCGGTGATTCGCGCGCTCAGGGCGTACGTGCGTCCCCCGTTGACGGAGCCAGCGCCCGGTGCTGTGCTTGCGGTGGCAGGGACGCCACGGAGAGGGAGCAGCGCCGCGATGTCGAACGTCAACCGGCTGGGACGCCGCATCGGCGGCTCTGTCCCGGTCGGGCTGGCGTGGAGTCGGGAGGCCGCCCTGGGCGTCGGCGTCCCCCTTGTCGCGTCCCTCCTCCTGGCGGCGATGGGCTTCCGGGACCTGATGGTCCACCCGGGACCCCTCCTGCTCGCGGTCGTGGTCGTGCTCGGCACCGTGGTGGGGCCGCGCTGCGCCACGATCGCCGGGGTCACCGCCACCGCGGGTGTCGCCGCGGTGCTCACGTCCCGGCCGGCCATGGCCGGTGCCGCCTCCCCTCACGAGCTCCTCGCCTCCCGCACGCTGAGCACGAGCCTCTTCGCCGTCGCCTGCGCCCTGGTGGTGACGGCCACCCGGCTGCTGCAGCGGTCACGCCACGAGGCCCACGTCGGCCACGCGCTGGCGGGACAGCAGGCGGCGTCGGCGCGACGTGCCCAGCGCGCGGCGGAGCGCAGCGCCACCTGGGCCCGCGCTCTGGGCGACCTCGGGCGGTCGCTGGCTGCTGCCGCCGACTTCGACGACGTCGTGGCGCGCGTGCTGGACGCCTGGCCCGGGTGGCCCGACGCGACCGGCGTGGCCGTGGTGACCCGCCGGCCCGGGGGCGGGAGGTCGCTCCGCGGGCGCGCGGGCGAGGTCGACGTGTCGGGGGTCATGACCCCCGGCAAGGTGGTTCCCGAGCGGCCGGCCACGGTGGTGCTCCCGCTGCACGACCTCAACGACACGGTGGTGGGCTGGCTGGCGGTCGGCGTGGCCTGCCGGGCGCCGGACGAGCGTCAGCGGAACTCGTTCCTGGTGTCGGTCGCGGGGATGATCGATCAGGCGCTGGGGCGGCTCGATCTCGTGCACGGGCGGGAGCGGCTGCGGGTGGCGGGGGTGCTCGACGCGATGCTGGACGCGGTCGCCATCGTCGAGCCGGCGGACGGTGACTTCCACTTCACGTACGTCAACCACGCGCGCGGTGCGGTCATCGCGCGCGACGAGCTCGTCGGGCGGAAGATCCGCGAGGTGTTCGACGCGGGCACGGCTCAGCGGGTGCTCGCCACCTGCCGGCTGGCACATCTGACGGGCGAGCCGGCGGTGGCGGACCCGCTGCAGATCGACGGTGTGATCGCCGGTCGCCCGGTGGTCGGCAGCTTCACGCTGCACGCGGCGCGCATCGATGGCGGCGTGGTGCTCACCTGGCGGGACGTGACCAGCCGCGAGCAGGCGGCCGACGCGCTCCGGCGGTCCCAGGCCGACCTGGCCCAGGCCCAGCGCATCGCCCGCCTCGGCAGCTGGACGCTCGATCCCGCCACCGGCGCGCTGACCTGCTCCGCCGAGATGTCGTCGCTCCTCGGGCGCCGGTCGGGCGGCGGGCCGTGGACCTGGGACGCGCTCGGTGCGACGGTCGAGGTCGACGGGGCCTCCGTGGTGCTCGACCCTCACGTCCTCGTCGATCTCGCCCGGGGCGACGGGTCGTTCGTCGTCGACCACACGGTCCGGACCGTGACCGGCGAACGGTTGCAGGTCATGTCCTACGCGACCGTCGAGAGCTCCGAGGGCGGGCGGGTGCTGCGGGGCACGACGCAGGATCTCACGGAGCTCAAGAGCACCCAGCGCGCCCTGACCGCGACGCGCCGCCTCCTGGTGCACGAGCAGGCCGCGGTCGAGGCGCTGCAGCGGGCCGCGGTGCCCGACCAGCTTCCCGACATCGGCGGCGTGACGTTGGACGCCTGCTACATGCCCGCGGCCCTCGAGGACCGCGTGGGCGGCGACTGGTACGACGTGCTGCTGCTCGACGGCGACGTCGCCCTGATCATCGGCGACGTGGTGGGGCACGGGCTGCCGTCCGCCACGCTGATGGCCGAGCTGCGCAACGCCGCCCGGGCCTACCTGCTCGAACACCGGGACCCGGCGGGGGCGCTGTCGCGCGCCAACGAGTTCGTCCGGGCCCTCGGCGGCTTCGCCACGTGTGCCTGCCTGGTGATCGACCCGACGACCGGACGGTTGCGGGCCGCGACGGCGGGCCACCTGCCGCCGCTCATCGGAGCGCCCGGTGAGCTCGGCCCGTGGTGGGTCCCTCCCGGGCCGATGCTCGGTGCGTCCGGGTCCTCCCGCTACGGGGTGGCCGAGACGGTGGTGCCCGTGGACGGCCGCCTGGTGCTCTACACCGACGGGGTGGTCGAGCGGCGGGGCGAGCTGGTCGACGTCGGGGTCGCCCGCCTGGCGTCCGTGCTCGACGCCCAACCTCCCCGCGTGTCGGACTGGGACCGGATCGTGCGGTCGACGGCGAGCCATCCCCGGGCCGACGACGCATGCCTGCTGGTGGCGACCCGGGTGCCGACCCGCGCCCGCCAGCCGGCGCCGGCCTGAGCTCCGCCCCGCGTCGGGTGCCGCACCGGTCAGCCCCCGGTGCGACGGACCACCAAGGGGTGGAGCACCAGCAGGTCGATCGGGCCGGAGCCGAAGCACTCCAGCGCGTCGCGGGGTGAGTCGACCATCGGGCGCCCGGCCGTGTTGAAGCTCGTGTTGATCAGCACCGGCACACCCGTCCGGGCGTCGAACTCGCGCAGCAGCGCGGCGACGTGGGGCTCGGAGTCGTCGACGGTCTGGATGCGCGCGGTGCCGTCCACGTGGGTGACCGCCGGGATGCGGGTGGCCCATTCCGGTCGCACGCGGTGCACGAACAGCATGTAGGGGCTCGGCTGGACGCCCTCGAAGATCTCGGGTGCCCGGTCGGCCGGCACCATCGGCGCGACCGGCCGGAACTCCTCGCGGCCCTTGATCGCGTTGATCCGCGGGAGGTTCTCGGGCCGGCGGGGGTCGCACAGCAGGCTCCGGTGCCCCAGCGCCCGGGGGCCGTACTCGCTGCGGCCCTCGAACCATCCCACGACGGCGCCCCGGTCGAGTGCGGCGGCCACGTCGGCGGCCAGATCGTCCGGCCGCTCGTAGGGCTGCTCGGCGGCCTTCAGCGTCGCCTCGATCTCGCTCTCGCTCCATCCCCGTCCCAGCGCCGCGGTCGCGAACGGTGCGCAGTCGTCGCCCCGGTCGACGGCCGCCGAGAGCGCGGCACCGAGCGCCGTGCCCGCGTCGCCGGCTGCCGGCTGCACCCACACCTCGTCGAACGGTCCCTCGGCGGCCAGCCGGCCGTTGGCCACGCAGTTCAGGGCGACGCCCCCGGCCAGGGAGACGGCCCGCTCACCCGTGTGATCGTGCAGCCAGCGGGCCAGGTCGAGGATCACCTCCTCCAGCCGCACCTGGACGGCCGCCGCGAGATCGGCGTGGGCGCCGTGCCAGTCCTCGCCCGCCCGGCGCCGGGGCACCAGGGCGTCGAGGTCGAGCGCGCCCACCCGGAAGCCGCCGTCGCCCGTGGGGCGCACCCTGTCCCGCAGCACCGGCCCGAACCGGCCGGCATCGCCGTAGGCGGCGAGCGCCATGACCTTGTACTCGTCCGACGAGCGGCGGAAGCCCAGGTGCTCGGTCACCTGCTCGTAGAGGAGCCCCAGTGAGTGCGGCAACCGCTGGGCGGCGAGCACGTCGAGCCGGCCGTCGTGCCACCGGCCGCCCAGGTGCGACGACACCTCGCCCCGCCCGTCCAGCACCAGCACGGCCGACGAGGCCTGCGGCGCAGCGACGCAGGCGGAGGCGGCGTGGGCGACGTGGTGGGCCACGTAGCGCACCCGGTCGGGGGCGATGCCGGGCAGGGCGGTGGCCAGGAAGCGGGGCAGCCGGCGGACGTAGAGGGTGCGCAGCCCCTCCCAGCCGTCGGCGACGACGTCGGGGCCGCCGGCCGGTGCCAGGTCGGGATCGTAGGAGTACGCCACCTGGTCGACGTCGCCCGGCTCGATCCCGGCGGTGGCGAGGCACCAGCGCATCGCGTCCACGGGGAGCTCCCAGGCGGAGAACGGCACCGGCTCCTTGCCGTGCTTGCGGCGGCTGAACCGCTCCTCCTCGGCGGCGGCGACCGTCTCGCCGTCGATCACGAGCGCGGCGGCGGGATCGTGGAAGACGGCGTTGACGCCGAGCACGGTGGCCATGTGGTGTGCGTACCGCAGCACCCCCGGCGCGATACCCCGCCGCCGGTGTCCCGGCGCGGGTCGCCCCGGTCACCCGGCCGGTGGGGTGGCCGTCGAGGCTGCGGCCTGGAGGATGCGCGTGGTCGACCGCCCGGAGACGAGCGGCACGAACACGACCCGGCCACCCCAGCGGCTCAGCACCTCACGCTCGGGGATGGCGCTGCCCACGTGGTCGGCACCCTTGACGAACAGGTGGGGCCGGATCCGCTCGAGGACCGTGCAGGGCGTGTCCTCGTCGAACACGACCACGGCGTCGACGCAGGACAGGCCGGCCAGCACGGCGCGCCGGTCGTCGACCGGGTTGACGGGCCGGTGCCGCCCCTTCAGCCGGCGCACCGAGAGGTCGCCGTTCAGGCAGACCACCAGGCAGTCGCCCAGGCGGCGGGCGGACTCGAGCAGCCGGAGGTGCCCCGCGTGGAGCACGTCGAAGCAACCGCCGGCCGCCACCACCGTGCCGCCTCCGGCCCGCACGGCCGCGGACAGCGCGACGGGATCGTCGCCGTCGCCGGCTGGCGGCCCGCTCGCCCCGGCGGTGGGGAGCACCCGCACGGGCGCCGCCGGGCGGCCCGTCCATCCGCCCGGCGATCCGCCTGCCCGTCCGCCCGCCCGCCTGTCCGCCCGAAGGTTCCACGCCGGCCCCGCGCCGTTGGGCACCAGCCGGGCGCGTGCACCGGTCACCCCGCCGGGAGGGCCGGCCGCGACCTGGGTGCGCGCCGCCGCGACGGAGGGCCGCAC
>JBKHJZ010000088.1:0-13092 GCA_046537875.1 Acidimicrobiia bacterium | reverse complement strand
TGCCGCCGCACCGGACCGTCCGACCGCCGTGCTCGCGGACGCTGCTCGCACCGGCGGTGGCGGAGATGTCATCGACGAGGACGTTTCGCGCGGTCTGGATCTGGAGAGCGTCGCCTTCGCCTATCTCCTGCCGGTCAGCGGTGACGATGGGCTGCGCCTGCCGGACATCCCCGACGAGCTGGCGGAGTCCTACACGCTCTTCGCGGACGGGCTACGCGAGGCGAGAAGGGCACCGGGCTCTCGGCCATCCAAGGAGGCGATGGCCGCGGCGGAGCAGGTGGAGGCGTATGTCGCCGACTGTCCCGGGAAGCCGGCTGGTGGGCCACCGCCGCTGCCCGATCCGGCGGTTGCGGCGATGCTGCTCGACCCCGACGACATGGGAGCGGGTTGGGTCCAGACGTTCGTTCCCGACGCCTACGAGCTCGACGTGGGTCCGATCGAGGCCTGCCTCGATCTGCGCCTCGTCGCCGGTGAGTTCGCGGAGACCGCCCTGTACGGACCCGACGACGACCCGATCGTGATCGAGACCGTGGCGGTCGCGCTGCCCGGGGACGGCAGCGAGCTGTTCGATCGGCTGCGTGCGGGCCTGCGCTCCTGCGCCGGACCGCCGGATGGTGGCGGGGTCCGGGAAGGTGATGGACCCCGCCACCGGTTGTTCGATGTCGACCTCGCCGACGAGGGCATCGGTGTCGAGGTGCATCCGGACGACCCGGACGCCGACATCGACCGGAGCACCCGGATCGCCTATGCACGCCTCGGCGACGTCGTCCTGAGCGTGGTCGTGTCGGAGGACGACCCTGCGGCCGATGCGTCCGGCACCCTGACCTACGGCGAGCTTGCCGTGACCAAGGTGGCCGCGGGCTCCGGCGAGGGCGGTGCCGGGGACGAGTAGCGCTCGAACCCGCGGCGCCGGTCAGGTGGCCGTTGTGGCGATCCGGTGGCGCCGGTACGCCTCGAAGGCGAGCACCAGGCCGACGGCGACGCCGACGTGCATCACCGCGAGGGCGACCTGCGTGCCGCCGTCGGTGTCGGCCGCGAACGGCAGGGCGATGGTGACCAGCGCCAGCGCGATCCCGATCGCCTCGCCGGCCCGCAGCGCCCACGGCCAGCGGCGCGAGGCCACCACGGCCAGGACGAATCCCAGCGCCATCGGGACGGCCGTGAACATGAGGACGGTTCCAGCGTTGACCGTGAACTCCGTGTCGCCGTCGACGACGTCGAACGAGGCGCCGGCGCCTCGGCCGATCGCATAGATCACCAGGTTGGCGACGGCGGCGACGAGGATGCCGGCGAGGCCGGCCTGCCACCAGGCCAGCCCGTCGCCGTGCCCCTCCTGTGTGCTCGTGGGGGTCGTGGCCTGTTCGGTGAGCGACATGCGAGATCTCCTTTCGGTCTCCCAGTTCCGACGGCGAGGGCCGCACCAGGTCATCGGTCGCGTCCCGCGTGGATCGCGGCCCGACGAGGGGGACCGTTCGCCGCGATCGGACCGTACGACCTCGACCTGACTTGAGGTCAAGGGACGATCCTCAGCGATCGGGAGCGCGGGGGTGCGACGGACGAGCCGAGCGCGGATCCGCAGGTCGGCGCCGGCCGACCCGACCGCCGGGATCCCAGGACCGCGCTACAGCTGGGGCCTGGTCGTCTGCCGGCGCCGCTCGTCGACCGCGTCCAGGGCGTGCTCCATCGGTGCCCGGACGTCCCGCGCGAAGCCCAGGGAGGTGGTCTCCCGGGGGAACGCTGCGTTGATCGTCCACTCGAGGCCGATGCGTACCTTGCGCTGCCAGGTCGGGACCCGGGCGACGTGGTACGCGGCGCGCAGCAGCCAGGCCGGCCGTCCCCGCACGCCCAGGCCACCGATCTCGCCCACCGCTCGCATGCGGCCGAGCGAGATGAGCTCGCCGATCTGGCGGTAGCGGAACTCCGTGGGTGCCCGGCCCGCCAGCACCCGCTCGATGTTGCCCGCGAGGTGGCGCCCCTGCCGCAGGGCGTACTGCGCGCTGGGCGGGCAGGTGCCGCCCCGCACGAGGTCGGGAACGGCGGCGCAGTCGCCCGCCGACCACACACCGCCGACCCCCTGCACGGCGAGCGTGGCGTCGACCACGACCGCTCCGTTCTCGTCGGTCGGCAAGCCGAGCTCGGTGACGCTGGGGTGCGCCCGGACGCCCGCGCACCACACGAGCGTGTCGGTGGCGAGGTCGGTGCCGTCCGAGAGGTGGATGGCCTCGTCGTCCACCGACTCGATGACCGTCTCCAGGCGCACGTCGATGCCACGCGACCGCAGGTCGTGCAGCGCAGCCTCACGCAGGCCGGGCTGCACCATCGGCAGGATCGTGTCGGTCGCCTCGACCAGCACGAAGTGCAGGTCCTGCCCGGAGATCGAGGGGTGCTGGCGGCGCGCGTCGCCGGCGAGGTTGGCGAGCTCGCCGACCGCCTCCACACCGGAGTAGCCCCCGCCGACGAAGGCGAACGTCAGCGCCCGCGCCCGGCGGGCGGGGTCGGTGGCCTGCGAGGCGAACTGGAGGCGGCCGAGCACGTGGTCGCGCAGGCGGGCCGCTTCGGCAACGGTCTGGAAACCGATGGCCCGCTCGGCCAGACCGGGGACGGGGAGCAGCTTCGTGACGGCTCCCGGGGCCACCGCGAGCTGGTCGTAGCGCAACTCCTCCTCGTCGCCCGACACCAGTCGAACCGTGAGCCGCCGGCGGTCGGGGTCGAGCCCGCAGGCGGTGCCGGCCACGACGCTCGCGTGGCGCAGTCCGGCACGCAGCGGCAGGACCGCGTGGCGGGGGTCGATCACCCCGCCGGCCACCTCGGGCAGCAGCGACTGGTACACCGACGCCCCGGCGGAGTCGACCACCGTGGTCTCGATCCGCCTCGACCGCCGATCGAGGCGTCGCGCCACCTCCAGGCCGACGGTCCCGCCGCCGACGACGACCACTCGGGATCGGGCCATGCGAACCTCCTGCGCCCCTGCTGCCCGGGGGCGGCGCAGGGAAACCGCTGGCGCGGTGCTCAGCCGGTCAGGCCGACCGGGCAGGAGACCCCGGTGCCACCGATGCCGCAGTAGCCGAGTGGGTTCTTGTGCAGGTACTGCTGGTGGTAGTCCTCGGCGTACCAGAACGGGGTGGCGTCCACGATCTCGGTGGTGATCGGCCCGTAGCCGGCGCCCGTGAGCACCCGCTGGTAGGCGTCGCGGGTGTCGACAGCCCCCGCCCGCTGATCGGCGTCGAACACCTGGATGCACGAGCGGTACTGCGTGCCGACGTCGTTGCCCTGCCGCATGCCCTGGGTGGGGTCGTGGCCCTCCCAGAAGGTGCGCAGCAGCTCGTCGTAGGGTACCCGCCGGGGCTCGAACACAACGAGCACCACCTCGGCGTGGCCGGTGCGACCCGAGCACACCTCCTCGTACGTGGGGTTCGGGGTGAAGCCGCCCGCGTACCCGACCGCGGTCGTGAACACGCCGTCGAGCTGCCAGAACATCCGCTCGGCACCCCAGAAGCAGCCCATGCCGAACACGGCCTGCGCCGTGCCGGCGGGGAACGGGCCTTCGAGAGGCGTTCCGAGCACGGCGTGGGTGGACGGCACGGTGAACGGGCGGTGGTCGCGTCCGGGCAGGGCCTCGCCGGGTTCGGGCATCCGCAGCTTGTCGCGGCCGAAGAGCATGCGGTCGAGGGTACCGGGCCGGCTGGCCGCTGGACCGGGGCGGCGAGCCGGTTCCTCCACCCACGGTCGAAGCGGCCACGCCGCACTGGCCGCCGCCGCCCCCGGGTCCCGTCCGGCCGGCGGTCGACCAGGTGCACGGCGGGCCGCGACCGGGTACGGCTGCGGTCACGAGCAGACACGTGTCCCGCCAGTCCCGGGAGGTACCGTGAGCACGCCGCTGCCCGCACACCCCCGTCGGCCGGCCCCGGCACCGGGGTCGTGGCAGGTGCCTCGGGCCCGGGCCGGGGTCGCCCGTCCCCGCGCCCGCGGCGTTGCGCCGCCGCGCCGCGTCCGACTGGCGATCCGCCTGATGCTGCTGGGCGCCGCGCTGAGCGGCCTCGGGATCGTGGCCACGTTCATGCAGCGGGACGCGATCCGTGCCCGGCTCGCCGGTGCGGACGCGCCCATGACCGCCGACCAGCTCGACACGGCCGTGGCCGCGGCGATCGCGTTGCGGGTCGCGATCTCGGTCGTGATCATCGCCATGTGGATCTGGATGGCGTGGGTGAACCATCAGGGCCGACCCTGGGCCCGCACGGCGGCGACTGCGCTGGGAGCCCTGGGCGTGGCCTTCACGGTCGTGTCGTTCATGACGGGCGAGCTGACGCCGCCGGAGGTGGTGGCGGGCACGGGGACCGTGGTGCTCGCCGCACTGATCGTCGTGCTGCTCCACCGGCCGGACGCAGGCGACCACCACACGGCGACCGGCTGAACCGGGCCAACCCGTGAGGCCAACCCGTCAGGCCAGACCGGCCATCCGGAGCATCGACCGGGGGACGCCGTCGTCGCCCGCCGCCAGCATCGCGGCGCGCTCGACGTTGACCTCGTCGTGGATGCGGTCGGTCCACGCATCCCACGGCCCGGGACCGAGCCGCGCGGGGTCGCCCCGGGCGGCGACGCAGGCCCGCAGGTAGGCCTGGAGATCGGCGACCTCCTCGGCGCCCCCGATCGGTCCGTGGCCCGGGACGATCACCGGCGCCAGGTCGAGCACGCGGTCGAGCTCGTCGGCCCAGCGAGCCGGGTCACCCTGCCAGCACAGCGGGGTCGAGCCGAAGCTGCACATGGCCCCGGCGCAGACGATCTGCGCGCCGGGGACGACGGCCACCAGGTTCTCCGCCATCTGCCCGCCGGTCGCCACGAGGGTGACCGCGGCCGTGAGCTGCACGTCGGCCGCGACGACGTGGCTGACGGGGCGGGTGACCACCTCCTCGAAGTCGGCGTCGGGGAACAGCGCGTGCCAGCTCTCCACGTTGGGTGGCTGGTCGAGGTGGACGCTCGCCTGGCGGCTCCCGTACACCGCGGCGAGGCGGAAGCGCCCCGTGCCGCCCGCCTGCTCGACGCCGCTGCTGGTGAGGACGATCCGGCGGACCGGCAGCCCGATGGGCCGGAGCGCCTCGGCGAGTGGCTCGTACTGGTCCGGGGTCATGAGGGTGTCGATCAGCGTGATCCCGTCGTCGTCGACCACCGCTCCCGCGTTGGGTCGCCCCCGCCCCGCGGGCGAGGCCAGCCAGGCGTGCACGCCGGCGTCGAGCATCTCGAGGGCCACGCCGCGCCAGGGTAGGTCGGGGTCGCGGGACACCGACGGTGGCCGGGCACCAACAGCCGGAGCAGGCGGCCGGTGCGCGGGTAAGGTGCGGCCCGGGACAGTCGTCATACGACGAGGGCGGATGCGGATGACGGATGCGGGCAGCGGGCATCGGCGCGTGGGAGGCGCACCTGCGGGCGGCGGGACGTGGCGCGGGGCGGTGCACGCCCCGTGGCCGGGACCATCGGTTCGGTCGCGACCCGGGTCCGGTGGGGTGTGACGGCATGGCCCGATCAGCTCCTGGGGCCGACCGCACCGTGGCGGTGCTCGACCTGCTGGCGAACCACCCCCGCGATCGCTTCACGCTGTCCGAGGTGGCGCGGCGCTGCCGTCTCAACAAGGCGACCGCCCATGCGCTGCTGAGCGCACTCGTCGATCACGGCGTGCTGCTGCGCCATCCCCAGGAGAAGCGCTACTCGCTCGGTCCCCGGTTGGTCGATGTGGGCGAGGCGGCGCGCCGCGGCTACTCGGTGCTCGACTTCCTGCCCGCGACCGTGCAGCGCCTCGCCACCGAGACCGGCACGCGCGCCCGGGCCACGAGGGTCATGGGCTCGTACCTGATCGTGGTGGCGAGCGCCGGCGGCGGAGCCGGGCAGGATGGCGCCCTCCACCCCCGCCTCCCGCTGGTACCCCCCGTCGGAGCGTTGTTCATGGCGTGGGCCGATGCGCCGACCGTCGAGGCCTGGCTGGCCCGGACAGCCGCAGGAGAGAGCGCGCGGCGGGCGGTCGATGCGCTGCCCGCGATCCGCCGTCTCCGCGTCGCGATCACGCCGGCGTCGCCGGCCTGGGCGCGGCTGTCGGGACCCGTCCCGCCGGCCGCCGACCCGCCGCACCACGACGAGCAGCGGCGGTTGCTCGCCGAGGTCGGGGGGCTCGCACCGGTGGTGCCCGAGATCGACGAGGGGTCGACCTACCGGGTTGCCGACATCGACGCCCCGGTGTTCGGCCCCGGCGGTGAGGTGGAGGTCGCGCTGGGCGTCACCGGGCTCGGGGGCGGCGAGACCTCCGGGGCCGAGCTCCAGAAGCTCGTCGGCCAAGTTCGAGCCACTGCAAGCGGTCTCACCGCCGCCATCTGTGGCCACCCGCCGGGTGGCGCCGGGTCCTGACACCCCGTCAGAACGCGTGCCGGACGGGCCCGTGCGGCGTAGCGTCCGATGCATGTCCGACTACGCGCCTCCCCTCGATGACATGCGGTTCGTGCTCGAGCATGTCGTCGACCTCGCCGGGCTGGCCAAGCTGCCCGGCAACGAGCACGCCGACCGGGAGATGGTGCTCGGGATCCTGGAGGAGTCCGGGCGGTTCTTCGCCCAGGAGTTCGCGCCGCTCAACCGGGTGGGCGACATCCAGCACAGCCGGCGCAACGAGGACGGCTCGGTGACCACGCCCGACGGCTTCGCGCGCGCCTACGGCCGGTACGTCGACGCCGGCTGGGCGGGGGTGCCGTTCCCGGCCGAGTACGGCGGTGGTGGGTTCCCGTGGACCGTGGCCATCGCCATGCAGGAGATGATCACCGCGGCGAACATGGCGTTCTCGCTGTGCCCGCTGCTCACCCAGGGCGCGATCGACATGCTGTCGCACTACGGGTCGGAGGAGCAGCAGGAGAGGTACCTGCCCAACATGGTCACGGGCCGCTGGACCGGGACGATGAACCTCACCGAGCCGCAGGCGGGGTCGGACCTGGGAGCGCTCACCACCCGGGCGGAGCCGGCCGACGACGGCACCTGGCGCCTCACCGGCCAGAAGATCTTCATCACCTACGGCGAGCACGATCTGGCCGAGAACATCGTCCACCTGGTGCTGGCACGGGTGCCCGACGCGCCTCCCGGCACCAGGGGCCTCTCCACCTTCATCGTGCCGAAGTTCCTGGTCCGCGACGACGGCTCGCTGGGCGAGCGCAACGCGGTCCACTGCGTGTCGATCGAGGACAAGATGGGGATCAACGCCAGCCCCACCTGCGTCATGGCCTACGAGGGCGCAACCGCGTACCTGGTCGGCGAGCCCAACCAGGGCATGCGCTACATGTTCAGGATGATGAACACCGCCCGCCTCTCGGTGGGCCTCGAGGGGCTGGCGCTCGGCGAGCGTGCCTACCAGCAGGCGGTCGCCTACGCCCGGGAGCGGCGCCAGGGCCGGGCCCTCGGCGCACCGGCCGGCGAGTCGTCGCCGATCGTGGAGCACCACGACGTGCGGCGGATGCTGCTGACGATGCGTGCCCACATCGAGGCGTTGCGCTGCCTCACCTACCTCAACGCCGAGTGCCTCGACCTCGCCGCCGCGCACCCGGACGACACGGTCCGCACCCAGCGACAGGAGCTCGCCGACCTGCTCACCCCCATCACCAAGGCGTGGGGCACCGATCTCGGCGTCGAGCTGACCTCGCTCGCCGTGCAGGTGCACGGGGGCATGGGCTACATCGAGGAGACCGGCGTGGCGCAGCACTACCGCGACGCGCGCATCGCCCCGATCTACGAGGGCACCAACGGCATCCAGGCGCTCGACCTGGTCGGCCGCAAGCTGCCGATGCGGGGCGGTGGCGTGGTGGCCGACCAGCTCGCGAGCATGGCGGCCACCGCCGGCGAGCTCACCGGCATCGGCGGGGACCTGGCGGAGATCGGCGCCCACCTGTCCGATGCGGTCGCCGGGCTGCGCGAGGCCACCGACTGGCTGCTGGCGAACGGTGCCGAGAACCCGGCGAACGCGCTCGCCGCGGCCACGCCGTACCTGCGCATGTTCGGCACCGTCGTCGGCGGCTGGCTGCTCGGCCGGTCGACCCTGGCGGCGACCCGTCTGCTCGAGGAGGGGAGTGGCGACGCCGAGCTGCTCCGCCAGAAGCTCGTCACCGCGGGCTTCTACGCCGAGCAGATCCTGCCGCAGGCACGCGGCCTGCTCGGTGCCGTCACCGCCGGGCCGGGGCACCTCGACGCCGCCCGGTTCTGAGGGTCACGCCGGGCGGGCGGCGTGCTCGTCGAGCACCGCCTGCGACAGCTCCGACCACAGGGGCGGGGCCCAGTCGCCGAACGGGCGGTCGGTGAGCACCACGCAGGCGACCCCGGCATCGGGGTCCACCCACAGGAACGTGCCCGACCCGCCGAAGTGGCCGAACGTGCGCGGCGAGCCCGCCGGCGCGGTCCAGTGCGGCGACTTGCGGCCCTTCAGCTCGAAGCCGAGGCCCCACGGGTTCGGGTCGAAGCTGCCGAGGCCGGGGACCACGCCGGCCAGGCCCGGGAACTGCTCGGTGACGGCGGCCGCGAACGTGTCCGGAGCGACGAGCCCGGGCGCGAGCAGCTCCCGGGCGAAGACCACCAGGTCGTCGACGGTCGACCGCACGCCCGTGGCCGGCGAGCCGTGCAGCTCGGTGGATCGGAGCCCGAGGGGCTCGATCACGGCCTCGTGCACGTACCGGGCGACCGGCATCGCCGCCTCCCCGGCCAGCACCTCTCCGAGCACCTCGAACCCGGTGTTGCTGTAGATGCGCCGCGTGCCGGGCGGTGCGATGGGCTCGCTCCCCTCGAAGGGAAGCCCCGATGCGTGGGCGAGCAGGTGCCGGACGGTCGAACCCGGCGGGCCCGCGGCACGGTCGAGATCGAGCGTGCCCTCCTCGACGGCGACGAGGCAGGCGTGGGCGACGACCAGCTTCGTGACCGAGGCGATGTCCATCGTGCGCCCGGTGTCGCCGGCCGAGTCGCCGGTGCCGGCGGCGGTGGTGACCGCACCGGAGGCCGTCTCCACCGGCCAGGTGGCGAGCGCATCGAGGGCGGCCATGGGCATCCAACCTTACGGTCGCCCGCGCGGGTGGCGAAGTACCATGAGTGGTCGTGCTCCTGCCCGACGCCGAGAACGCCGACTCCCTGGTCCGGCGGAACTTCGCGTTCATCGACCTGTGCGGCTTCACGGCACTGACCGACGAGCACGGGGTGGGCGAAGCCGTCGCCGCGCTCTCGACGTTCCGGGCGGTGGTGCGGGAGCGGGCCGGCTGGCGGGGCGTGCGCGTCGCGAAGTGGCTGGGCGACGGGGCGATGCTCGTCGCGACCGAGCCGCGGCCTCTGCTCGACGCGGTGCTGCGGATGGAGCAGGCGCTCGACGCCCGCGGCTGCCGGCTGCCGTTGCGGGCCGGCATCGCCGCCGGTCGCGTGATCCTGTTCGAGGGCGACGACTACATCGGCCGGCCCGTCAACCTGGCGGCCCGACTCTGCGACGACGCCGAACCCCACCAGATCCTCGTGACCGCATCGCTCTACGACGCCGCGGGCGACGGCCTCGGAGGCAAACGCCTCGGTCCGCACCCGATCCGCGGCTTCACCCGGCCCGTCGACGTGGTCGACCTGAACGACGGCACGCACCAGGCCGTCCCGGCGAGCTGACATCGATCCCCCGGAAGGCCGCGGGGACCACGATGTGCGGGGAACGGGCTACCACCGGGTAGGCTGCGGTTCGACCATGCGCAACGAAGAACACGAGACGTTCTCTGCGCTGGGCGTGTCCGCCGATCTGGTGGAGGTGCTGAACCGAGACGGTCTCATCACCGCCTTCCCCGTCCAGCGCCTCTGCATCCCCGACGCACTCGCCGGCCGCGACGTCTGCGGCAAGGCGAAGACGGGTTCCGGCAAGACCCTCGCCTTCGGTCTGCCGCTCGTCGAGCGCGTCGCCCGGGCGTCCCCGAAGCGCCCGACCGGCCTGGTGCTGGTTCCGACCCGCGAGCTCGCGCTGCAGGTGGCGGACGTGCTCCGCCCCCTCGCCGCCGCCCGCGACCTGCGGCTCGTCGCCGTCTACGGCGGCGCCCGGATGAGCAGGCAGATCGACGGGCTGGCCAAGGGCGCCGAGATCGTGGTCGCGACGCCCGGCCGCCTCATCGATCTGATCGACCGCAAGGTGGTCGACCTGGCCGACATCGGCTTCGTCGTGATCGACGAGGCCGACCGCATGGCCGACATGGGCTTCCTGCCCCAGGTCGAGTGGGTGCTCCGGCACGTCGGCCACGGACACCAGACGCTGCTGTTCTCGGCCACCCTCGACGGTGGCATTCAGGGGCTCGTCGACCGTTACCAGCACGACCCGGTCTTCCACGAGGTCGGCTCGCCGTCGCAGACCGTCGAGCGGATGGTGCACCGCTTCCTGTTGGTGCACGAGATGGACCGGCCGCGCGTCGCGGCCGCGATCATCCGCTCGGTCAGCCGGTGCCTGGTGTTCACCAACACCAAGCGCGCCGCCGACAAGGTGGCCCGCCAGCTCACCGCCGAAGGGGTCGACGCCCGGGCCATCCACGGCGACCTGCGCCAGGACGTGCGGGAGCGGGCACTCAAGCGCTTCTCCGAGGGCAAGCTCCGCGCCCTCGTGGCCACCGATGTGGCGGCTCGCGGGCTCGACATCGACGAGATCGACGTCGTCATCCAGTACGAGGCCCCGCCCGAGCCCAAGACCTACCTGCACCGGGCCGGACGTACGGCCCGCGCCGGGGCCACGGGCCTGGCCGTCACCCTGCTGCTGTGGAACGAGGAGCTGCTGGTGCGGCGGGTCAAGCGGCGCCTGGGTCTCGACGAGCCGATCGTCGAGATGTTCTCCAACGACGAGCGCCTCGCCGACCTGGCGGAGTGGGACCCGACCGACCAGGGCGTCGGCCTGGCCGGCACCGACGGGCAGCCCGGGCTGACCGGCACGGACTGAGCACTGGCGACCGGTCCGGTCGCTCTGGCTCCTACCGGGCCGAGCCGTTCGCCCAGCGGTTCGGGAACGCCAGCGCCCACAGCAGGGCGGTGAGCGACAGCCCGTCGAAGATCTCGCCGGCGGCGATCGCCCTCCGCACCTCGTCGAGGGGGACCCAGCCGACGCGCTCGCTCTCGGTGGTGTCGGTGGGCTCGCCCACGTGCTCGGCGCCGTCGGCCACGAAGATGTGGAAGATCTGGTCGGTGGTCCCGTTGCTCGGCGCATATGAGCCGAGCCGGCGGAGCCGGCCAGGGCGCCAGCCGGTCTCTTCGAGGGCCTCCCGGCGGGCGGCCTGCTCGGGCGTCTCGCCCGGCTCGATGCGGCCGGCCGGTATCTCCCAGCCCCACGTGTCGGTGATGAAGCGGTGCCGCCACAGCAGCAGGACGCCCCGGGACGGGTCGCTGATCACGGTGCCGGACGCCGCATGGGGGAAGCGGACCACGTGATGGTCGAAGCGCTCGCCGTGGGGGATCTCCACGTCGACCAGCACGAGCCGGACCCACTCGGAGTCGTAGATCGGGCGCTCGCCATGGGTCTCCCACCGCACGGCGACGCAGGCTAACGGCTCACCGGTCGCGCCCCCGGCGCACGGGCCGGTCAGCCGGGCAGCGGGCGCCACATCGCCACGTGGGGGCCGAGCTCGGGGTCGCTCCAGCCCTCCCCGTGGGCCACGAACCCGGCGCGCTCGTACAGGCGCTGGGCCGGTCGTCGCACGTTGCACCAGACCAGCCGCCCGCCCTCGCCGGCGATGTGGTCGAGGGCCGCAGTCAGCAGGCGGGTGCCGACGCCCCGGCCCCGCACCACCGGGTCGGTGGCCATGCCCCGGAGCCTCCAGGCCCCGGGCCGGTCCGGCGCCCACGGGCAGGGCTCGGGGAAGACGATCGTGGTGCCGACGACGGTGCCGTCCGGCCCCCGGGCCGCGAACGCCGCCGTCGCGGGGTCGCCGTCGACCGGCAGGTGCACGCTCTCGACCGGTCGGCCGGGACGGAGGACCCGCCGGCGCAACGCGTAGGTCTCGGCGGGCGGGACCCGCTCGACGGTGACCTCGTCGGCGCGCACCCTGCGGAGCGTACGGCCACGCCGCTCGGTCACCGACGCAGCGGTCCGGGGATGCCAAGCTGCGTCCGTGCCCACCACGGCCGACGATCGCCGGCGCGCCCGCGCCGTCGCCGCAGTGGTGTCGCGCCTGGCCGGAGAGTCGGGCCGCGACCTGGAGGACGGCCTGCTGATCTGGCGGCTGGCCGGGGGGCGGGAGGCGTGCACCGGGCCGGCCCGCGACGACCCGGCCGGTGCGGGCGCCGACCTGGCGCGCACCCTGGAGCAGGTGACCGGGGACGAGCGGCGCCGCAAGACCGGCCTGCACGTCACCCCGCGCTGGCTCGCCGACGAGCTGGTCGCGTTGGGCCTCGACGGCGCGGAGCCGGGCCGACCGGGCGAGCCCCCCGGAGCGGCCGGCCCGGGCGGGGTGGGCGGCCTGCCGGCCGTGTGCGACCCGGCCTGCGGGGGAGGCGCGTTCCTGCTGTCGGCGGCGGAGGCTCTCGCGGCCCGGGGTGTCGCCCGGGCCGACGTCGTGCGGCGGGCGCTGTGGGGCGCGGACACCGATCCCGTGGGGCTCGCAGCCGCCGAGGCCGCGCTGGCGCTCTGGGCCGGCGAGCCGCCGCCCCCCGGTCGTCTGGTGGTGGCCGACCCGCTGCGCTCGGGCGCCGCCACCTGGCCCGACGCACCCGAACGCGGCTTCGACCTGGTGGTGGGCAACCCCCCGTTCCAGAACCAGCTCGACCGGACGACCGCCCGGCGCGCCGCCGACCGCGAGGCGCTCCGGCGCCGGTTCGGCGCCGCCCTGCGCGCGTACACCGACACCGCCTGGCTGTTCCTCCTGCTGGGCTGCGAGATCGCCGCGCCCGCCGGGCGGGTCGTGCTGGTGCAGCCGCAGTCGCTGGTGGCCGCCCGGGACGCCGGGGTGGTCCGGCGAGCGCTCGACGACCGGGCCCGGCTGCGACGGCTGTGGGTCGAGCGTCAGCCGGTGTTCGGTGCGGCGGTGCGGGTGTGCGCGCCGGTGCTGGAGGTGACCGGGCGGGCCGCACCCGACACGGCGCCCGGGCCCGGGA
>JBKHJZ010000087.1:0-13104 GCA_046537875.1 Acidimicrobiia bacterium | reverse complement strand
CCCAGCCCGTGGACGAGCAGCAGCGGCCAGGCACCGTCGCGGCCGGGCTCGCCGGGGACGGGGCGGCCGTCGCCGGGGTTCGACGCGCCGGCCGCCAGGCGGTGGAGCGCCAGGTCGATGCGGTTGTGCCGCACGGTGAGCGTGGTGCCGGCGCTCACGCCGGGGCTCCCAGGAACTCGAGCACCAGGTCGGCGACCCGGCGGGGTTGCTCGATGTGGACGAAGTGGCCGACGTCGTCGAGCACCTCGAGCCGCCCCTGCGGCGGGAGGTGGGGCTCGATGTCCTCGGGCTGCGTGCCCCACCCCATGGTCTCCGGCTGCATGCCCAGCACGGCCAGCAGCGGCATGCCGAGGCCCGGGAGGCGGGCCATGGCCCACTGGGGGCGCCAGGGGCCGAAGCCGCCCATGCGGAGCGAGGGATCGATCTTCCAGCGCCAGCCGTCCGGGTCGGGTCGGGCACCCACGGTCACCAGGTAGCGCAGCCACTCGTGCGACAGCCGGGTGTTCATGCGCGCCCGGCGCCGGGCGAGCTCGTCGATCGTGCCGGGCTTGCGGATGCGCTCGGGGGTCGAGCGGCGGAAGTCCAGCCAGGCGCTGAGCTCGCCGGCGAGGAGCTTGGTGCGCTCGTGGTCGGGAACGTCCGGCATGCGGCGGGTCGCCGGCAGCCCGTCGAGGTTGACGAGGCGGGCGACGCGGTGGGGCATCGCCGTGGCGAACTGGACGCTCACGGCACCCCCCTTGGAGTGGCCGACCACCGGCAGGGGCCGGTCGCTGACCGAGTCCAGCACGGTGGCCACGTCGCGCAGGTCGGCCTCCCACGAGTACATCAGGGCGTGCTCGGAGTCGCCGTGGCCCCGCTGGTCCCAGGCCACCACCCGCCAACCGGCGTCGGCCAGGAGCGGGGCGAAGACGTCGTAGGTGCGGGCGAAGTCGAAGCCCCCGTGGGCCAGCACCACCGGAGGGGCGCCGCGATCGCCCCACTCGTGCACGGCGAGCCTCACGCCGTGGGAGAGGACGGTGCGCGTGCGCTCGGGCGCCCGCGCTCCGGGATAGGTGACCGCCTCGGCGCCGTCGGGGGTGGGGGTGGCCGTGTGCACGACGAGAGGTTGACCCAGCGGTCAAGCGGTGGGCAAGCGGGAACCGCGGCGGCCCTGCCGCGATCCAGGTCACGCGTTCTCGGGATCGGCGCGCCAGTCGCGGTCGGGCGACACGTAGATCAGCGGCAGGCTGGCCGCCGACACCGCCGCCTTCACGGTGAGGTTGACCACGAAGACGTCCCACACCGCGTCCCAGGGCAGCGTCAGCGGGTGGTCGCCCAACAGCGGCAGCGCCCCGAAGGCCCCGACCGCGAAGATCACGTTGTCGACCGGCACCGCGACCGCGTTGCTGACCGCCACGCGGGCCCACTGCAGGCGGGTGGTCACCCGGCGCACGAACCAGTGGTACACCTCGGTGTCGAGCAGCTCGCTGACCACCTCGGCCACGATCGAGGCCACCACGATCCGCCACAGCGGCCCCAGCACGGCGGCGAACTCGTCGCCCAGCGGGTAGCTCTCGTCGCTCGGCACCCGCACCGCCCACTGCAGGTAGAGCGCCATGAACAGGTTCACCAGGGCCGCCGTCACGATCACCGTGCGGGCCGCCCGCTTGCCGAGCGCCTTGTGGACCAGGTCGCGCAGCGTGAACGTGATCGGGTAGATGAACGTGCCCATGTCGACCGCCCGCCCGAACGTGGTGCCGATCTTCAGGCTGGCGACGTCGGCGACGAGCTGGGCGCCCACGTAGGCGCCCACCGCCAGCAGCGCCAGCCGCGACACGGTGACGGCGGGCTGGCGCCGGCGCGGGGGCGCCTCGGCCTCCCGGGACGGGCCGGCGCTCGACGGGGCTGGCATGGGTTCGGGCGCGGCCTTGCCGGCGGGGAGCCAGGGCACCAAGAGTCCTCCGGTTTTGGTGAGGCGGGTTGTCCGGTACCGCCGGCCGGCCAGTGTACGGTCCGCGTGCGTGCCACCCCTCGCCCCCACGCACGCCGTCCCCGTGGGCGAGGGCCGGGTGGTGGCGCTCGACGACGTCGGCGACCCCCGGGGCGTCCCGGTCGTCTACCTGCACGGCACCCCGGACTCCCGCCTCGCCCGGCATCCCGACGACGGCATCGCCGCCGACCGGGGTGTCCGCCTGCTGGCCGTGGACCGCCCGGGCTACGGGGGGACGAGCCCGCTCCCGCGCGACGCCTGGCCGGCCGCGCTGGCCGGTGCGCTGACCCACCTGGGCGTGGCCCGGTGCGGGGTGCTGGCGTGGTCGGGCGGGACGCTCGACGCCCTGGGGCTCGCGCTCGGCGCCCCCGGGCGGGTGTCGTCGCTCGGGATCGTCGGCGGGCTGGTGCCCGCCGAGGCCTACGACGACCCCGACGTCCGGGCCGCTGCCCCCGACCGCGCCGACATCGTCGACCTCGCGGCCGGGCTGCCGCCGGGCCGCGTGGGCGAGATGGTCGCCCCGATGCTGGCGCCGCACCCGTGCGATCTGGCCGTCGCCGCCGAGCACCAGGCCGAGCACCGCGACCCGTTCGACGCCGCCGAGCTGGCCACCGTCCCGGGCGGGAGCGAGCGGATGGCCGCAGCCCTGGTCGAGGCGGTCCGCCCCGGCCTGGCCGGGGTGGCGGCGGACGTGGAGGCCCAGGCGCGGCCCTCGGGGCTCGACCTGGGGGCGATCGCGTGCCCGGCCCGGCTCTGGTACGGCACGCGCGATCCGGTGGCCCCGCCCGAGCTCGGCGCCTGGCTCGCCCGCCGGATCCCGGGCGCCCACCTGGAGGTCGTGGAGGGCGCCGGCCACCACCTGCTGATGACCCGCTGGGGCGAGATCCTCTCGGCGCTGGCCGAGGGCCGGGCGTAGGTTCCCACCATGCCCAGACTGCGCCAGGTGCCCCGTGATCAGGCCACCGCGCCGATCGTCACCACGATGTACGACTTCATGTTCGGACCGGACCGCGATCCCGTGGCCGATCCCGGCACGGCCACCGGGACACCGGGCGACTGGTGGACGACCTTCGCGCTGGTCCCCGACGTGCTGGAGCACTGCGTCGCCGGGTTCGCCCTCTACCGCTCGCCGCGCCGGCGGATCGACCCCGCCCTCCGCGAGCTCGGGCAGATCCGGGCCGGCTGGGCCCGGGGCAGCCGGTTCGTGTTCTCCCAGCACGCCAAGTCGTGCCGGGCGCTCGGCATGGCCGAGGAGAAGATCGCCGCCATCCCGCACTGGCCGGTGGCCGACTGCTGGTCGGACATCGAGCGCGCGGTGCTGGCCTACACCGACGCCCTGGTGCTCGCGGGCGGCCGGGTGCCGGACGGCGTGTTCGAGGCCCTCCGCCGGCACCTGGACGACGAGCAGATCCTTGAGCTCACGTACACCACCTGCCTCTACGAGATGCACGCGACCATGAGCCGGGCGTTGCGCACCGAGTGGGACGACCGCGACGACCCGGTGACCGAGGTGCCCGGTCCGCACGAGTCGCTCGCCCCCGAGGTGGGGGTCGAGCCCGGGCGCACCGCCGCCGATCCGGGCTGAGCCCCGTGGCGGGAGCCGCGCGATGCGGCGACCGACCCGGCGCACCCTGCCGCAGGGCGGTGGACTAGCGTGACCCGGACGTGCCCGGATGCCGGCCACCCGAGTCCTGGGGGGACCCGATGCTCCCGATCGCCCGCGCGCAGCCATGAACGCTCACGAGTCGACCGCCGCCCCGGGTGAGGCGCCCGCGCCCACGGGCGGGGAGCCGCCGGCGTCGGGCGGGCCGGGCCGCGGCGACACCACCCGCGGCTCGCTGCGCCACGTGGTCTACGGCTTCTTCATGGGCGCGGCCGACGTGGTCCCCGGCGTGTCGGGCGGCACGATCGCGCTGGTCTGCGGCATCTACGAGCGCCTGGTCGACGCCGTCCGCGACGGCGCGCGGGCGGCCACCAACCTGGCGCGGGGCCGGGTGGCGCTGGGCCTGCGCCAGCTCCGGACCGTCGACTGGGCGCTCCTGGTGCCGCTGGTCGCCGGCATCGGCATCGCCGTCCTGTCGCTGGCCTCGGTCATCGAGCACCAGCTCGAGGAGGAGCCGGTGCGCATCGCCGGCCTGTTCCTCGGTCTGGTGCTCGGCTCGGTGGTGGTGTCGCTCCGCCTCATCCGCCGGGTCGACGCCCTCACGCCCGTGATCGTGGTCGGCGTGGCGGTCGTCATGTTCCTGGCCCTGGGGCTGCGCACCGAGACCACCGCCGAGGCGGCCGATGCGGCGTCCGCGCCGCTGTGGGCCTACCCGGCGTCGGCCGCCGTGGCGATCTGCGCGATGATCCTGCCCGGCATCTCGGGCTCGTTCCTGCTGGTCCTGCTGGGCATGTACGCCGACGTCCTGGCGGCCGTGAACGACCGGGAGATCGGCCTGCTGCTGCTGTTCATCGCCGGAGCCGTCGTGGGGCTCGGGGCGTTCAGTCGCCTGCTGGGCTGGCTCATCGACAACCACCACGACCGGGTGGTCGCGGCGATGATCGGGCTCATGCTCGGCTCCGTGCGGGTGCTGTGGCCGTGGCCCCACGGCGTGGAGACCACCGAGCTGGCGGCGCCCGGCGGCGAGGTGGCGCTCCCCGTCGGGCTCGCCGTGGTCGGGCTGGTGATGGTGCTCGTGGTCGGCCGCCTGGGGGTCATCAAGGAGGAGCCGCCACCCCACCCGGGCTGAGACGGCGGGTGCGTCGGGCGCTACAGGCGTGTCAGGCGCGGATGGCGGCGCGCGCCGGGTCCCACTCCGCAGGCATGTGCTTGATGCCGTTGATGAACCCCGAGCGCAGCCGCTCGGGCTCGCCCGCGGCCCGGATGTCGGGCATGCGCCGGAGCAGCTCACCGAACATCACCGAGATCTCGCGCCGGGCGAGGTGGGCGCCCAGGCAGAAGTGCGGGCCGGGTCCGCCGAAGCCGATGTGCTCGTTGGGCGTGCGCCCGATGTCGAAGGTGTGCGGGTCGTCGAACACGTCCTCGTCCCGGTTGCCCGACCAGTACCAGAGCACCACCCTCTCGCCCTCGGAGAACTCGTGGTCGCCCAGTCGCACGCCGTCGCGGGTCACGGTCCGGCGGAAGTGGATGACGGGCGACGACCACCGCACGATCTCCTCGATCGCGGTCGGGGTCATGCCCTCGATGTCGTCGAGCCATCGCCGCTTCTGCTCGGGATGCTCGGTGAGCGCCCACAGGCCGTGCGCGATCGCGTTCCGGGTCGTCTCGTTGCCCGCCACCACCAGCAGGATGAAGAACGAGGCCAGCTCCTGGGGCGAGAGGTGCTCGCCGTCGACCTCGCTGGTGACCAGGGCCGAGACCAGGTCGTCGCCGGGATCGCGCTGGCGGGCCTCACCCAGCTCCTGGACCATCTGGGCCAGCTCGGCACCCGCCGTGAGGATGGCGGTGCCGACGACCATCGGATCGTCCTGGGGCACGTACTCGGGGTCGGTGAACCCGAGGATGATGTTGGTGCGGTCGAAGATGAACCGCTCCTCGCTGCGGGGGATCCCCATCATGTCGACGATGATCCGCAGCGGCAGAAGCGCCGCCACGTCGGTGACGAAGTCGCACTCGCCGCGCTCGATGATCCCGTCGATGATCCCCGCGGCGATCCCCTCGACGTCGGCCCGCATCTTCTCGAGCTGCCGGGGGGTGAACCCGCGGGACACGATCCGGCGCATCCGGGCGTGCCGCGGGTCGTCCATGTTGATCATCGACCCGAAGAACTCGTTGAACTCGGGCGTCAGGTCGGCGATGTTCGTGCCCTTGCCCGAGCAGAACAGCTCGGGGTGCCGGCTCGCCTCCACGATGTCGGCGTGGCGGGTCACGGCCCAGTAGGGCGTGGCCGGCAGTCCCAGGCTCGGCAGGGGCTCGAGCGTCATCGGCGCGATCGGCCGCTCGGCGCGGAGCACCGCGAACGCGGCCTCGCGCTCGGCCATCGGCCGGATCCACCAGTCGAGATCGGACAGGTCGATGTCGTCCACCCGAGGCGCCGTGGCGCCGTTCCCGGGAGCAGGTGTGGCCGCCATGGGACAACCCTAGAGGATGGAGGTGACGGGTCAGCCCGTGAGGTCCCGCAGGCAGCGCCCGATCGCGGCCACCGACCGGTCGACGTCGTCCTCGGTCGTCTGCCAGTTCACCACCGAGATGCGCATGGCCGGCCGGCCGCCCCAGGTGGTGCCGCTCATCCAGCACTCGCCGGACGCCTGCACGGCCTCGATCACCCGGGACGTGAGAGCCGGGTCGTCGCCCCCGGGTGGGTCGAAGCGTACGAGCACCTGGTCGAGCACCACGTCGTTGAGGATCTCGGCCCCGTCGAGCTCTGCCAGCCGGTCGGCGAACCGGCGTGCCAGCGCGCAGCACCGCTCCACGAGGTCGGCGACGCCCGACCGACCGAGCGACCGGAGGGCGGCGTAGACGGCGAACCCCCGCGCCCGCCGCGAGAACTCGGGGTTCCAGTCCACCTGCTCCCGGGGGCTGCCCGGTGCCCCGTGCACGACGTAGGCGGCCCGGACGCCCATCGCGGCGCGGTGGCTGGCGGGATGTGCGCAGGCGGCGAACGCCGAGTCGTACGGCACGTTGATCCACTTGTGGAAGTCGGTCGCCCACGAATCGGCCCGCTCGACGCCGGCCAAGGCCGGCCGCAGGGTGGGGCTCGCGGCGGCCCACAGGCCGAAGGCGCCGTCGACGTGCACCCATGCGCCCGCCTCGTGCGCGACGGCGCAGATCTCGGCCACCGGGTCGATCGCGCCGGTGTTCACCTCGCCGACCTGGGCGCACACGATGGTCGGCGCCGGCTCCCCGGCCGCAGCGAGTGCCTCGGCCAGCGCGTCCACCCGCATGCGGGCGTCCCTCCCGGCCGGGACCGTCTCGATCGCCCCGGTGCCGATGCCGAGGAAGCGCAGCGCCCGATCGATGGTGACGTGCCGGTCGGCGCCGGCCAGCACGCGGATCGGCGGCGCGCCGACGAGCCCGTCCCGCTCGACGTCCCAGCCGGCGGCGGCGAGCACGTGGTGGCGGGCGCCCGCCAGGGCGGTCACGTGCGCCATCTGGCACCCGGTCACGAAGCCGAACGATGCGCCGTCCGGCAGCCCGAGCAGGTCGAGCGCCCACCGCCCGGCCACCTCCTCGACCACCGCTGCCGGCGGGCCTCCCGCGTAGAGGCCGGCGTTCTGGTCCCAGGCGGTCGCCAGCCAGTCGGCCCCGACCGCCGCCGGCAGCGCGCCACCGATCACGAACCCGAAGTAGCGCGGCGACCCGGTCGCGACGACGCCGGGCTCGGCGCCCTCGGCCAGCGCGTGCACGACCCGGTCGGCGTCGACGGGTCCCTCCGGCAGCGGCACGTCGAGGGCGTCGCGAAGCTCGGCGACCGTGGCCTGCGCACCGACCGGCCGCTCTCTGATGCCTGCCAGGTACCGGGCCGCGTGGTCGGCGGCCGCGGAGAGAGCCGGGGGGAGGGCGTCGTCGGCCATGGCGCGGCAGGCTACCGGCGACGGTCAGGGCCGCCGGGGGCGGATCAGCACCTCCTGGCTGATCGTCGCGACGTGCGTGCCCTCGGGGGTGAAGACGTAGCCGATGCTCACCCCTCGGGAGCTCATCAGCCCGTGGCAGGTGAAGGTCTGGACGTGCCACTCGTCGGCTCGCATCGGTCGGTGGAACCACATGGCGTGGTCGAGGCTCGCCGAGAAGAACTGCCCGTGGAGCTGGTCGCCCTGTGCCCGCGCGGGGTGCAGCGAGACCACCGCGTCGGTGGGCAGATCGTCGGACAGGTACGCGAGGGCGCACGGCTGGAGCACCGGGTCGTCACCCAGCGTGGTGCCGAGCCGGAGCCAGGCCGCCACCTGGCCGGGAGCGGGAGGCGGTGCGAGGCGCCGGTCGAACATGTCGGTCCACCCGCCCGGCTCGAGCTCCTCCGGCGGGGGCACGTCGGGCAGCCTCGCGGTCTGGACCTCGGCGCCGCCCTCGTCCACCTGGAACGACGCCGACATGTTGAGGATCACCCCGACCGACTGGCGTGCCACCACCCGCCGGGTGCAGAAGGAGCGTCCGTTGCGCACCCGGTCGACCTCGAAGCGGATCGGCTCGGTGTGGTCGCCGAGGCGGATGAAGTAGGCGTGCAGCGAGTGCACCCCGAACGCCGGATCGACGGTGCACGATGCGGCCCGCAGTCCCTGGGCCACGATCTGCCCGCCGTAGAGACCGCCCCACGGGTAGCGCGGGCCGGCGCCCACCCACACGTCGGTGCCGTGCGGCTCGAGAGCCATCATGGTGTCGAAGTCCACGGAGGCAGTCTCGGCGCCCGCGCACCACCGCTGCCACAGCGCGGCGAGACTGTGCTCGCGATTCCTGTCACGGTTCGCCAGTTTGGTCGCAAAGATGGCGCCGATATCATTGCGATCGTCTACGTACTGTCATCTACGTGGGGAAGAATGCGGTCGTGCCCGCGATGTATGTGCGCGATGTTCCGGAGGCCTTCATGCGCATCGTGCGCGCCACGGCTGCCCTACGTGGTCAGTCCATGCGTGCGTTCGTGTTGGAAGCCGTGCGCGAGAAGCTCGAGCGCGAGGGCAGCGTCGAGACGCCCCCCAACGGCGGACAGCCGCGACCGTGACCCCCCGTCCGTGGCCGGTGCCGGCCACGGCGGCGCACGCCGTGGCTCAGACCACCTGCCGGACGAAGTGGAAGGCGCTGATCGTCAGCCCCTCACGCATGTAGAACCGGTGCGCGTCGCCACGGTCGACGCCCGAGTCGAGATCCAGGATCCGGCAGCCGGTCGCCCTCGCGCGGGTCATGAGCTCCGCGACCAACCGTGCGCCGACGCCACGGCCGCGCGCGGACGCGGCGGCGACGAGGTCGTCCACGTACAGCTTCCTGATCGCGACCGTCGTGGCCACCGTCCGCCAGCCGGCCACCCCGACGCACCGGTCACCCTCGTACGCCGCCAGGTACCGCAACCCCTGCCGGTAGCCCTCCTCGTACACCGCCGCGAAGCTCGCGACAGTGAGGTGCGGCCGCAGCTCCTGCAGCACCGGGAGCACGTCCTCGCCGAGGCGGGGGTCGCCGGGCTCGAGATCCACGAGCAGCATGGGGAGATCGTCGCATCGTGGTGGCACGGTCGCCCATCGGTTCCGGTACCCCGGGTCGCCCCGGCCCGGCACGGGAAGACGGGAGCCGTGGACCGCCGTCGCGGGACCGATGCCCTTCCGGCCGTGCTCCGCCGGCTACCGGCGCGCACGCCCGGGGTTGCCCTGACGTTCGACGACTGCGACGACGGCGACGCCTGGGAGCGGATCCTCGGTGTCCTCGCGGCCGAGGCCGTGCCGGCCGCCTTCTTCGCCCTGGGGATGCGGGTCGAGCAGTTTCCCGACGCGGCGCGGCGCACGGTGGCCGACGGGCACGCGGTCGGGGCCCACGGCTGGGACCATGCCGACCTCACGGAGCTGGCACCCCGGGACGTGGTGCGCCGCCTGGTGGCCGACCGCGCCGCCTGGCGCACGGCCGGCGCCCCCGATGTCGTGGACCTCCGGCCGCCGTTCGGCCGCTACGACACGGCGACGCTCGACGCCGCCGGCCGGGCCGGCTACCGCCGCGTGGTCCTCTGGGACGTCGACCCCCGCGACTGGCAGCTCCCGGGCGCGGACCGCATCGTCGACCGGACGCTGGCGGCATGCTCCCCGGGCAGCATCGTCGACCTCCACGTGACCGGGCAGACCGCCGACGCGCTCCCCGGCCTGATCGCCGGCCTCCGCGCGCGGGGCCTGGCCTGCCTGCCGCCGGACGCCGCCGGGGCCTGATCGCCGGGCTCCGGGCGCAAGGCCTGGTCCGCCTGCCGCCGGACGTCGCACCGGCCCGACCCCTGCCGAGACCACCGGGCCGCGCCGGACGCACCGTCCCAAGCGGTACGCACTCGGGGCACGATGGAGCCGTGCTCCTCGCCGACGTCGTCGCCACCACCGCAGCGGTGACCGCGACCCGCGCCCGGTCGGCCAAGGTGGCTGCGCTCGCCGAGCTGCTCGCCCGGCTGGCCCCCGACGAGGTGCCCGTGGTGGTGTCGATCCTCACCGGGACGCCCCGGCAGGGGCGGATCGGCATCGGCTGGCGCACGCTCGCCGCGCTCGACGTGCCACCGGCGTCCGGGCCGACCCTGCGCATCTCCGATGTCGACACCGCCCTCGACCGGCTCGACCGCCTGCGGGGGCCGGGCTCGCAGGCCGCCCGCACCCGCGAGCTCACCGAGCTGCTCGGGCGCGCCACGGCCGACGAGCAGGACCTGCTGCGCCGGCTGCTCGTGGGCGAGCTGCGACACGGTGCGCTCGAGGGAGTGGTGACCGACGCGGCGGCCCGGGCCGCCGGGGTTCCGCCCGCCCTCGTGCGCCGGGCCGTCATGCTGGCCGGCGATCTGCCCCACGTCGCCGCGGTCGCCCTCGCCGACGGCGTGCCCGGCCTGGACGCGGTCGGCCTCACGCTCCTGCGTCCCGTCCAGCCGATGCTGGCCCAGACCGCTGCGGACGTGACCGAGGCGTTGGCACTGGCGGGCGACGGCGGGCCGGCGTCGGTCGAGTGGAAGCTCGACGGCGCCCGCATCCAGGTGCACCGGGCCGGGGACCGGGTGCGGATCTTCACCCGCAACCTGAACGACGTCACCGCCCGGCTGTCGGGGATCGCCGACCTGGTCCGCTCGCTCCCCGCGGAACGGCTGGTGCTCGACGGCGAGGCGGTCGGCTGGGACGAGGCGAACGGCGCGTCGCCCGAGATGTTCCAGCAGACCATGAGCCGCTTCGGCCGCCGCGACGGTGGGACGGCGTCGGCCGGGCTGGAGGCCCGGTTCTTCGACGTGCTGCACGCCGACGGCGACGACCTCGTCGATCGGCCGCTCGCCGAACGCACCGCGGTGCTCGACCGGGTCGCCGGGCCCTGGCGGGTACCGGGCGAGCTGACCGACGATCCCCGCGTCGCCCAGCGCGTGCTCGACGAGTCGCTGGCCACCGGGCACGAGGGCGTGATGGTCAAGGGTGCGGGCTCGCCGTACGAGGCCGGGCGCCGCGGTGGCGCATGGCGCAAGGTGAAGCCCGTCCACACGCTCGACCTCGTGGTCCTGGGCGTGGAGTGGGGCAGCGGCCGTCGCCGCGGGTGGCTGTCCAACCTGCACCTCGGGGCCCGGAACCCCGACGCCGGGCCCGGCGAGGAGGCCTTCGTGATGGTGGGCAAGACCTTCAAGGGTCTCACCGACGAGCTGCTCGCCTGGCAGACCGAGCAGCTCCTCGCCCGCGAGACCGGCCGGTCCGGCCACGTGGTCCACGTGCGACCCGAGCTGGTGGTGGAGGTGGCGCTCGACGGCGTCCAGGTGTCGAGCCGGTACGCGGGCGGGGTTGCCCTGCGCTTCGCTCGCGTGCGCCGCTACCGGCCCGACAAGACCCCCGCCGAGGCCGACACGATCGACGCGGTGCGCGCGCTGCTCCCCCGTCGCTGACCCGCCCCGGGTCGGGGCACACCACCCGGCCGGACCAGGGGGAGTTCGCGCGTCGGCACGGGTCGGGCGCGCTCCTGCGTCCAGCCGCGGGGCACGCCGGCGAGCCGGGCGGGTCTTTACCGTGGCTTGAACACCGGTGTGGTAGGACGCGTTCGGGCGGCGATCCCGGCCGGGCGCATGCGCGGTCGGCCCGGTCGCCGGGCCGGGACGAGCTGGGGCGCGTGGCACTCGATCTCATTGCTCGCCGCCAGCACACAACCGTTGCGGAGGGAAGCAACGACATGAGACACACGTTCCGCTTCGCGCTGGCGGCGACCGCCGCCTGCGCGCTCACCATCGGCACGGTCGCACCGGCCGGTGCCCAGGACGAGGGGCCCGCGACGCTGGGGTTCGCGGTCGACAAGACCCAGGCCCCACCCGGCACGCTCGTGCTCGGCAAGGCCAACGCCGCCGACGTCGCCGAGCACTGCGTCACCGACCTCGAGGCCTTCCAGACCAGGTTCCAGGAGCTCCTGGCCGGACCGTTCGCCGGCCTCGGAACCGAGGGCGAGCTCTTCGAGCGCTTCTTCCCCGACTTCGAGGAAGGCGAGGAGGCGGTCTTCGACACCCATGACAAGGTCGCCTACGGACTGGTCGCCCTCGTCGCGCTGGGCCTCGGGGCGAACCTCAACGGCGCCGCCGACGACGCCCTCCCCCAGACCTTCGTCATGACCTTCGCCGACATCGTCACCCAGAACCCGGTCGGCGAGCGGGGCAACTTCGACCCCGACACCGGCGAGGGTTCGGTGGTCGTGCCCGACATCGACCCCGGCCAGTGGGCGGTCGCGGCCGCCTGCGTCGGGCCGACGTTCGACATCGACGCGCTCGAGTCGGGCATCCGCTCCGTTGGTCCCTTCCTCGAGGACCTCGGCGCCCCGGCGGCGAACCCGCTGACCGACCCGGAGTTCATCGAGTTCATGCAGGAGTTCCTCGACAGCGAGGCGACGGGCCTGGACCTCATCGCCGAGTTCCTCGGCGTGATCGGCCCGGACATCCTCGAGCCGATCATGGTGCCCGACGCCTTCGGTGCGGTGATCTTCTGCATCCTCGACGACCAGGGCGTCTGCCCCGACGGCACCGTCGAGCCGCCGCCGGGTGAGCCCGTCGAGCCCCCCGACGACGAGGCCGGACCCGCCCAGCCCATCGTGGCCGCGCCCAGCTTCACCGGCTGACCGGCGCCGAAGTTCGGCCCGGGCGCATCCATCGCCCTGCGCCCCGACCGACAGCGACCGCCCCCGGCCCCGGGTCGGGGGCGGTCCCGCGTCCGGCTGCGTCGGATGCCGAGCCGGATCGGCCTGGAGGTGGGGGCTGAGAGGCCGAGCCGATTGGCGAGGGAGTCGGCGCTGAGCAGTACGAGAGGCACCGGCGAGCCAGGCGATCTTTACCGTGGCTTGAACTCGGGTGTGGTAGGAGCCGGTTGGCGGGCGATCCCGGCCGGGCGTGTCGAGCGCTCGGCCCGGTCGCCGGCCTGGGACGAGCTGGGGGCGCCGTGCGACTCGATCTCGATGCTCGTCGCCAGCACACAACCGTTGCGGAAGGAAGCAACGACATGAGACACACGTTCCGCTTGGCGCTGGCGGC
>JBKHJZ010000086.1:0-13104 GCA_046537875.1 Acidimicrobiia bacterium | reverse complement strand
CGTCGGCGACCACCACGACCGGATCGCCGGTCACCGCCCGCCAGCGCGAGATCTCGTCGACGAGCCGCAGCAGCGCCCCGGGCCGGTCGCGCCACCAGCCGTCGGGCCGCGACCCGACGACGTTGATGGCATCCACGACCCACCGCCGGCGCATTCGGCCAAGCGTGCCATCCGGGGACGACGGTGAGTCGGCCTGTAAGCCGGATTCTGTGGGGCGACGCCCTCGCGGGCGGCGCCCCGGTGGCCATCCATCTGTGCGGCCTACCTGGGGACATCGGCCGGGCCAGCCGTCCCTCGCTTGGCCTTGCTCCGGGTGGGGGTTGCCAGCCGCCGGAGTCGCCCCCGACGCTGGTGCGCTCTTACCGCACCGTTTCACCCTTGCCTGTGCGGGCCACCGGTGGCCCGGTGTCCCGCCATCGGCGGTCTGCTCTCTGTTGCCCTGAACCGACAGGTCGCCCCGCCCTGGCTCTCGCCAGCACCCTTGCCCTGTGGAGTCCGGACTTTCCTCGACGCTGGCGGACAGCGCCGCGGCCACCCGGCCGGCTCACCGTCGCCTCCAGGCTACCGGCTCGCTCCGCCGCTCCCGGCGCGCCGGCCACACGCGGAACATCTTGGGGGCGGGCATGATCGGGACCACCGGCACGTCGGGCGGCACCGGCGTACCGGAGCCATCGAGCCCGGGGCGGTGGTCACCTCGCACGATCAGGCCAGGCTGAAGCCGTGCGTGTCGATGGGGCACCGAGGTGTTTTCGAGCGCGTGCCCGCGGTTAGGGGACACGAGAGTGCAACCGAGCCGAGGAGAGGACCATGCCCTTTGTCGACATCAGGGTCGTCAAGGACGCCTTCACCCATGACGAGAAGCAAGAGATGGTCGCCCGTGTCTCGGACGCCATGATCGGGATCGAAGGGGAGGGTCTGCGTCAGTCGACCCACGTGGTGATCACGGAGACTCCGGACGGAGAGTGGGCCATCGGCGGGAAGCCGATGACCGCGGATTCCGTCAAGCAGATGCGGTCGAGTTCGTAGGGCCCGAAGCAGCGTCCCGGCGGCGGTCGGGCCATGGCTGTCGCCGGGGACGATGCTCAGGCGCGGGTGAAGAAGATCTGGAACTCGAAGGTGGCGTCGTCCTCCACCGACAGCACCGACAGGCCGCTCGGAGGCTCGATGTCGAAGTCGCCGAGGCGAATGGGGGCCGAACCCACCACGGCGGCCCGGTCGCCGTCGAGCTGCGCCTCCACGTCCACGGTCACGTCGCGGGTGACACCGTGGAGGGTCAGGGCGCCGGTGGCCGTGGTGCCCACCTGCTCGCCGGAGTCGATGCCCTCGGGCACCGTGAGCGGCTCGGCCAGCGTGAACGTCGCGGTGGGGAAGCGGTCGTGCTCCAGCCCGCGTGAGGCGAGGGCCCGGTCGCGCAGGCCTTCGTCGCTCTCCAGCGTCGTGAGGTCGACCTCGACCTCGACGCTGGTGACCGTGTCGCCGTCGACCTCCATCGAACCGGTGACGTCCGGCGTGCGGCCCACCGCGGTGTTCGCGCCGATGCTCGCGAGCTCCTCCCGGGCCCGGTAGCCCGCCCACGTCCCCGAGAAGTCGTCGAACGAGCCGATGCTGCCGTCGACGGTCCAGGTGCCGTCGAGCCCGCCCGATGTGCCGTCGTCGCCGCTGCCGTCGCCGGACTCGAGGGTCTCGCCCGCCTCGGCGATGTCGGCCTCGGACGGCGCATCGTCGCGGATGAGGAACCACCAGCCCGCGACGCCGGCGACGACGAGCAGCACGGCGACGCTGACCAGCAGAAGGATGAGACGTCGGGGTCGGGGCACGTGTGTCCTCCCGGGTCGAGGCCCGGTGCTTCCCTGTCGCCCGGGCCACCAGCACTACCTGCGATGTCTAGAACGTGATCGCGCTCAGCTCGGGCACCCAGCCGGCAGCCCGCTCCACGGCCTCGCCCCAGCGGGCCCGGTCCAGGTCGTTGGCCGGCTCCACCACCCGCTCGGGGCGCCAGGTGGCGGCCACGTCGTCCCAGCCGCCCCACGTGCCGGTCGCCAGGCCGGCCAGGAACGCCGCGCCGAGGGTGGTGGCCTCGCGCTCGGGCGAGACCTCCACCGGTCGCCGGCTGGCGTCCGCGAGCGCCTGCACGAACGTGGGGTTGCCGCTCATGCCGCCGTCGATGCGCAGGCCGTCGAGCGACAGGCCGGTGTCGGACTCGGTCGCCTCCACGAGATCGGCACCGCGGTGCGCCACGCCCTCGAGCACGGCCCGCACCACCTCGGCCCGGCCGGTTCCCCGCGTGACGCCGAGAAGCGTGCCCCGGGCACCGTAGTCCCAGCGGGGCGTCCCCAGACCGAGCAGCGCGGGGACGAACACGACGCCGTCGGTGCTGTCGCAGGACGCGGCCACCTCGTGTGACTCGTCGGCGCTGGCGATGAGGCCGAGGTCGTCACGCAGCCATTCGACGTTCGTCCCGGCCGCCAACATGATGGCCTCGGCGCCCCACGTGAGGGCGCCGCCGGCGCGCCAGGCGACGATGGGGAACGTCCCGTGCGGCCCCTGGCGTTGCGACGTCGGCCGGTCGCCGCCGAGGCACACGTCGAGCATGCCCCCCGTGCCGAACGTGATCTTCGCCATGCCCGGGCGGACGCAGCCCTGGCCGACGAGCGAGGCCTGCTGGTCGCCGGCGAGCGCAGCGATGGGTGGCGAGCCGTCGAGGGCGGTCGCCGCTCCGACGATCCCCGTGCTGTCGACGAGGGCAGGCAGGGCGGCGGTCGGGATGCGGAGCGCCTCCAGGATCTTCGGGTTCCAGCCCGACGCATCGCCGTGCAGCAGGCCCGTGACCGCTGCGTTCGAGACGTCGGTGACGTGCAGCTCGCCCCGCGAGAGCTGCCAGGCGATCCAGGTGTCGACCGTCCCGAAGCACAGGTCGCGGGTCCGGTCGGGATCCGCCCCGTCGAGCAGGTGCGCCAGCTTGGTGGCCGACTCGTTGGGCGCGAACCGGAGCCCCTCGGCCTGCCACGCCAGGCAGTCGCCGACGGTGCGCAGGTCCTGCCAGCCGAGCGCGGGCCCGACGGGCTCGCCGGTCGCCCGGTCCCAGAGCACCGTGGACGCGCGCTGGTTGGTGATCCCGACCGCGCCCACCGGCCCACCGGCCGCGAGTGCGGCCCGGGCGACCTCGAGCGCCGCCTCGGCGAGCAGCGAGGCGTCGAACTCGACCAGTCCGGGCGCCGGGGTGTCGGGGAGCACCGGCCGGTGGTGCACGGCGGTGACACCGGCGTCGGGGCGCACCACCGCGCTCCGGACGCCGGAGGTGCCGACATCGACCACGAGGAGGGAGTCGCTCATCCGGCGCAGTCTGCCCGATGTGACCCCCACCGCACCGGCCCGGAGCGACCCGGGGGTGCACCAGGCCCGGTCACAGTGCCTGGTGCCTGCGCCTGGCGCCAGGTCGCCGGGCGGGTCGCCTCTGCACCAGGCCCGGTCAGCGGGCGCGTCACCCGCCCCGACGCCGGATCGCCGGGCCGGTCACCAGCCCTCGGGGCCGGGCCAGGGCGACGGCAGGCCCAGCTTGCCCGGGTTCAGGATGCCGTTCGGGTCGAGCGCCGCCTTCGCCGCCGCCAGCACGTCGAACGCCGGGCCGAGGGCCTCGCGCATGAACCGGGCACGGTTGAGGCCGACGCCGTGGTGGTGGCTGAGCGCGCCGCCGTGGGCCAGCACCGCCCGCTGCCCGGCGTCCCACAGGGCGCGGTAGTAGGCGTCCCGCCCGTCGGGGTCCACCTGGCCGGCGAACGTGAAGTAGAGGCAGCCGCCGCTGGAGTAGCTGTGCGACTGGTGCGCCGAGGCGGCGATCGTGCCCTCCACCGCCGACAGGGCGGCGATCGTCGCCCGGTAGATCTCGGGTAGGTCACGCCACCGCCCGGTGACCTCCATCGTGTCGACCGTGTAGCCCTTGCGGATCAACGCCTCCAGCGCCGCCACGTCGTTGCGGTGCTCCATCCACCGCTCGACGTGCCCGGCATCCGCGCTCTCCGCGGCCAGCGGCCCGCGCGTCGCCTCCTCGGCGACCACCGCCAGGGCCGCGTCGACCGCCGGGGGGTCGCCCTCGTCGAGAACGAGCAGCAGCGCGCGCTCGCCGGTCTGGTGGCTGCGGTCGGCCTCCACCGGGTCGTAGAGCCGCAGCACGGCGGGGTTGGCGCCCCGCTGCACGACGCGCCGGATGAGGTCGAGCCCGTCGTCGAAGCTGTCGAGCAGCCAGGCGGCCCGCCGCTCGTGCGTGGGCGCCGGGTGGAGGCGGAACCGTGCCCCGGTGATCACGCCGAGCGTGCCCTCGCTGCCGACGAACAGCTGTGTGAGGTCGGGTCCGACGGCGGCCCGTGGCCACCCGCCGGTGGTGATCCGCCGCCCGTCGGCGAGCACCACGTCGAGACCCTCGACGATGTCCTCGATCTTCCCGTAGCGGCCCGAGAGCTGGCCCGCCGAGCGGCAGGCGAGCCACCCGCCCACGGTCGACAGCGCGATCGACTGGGGCCAGTGGCCGAGGGTGACGCCGTGCTCGGCACGCAGCTCGTGCTCCATGACGTCGCCGAAGGTGCCGGCCGCCACGTCGAGGACCAGCGACGTGGCGTCGACGTCGACCACACCGCTCAGCCGTGCCGTGTCGAGCACCACGCCGCCGTGCAGCGGCACGGACCCACCACACACCCCGCTGCGGCCGCCCGACGCCGTCACCGGCACCCGTGCCCCGTCGCAGATCGCCAGCACGTCGGCGACCTGATCCGCGTCGGTGGGGCGGGCGAGCGCGGCGGCCAGGCCTCCCACCCGTCCGCGGGTGGCCCACTGCATCCCGAGCGGCCACCAGTCGCGGCTGGCCTCGGCGAGCGGGGCGGTGTCCACGATGACCTCGGCGCACGCGTCTCGTAGCCGGGCGAGCACCGTGTCGGGCACGTCGACCCGGGCGGCACCGAGCTCCGGCGTCGCCGCGGCGGCACCGCCGGCGAGCTCGATCGGGGGCGTCGGGGCGCCGGGCCCGGGCGCTGGGATGGGCGAGGGTGCGGTCATGTGGTGTCCAGTCGTGCCGGTCGGCGGATGTCGCGGTGCGGGCCCGGGCGGTACCCGGGGGGACGGTGCCGGGGCAAGCGGCGGGCCCCGGTCAGGGCGCGTCGCGGCTCAGAGCCAGCGGATCGGCCCGGGGCAGACCGGGGACCTGCCGCTCCCGCTCGATCGAGGTGCGGAGCTCCTCCACCTGGGCGGCCCGCTCCCGCTCGTCCCAGCCCAGCTCGGCGCCCACCAGGAGGGCGATGTCGTCGGCCGCGGCGGCCGCCGTGTCCCGGGCGAGCAGGCGGGCCCGCAGCCGGCGGGACAGCACGTCGTCGAGCGTGGTGGCCATCTCGTAGCGGGCGGCGTAGAGCGCCTCGACCCGCCGGTAGGGCAGCCCACGTGCGATCGGTTCACCGAGGCTCTGGTCGGCGGCCACCATCGCCTGCAGCACCGCGGCCTCGCCGCCGTAGCGGCCGGCCAGGTGCGGATCGTGCTCGTGCGCCTCCTCCCACCCCTCGGCCCCCCGGAGCGGAAGCCGGGCGGTGCGGCTGCGCCGGGCGCGGCGGGGGAGCGGGTCGCCGAGGACGGCGACGGCGGCGTCCACCGCGTCCTGCGCCATCTCGCGGTAGGTGGTCAGCTTGCCGCCGGTCACGGTGACCATGCCGCCCGGCGAGGTCGAGATCCGGTGACGACGCGAGAGGTCGGCGGTGCGGCTGCCGGTGCCCTCGTTGACGAGGGGGCGGAGGCCGGCCCACGTGCCGATCACGTCGGTCTCGGCCAGCGGCTCACGCAGCGACTGGTTCATGGCGTCGAGCAGGTAGGCGACGTCGTCGGCGGTGCACTGGGGGTCGTCGAGGTCGCCCTCGTACTCGGTGTCGGTGGTGCCGATGTAGGTGAAGGCGCTCTCGCCGTCGGGTCCGCCGGTGCCGTCCGGGTCGTCCGGCCCGGGCCACGGCACCACGAACACCGAGCGCCGATCGCTCGGCACCGGGACGACCGCGGCGATGTCGTTGCGGATCTTGTGCCAGGGAACCGTGATGTGGATGCCCTTGGCCGGCCGGAGCGTGCGGGGCTGGGAGGCGTCGTCGAGCGCGCTGACCTCGTCGGCCCAGACCCCGGTGGCGTTGACCACCGCGCGGGCCCGCACCTCGATGGCGCGGTCGCCGGCGCGGACCAGGGCCCCGGCCACCCGGTGGCCCTCCTTGAGCAGGCCGGTGACGGCGGCGTGGTTGAGCACGGTGGCGCCGTGGTCGAGCGCCGCGGTGCGGGCGACGGCGAGGGTGAGGCGGGCGTCGTCGGCCTGCGCGTCGTAGTACAGGTAGGCCCAGGCGAGGCGCTCGTCGAGCGTGGGCATGTGCGCCAGCGCGGCGTCGCGATCCAGCCGCTTGTGGACCTTGCCGATGCGCAGCCCACCGGTGAGGTCGTACATCCACATCGCGGAGCCCAGCGCCCGGGCGACCCGGCGGGGGATGACGCCGCTGCGGCCGGCGAACACCGGGATGAGGAAGGGCAGCACGGTCACGAGATGGGGAGCGTTGCGCAGCAGGCGCTGGCGCTCCCGGAGGGACTCGTAGACCAGCATCACGTCGCCGTTCTGGAGGTAGCGCAGGCCGCCGTGGACCAGCTTCGAGGACTTGGACGAGGTGCCCGAGGCGAAGTCGTCCCGCTCCACCAGGGCGGTCCGCAGGCCCCGCGACGCGGCGTCGAGGGCGACGCCTGCGCCGGTGATGCCCCCGCCCACCACGAGCACGTCGAACGTCCCGTCGTCGAGGGCGGCCAGGTTCTCGTCGCGGTCGAAGCTGCCGAACGGCATCGCGTCCTCCGTCTGGGTGGGTGGCGCCGGGGTGCGCCCCGCCGCCCGTGAGACTACGTGCGGAGGGTCTGATCCGGGCGGCGTGCCGTGCGGCCCGACGGCCGGCGGGCGCAGCTGCTGTGACGGGCCCCGTGCGGGGACGGTGGCCGCCCCACGGTCGCGAGGGAGCCGACCCACCCGGTCTGGAGCCGTCACACAGCAACACTTGTTGACTACGACGATGTCTTTGTCGATATGAAGTAGTTGTCAACAAGAGTTGTAGATCAGCACCGAGTGCGCGTAGCGTTGCCGGCATGAAGTCGCCCGAGGAGCTCACCCGGATCTTCCGCGAGCGGGGCCTCAAGGTGACCCCGCAGCGCCAGTCGATCTTCCGGGTGCTCCACGGCACCAGCGCCCATCCCACGGCGGAGGCGGTGCACGCCGACGTGTCGGCCGGCATGCCGACCATCTCGCTGCGCACCGTCTACCAGACGCTGAACGACCTGGCCGCCATGGGCGAGATCCAGGCCATCGACGTGGGGACCGGCTCGGTCCGCTTCGACCCGCACGTCGAGGAGCACCACCACCTGGTGTGCGAGGGGTGCGGCCGCGTGCAGGACCTCGACGCCGACTTCCCCGGGGTCACCCTGCCCGCCGACAACCCGTTCGGCTTCCAGGTGACGTCCACCGAGATCGTCTTCCGGGGGCTGTGCCGCGAGTGCGTGGCGCTGCCCGCCGGTGACGACGCGGCTCCGTCCGCGCAGTCCATGCACACCCAGAACGAGGAGGCAAGACGTGCCTGACCTTCAGGGCACCAAGACGCACGAGAACCTCAAGGAAGCGTTCGCCGGCGAGAGCCAGGCCAACCGGCGCTACCTGTACTTCGCCCAGAAGGCCGACGTCGAGGGCTACCCGGATGTCGCTGCGCTGTTCCGCTCGGTCGCCGAGGGCGAGACGGGTCACGCCTTCGGTCACTTCGACTTCCTGTCGGACGCCGGAGACCCGGTGACCGACGAGCCCGTCGGCAGCACCGAGGACAACCTCCGGTCGGCCATCGCCGGCGAGACCTACGAGTACACCGAGATGTACCCGGGTTTCGCCCGGACGGCCCGCGACGAGGGCTTCGACGAGGTCGCCGAGTGGCTCGAGACCCTCGCACGCGCCGAGAAGAGCCACGCCGGGCGCTTCACCGAGGGCCTCGAGAGCGTCTCGTAGCCACCGGTCCCGCACACGACGCCGAGAGGGGGGCGGCCGAGCCGTCCCCCTCTCGCACGCCCGCTGCCGGGCGCGGATCCCGTGCCCGGCGGGCGCACCCGCCCGTTCCGGCCGGCGAACCCGAGCCCGCCGCTGATCCCCGCCCCACCGGAGCCGTCGCATGACCACGACCTACGATCCGTTCCACCCCGCGTACTTCGACGAGGCCGACCTCCGCGACGAGATGACGCGGGTGTTCGACCTCTGTCACGGGTGCCGGCTCTGCTTCAAGTTCTGCACCGCCTTCCCCACGCTCTTCGAGGCGGTCGACCGCCACGACGACCAGGACGCGGCCAAGCTGACCCCCGCCGAGCAGAACCAGGTCGTGGACGAGTGCTTCAACTGCAAGCTCTGCTACGTGAACTGCCCCTACACGCCCGGGCAGCACGAGTGGGCGATCGACTTCCCACGCCTCATGCTCCGCGCCGAGCAGACCCTGCACCGCACGCGGCGCCGCAGCCTCGGCACCGTCCTCACCGACCAGGCCCTCGGACGCACCGACGCGGCCGGCAAGGTCAACACCGCGCTGGCGCCGGTGGTGAACACGGTGGTCGAGAAGCCCGGGAGCGCTGGTCGCAAGGTGCTCGAGCGGGTGGCCGGCATCGCCAGCCAGCGGGTGCTGCCTCCGTACGCCCGGCAGCGGTTCTCGACCTGGTGGCGCAAGCGCACCGCCCGGGCACCCGACGGCGCCCGGCCGTCCCCGAAGCGCCGGCAGGGGAGCGCCATCCTCTTCCCCACCTGCCTCGTCGAGTACCAGGCTCCGCAGGTCGGCAAGGACATGGTGGGCGTGCTCGAGCACAACGGCATCGAGTGCGAGCTGCCCGAAGGACAGGTCTGCTGCGGCGCCCCCTGGCTGCACGCCGGCGACGTGGAGCGCTTCCGCGACCAGGGTCGTAGGAACGTCGGGGTGCTCGCGGGCGCCATCCGCGCCGCCCGGGCACGGGGCGACGAACCCGCCGTGGTCGTTCCCCAGCCCACGTGCAGCTACGTGCTCAAGCACGACTACCCCGACTACATCGGTGGCGCCGATGCCGAGCTGGTGGCCGAGCACACCCGCGACACCTCCGAGCACCTCATGCGCGTGCACAAGGGCGAGGGCACCGAGCTCGACACCGAGTTCCCCGGCGAGGTTCCCCAGACCGTGACGTATCACGCCCCCTGCCACCTCCGGGCCCAGAACATCGGCCTCAAGAGCCGGGACCTGCTCAAGCTCACCGGCGCCAAGATCAAGGTGGTCGCCGAGTGCTCGGGTATCGACGGAACGTGGGGCTACCGCCGCGAGAACTACGAGGCGTCGCGCAAGGTGGCCCGGAAGATGGGGTCGGCGATCGAGCGGGCCGGCGGCGACGTCGTCGTCGGCGACTGCCACCTGGCCAACGGCGGCATCGTGCAGGAGACCGGCCGAGCGCCGCAGCACCCCCTCTCGGTCGTCGCCCGCGCCTACGGACTTCCCGAGGAGTGACGATGACGAAGCTCACCATCGACGACATCAGCGATCTGCGCGCCTACGAGCGCGAGCGGGACGAGTTCCGGCGCGAGGTCATGGAGCTCAAGCGGCGCCGCCGGGTCTCCCTCGGCGACTTCGTCACGCTGGTGTTCGAGAACAGCCGGACGGTCCGCTTCCAGATCCAGGAGATGGCGCGCGTCGAGAAGCTCATGACCGACGACGCGATCGAGTCCGAGCTCCGCGTCTACAACCCCCTCATCCCCGAGCCCGGCCAGCTCTGCGCCACGCTCTTCATCGAGCTGACCTCGAAGGAGGCGCTGATGGACTGGCTTCCCCGGCTCGTCGGCATCGAGCGGTCCATCGGCCTCCGACTGGCCGACGGCGAGGTGGTGCGCGCCACGCTCGACGAGGACCACGAGCGCCAGCTCACGCGCGAGGAGGTGACCGCGTCGGTCCACTACCTGCGGTGGGACCTGACTCCCGACCAGGTCGAGCGGTTCGCCTCGGGACCGGTCACGCTGATCAGCGACCACCCCGAGCACACCCACGAGACCCCGCTGAGCGAGACCACGCTCGCCGAGCTGCGCACCGACCTGCGCGGGGGCGGCTGACCGCTCGCACCGGCCCGGCAGGCGTCGACCCGCAGCAGCGATGGTGCGCGCCACGGCCGGACACCCGGCTGGCGCCGCTCCGGATGGCCGGGCGTCCGCCGCGCGCCCTCACCCCTCCGATGGGGCATGATCGGACGATCCGTGGCGGATCGTCCGGCCGGTGCGCGCTTGCGGCGCGTGCCCGGGGACACACAGTGGGATATCTCCGCTCGACACTTCCTGAACCCGCGTGGCGGCGCGAAGATGCAGGTCAGACAACCTGCGAGAGCGCAGGAAGGTGCTTGCACCGCAGCCCCTCCGGTGCAAGTATCGGCCGCTTCCCGGCGCCCTCCGGTCGAGCCGTCCGACGAGCTTGCACCGGCTCCGCCGGGGAACCGAGACTCCGCTCCGGTCCGTCCCCGCGACGCCCCTGCGACGGACCCGTCGACTCCACGCACCACGGAGATCATCCCGCAACCATGAAGCAGACCTGGCGCCAGCACGCCGCGTGTCGCGGCCTCGACCCCGGCATCTTCTTCCCGGCCACCGACGAGGAGTCGGACGCCGCCAAGGAGGTCTGCGCCCAATGTGCCGTTCGGGAGGCGTGCCTCGAGCACGCCCTGGCCGTCCGGGAGAAGGACGGTGTGTGGGGCGGCCGCAACGAGCGCGAGCGGCGCCGCATCATCCGCCAGAGGCGGCGGGCGTCGTGAGCCCCGGCCCGGCAACCGACCGCCTCGAGGCGATGGGCGGCTGGGCGGCGATCATGCGCGAGCTCGTCGCGGGCCGCGACATCGGCGCCGACCGGTCGCGAGCCGCGATGGCCGAGATCCTCGAGGGCGCGGCCACGCCCGCGCAGATCGCCGGGTTCGTGGTGGCCCTGCGCATGAAGGGCGAGACCAGCGCAGAGCTCCGGGGGATGGTCGACGCGATGCTCGACGCGGCCGAGCGGGTGCACCTGCCCGACGACATGGCCGCGATCGACGTCGTCGGCACCGGCGGCGACCAGGCCCACACGATCAACGTCTCCACGCTGGCCGCACTGGTGGTGGCGGGCGCCGGCGGACATGTCTGCAAGCACGGCAACCGCGCGGCCTCCTCGGCCGCCGGAACCGCCGACGTCCTCGAGGCGCTCGGCGTGCGCATCGACTGCGGACCCGACGATGTGGCGCGCTGCGTGATCGAGGCCAACATCGGGTTCTGCTTCGCGCCCCGCTTCCACCCGGCGATGCGTCACGCCGGGCCGCCCCGCCGCGAGCTCGGGGTCCCAACGGCCTTCAACATGCTCGGACCGTTGGCCAACCCCGCGAACGTCACGCGGCTCATGATCGGGGTGGCCGACGGCGCGATGGCCGAGCGCATGGTCGGCGTGCTCGCGGCGCGGGGCGCCGAGCGGGCGCTGGTGGTCCACGGCGACGACGGCCTCGACGAGCTGACCACCACCACCACGTCGCGGGTGGTCGAGCTGCGCAGCGGCGAGGTGCGCAGCTACGTCGTCGACCCGGACGCGCTCGGCCTGGCCCCGGCGCCGCGCGAGGCGCTCGTCGGCGGCGACCCCGCGACGAACGCCGAGCTCGCCCGGCGGGTGCTCGGGGGCGAGGAGGGCCCGCACCGCGACATCGTCTGCCTGAACGCCGCGGCCGCCCTGGTGGTGGCCGGGCTCGTGGAGGGCCTCGAGGACGGGCTGGAGCTCGCGGGTTCGACGCTCGACGACGGCAAGGCCGCCGGCGCCCTCTCTGCGCTGGTCACCACCTCGTCGGCGCGCTGAGCGCGAAGAGGGGCACCCTTCGCCTTGACGCGCGAGAATGGTCGGCCTTGACTGACGAGGTGACCACCGGAGCAGCCGAGGCGCCCGGCGATCCGACCCGCGACCGGCTGCTCGCCGCAGCGGCGGCGGTCTTCGCCGAGAAGGGCTACGACCGCGCGGGGGTGCAGGAGATCGCCCGCCGGGCCGGCTTCACCACGGGCGCGATCTACGGTCGGTTCACCGGCAAGGCCGACCTGCTGCTGGCCGCCATGGAGGCCCAGTCGGACGACGAGTTCGAGGCCCTGTTCGCCGAGCACCGGTTCGACGGACCGGCCACCGACATCCTCGTCACCGTCGGGTCGCACCTGGTGACCGAGAAGTTCGACGACGGGCAGGCGCTCCTGTTCGAGGCGTTCGTGGCCGCGCGCCGCGATCCCGAGGTCGCCGGCATGCTCCGCCGGGTCATCCACCAACGCGCCGACACGCTGACGGCCCTCGTCGACGAGGCGAAGCGCACCGGCGCCATCGACCCGGACCTCGACACGCTGTCGATCGTGCGCTTCTGCCACGCGGTCGGCCTGGGATTCCTGCTGCTCGGGGCCATCGACCTCAGCCGCCCGGAACCCGGGCCGTGGGAGGAGCTGATCGACCGCCTCGTGACCGCGGTCGGAAGCGATCAGAGGCCCAGCGGATAGGGCGCTCCGAAGGGCACCGCCGCGGGGGGATGTGCTGTCGGGTCGCAGCTCAACAGCTGGGCCTCCCAGCCCACCGAACGCCACAGGCAACGTAGGTGTCCGCACGCCCCCTCAGTCCACCTCGAGCCCCCACATCGACTCGAGGTCGTGCTGCGAGTAGGCCTGGAAGGCGATCATCGTGGTGGTGTGGACGATGCCGTCGAGCGTGGCGATGCGGCGCGTCACCACGTCCGCCAGCTGCTCGTGCTGCCGCACCCGCACGACGGCCACGAGGTCGGGGTCGCCGGTGACCGAGTAGACCTCGGCGACGCCGTCGACCTCGGCGATCTCGGACCCCAGGTCGGCGATGCGGTCGGGTTCCGCGTGGATCATCACGAAGGCGGTGAGCACGGCGGCGCAGCGTAGACGCCGCGGTCAGGCACCACGGACCCGTCGCCGGCGGGGTGGCGCGAGCCGGCGCCGGTCCGGAGGCGTGGGGTTCCGTGGTCCCGAGGCGTGGGGTTCCGTGATCCCGAGGTCGTGGGTCTCATCGCACGGGCGCCGAGGTGTGGGGTTCC
>JBKHJZ010000085.1:0-13140 GCA_046537875.1 Acidimicrobiia bacterium | reverse complement strand
GCCCGGCCCCGGCTGCGGCCGCTGCCGCGGGGGACTGCGCGCCATCGCCGGCCGGCTCGGCTCCGTCGGCACCCGCCTGCCCGCCGATGGCGGAGCCGGCCGCGTGCAGGAAGACCGAGCGCAGCAGGTCGGGCCGCTCGAGGAGCTCGGACGTGGGCCCCTCGAAGCGGACCTCGCCCTTCTCCAGGAAGTAGGCCCGGTCGGCCACCGTCAGCGCCACGTTCACCGACTGCTCGACGAGGATGATCGTGGTGCCCCGGTCGCGCAGCTCGCGCACCAGGTCGAGCAGCTGGGTGACCACCGCCGGGGCGAGGCCGAGCGACAGCTCGTCGATCATCAGCAGCCGCGGCCTGCCGATGAACGCCATGCCCAGGGTGAGCATCTGCTGCTGACCGCCCGACAGGTTGCCGGCCGGTTCGTCGAGCCGGTCGCGCAGCATCGGGAACATGTCGAGCACCTGGGCGGTGGCCGCCGCCGCCTCGGCCGGCCGCCGACGCTGCTGCCACGCCGCCAGGCGCAGGTTGTCGTGCACGCTGAGCTGCCCGAAGACGCCCTGGCCACCGGGGACCTGGGTGACTCCCCGCCCCGCCACCTCGTCTGGCGGGGTGTGGGTCATGTCGCGCCCATCGAACACCACCGCTCCCCCGCTCGGCTGCACCAGCCCGGAGATGGCCTTGAGCAACGTCGACTTTCCGGCGCCGTTGGTGCCGAGGAGCGCCACGATCTCGCCCTCGTCGACCTCGATGTCGACGCCGAACAGCACCTGCACGTTGTCGTAGTGCACGTCGATGCCCCGGGCGAGCAGCAGCTTGATCTTGCCCTCGCGGCGGAGGTGCGCCACCTCCGACCGGGCCGCCGCCGACCGCCACACCTGCTGGACATCGTGGGTCACAAGCTTGCCGGCGGACGCCAGGACGAGGCCGCCGACCATGAACACCGGCGCGGCGAGCAGGAGCCCCGACCGGATGCCGTACTCGTCGGCCACCCACCCGACGATCGGCAGCAGCGCGAGGCCGGGAAGGATCCACAGGGTGCCGACGGCGAAGCCGAACGACCTCACCTTGGCCGGGATGGCCAGCGACATGATGGCGTAGGTCCCGGGCAGCAGGATGCCCATGCACCCCGAGATCACCACGTTGGCGCCCACCGCCACCCCGAGGTTGGGCGCCAGGGCGAACACCACCCAGGCCGAGGCCACCACGAACGCCAGGCCCGAGAGCATGCGCAGCACGAGCGCCGGGTCGCGGGCCATGAGCCTGGTGGCGATGGGGATCCCGATGACCAGGCCCAGCAGCTGGGCGGGCTCCACGGACGCCGACAGGAAGCCGCGGGCACGCTCGTCGAGGTTGAAGACCTCCTCGTAGAACAGCGCACCCAGCGTCAGCAGGCCGACGATCGAGATGGCGATGAAGGGCAGGGCGTGGAAGACGCGCTGGAGCGACCGCACCCCGCCGAGGATCCGCCACGACTCGGCGAACGACGGGGACTCCTCGTCGGTGGCGATCACCGCCTCGGAGGCGCCCATCGCCCGGCGCTCGAAGTGGCCACGGGTCGGCTCACGGAGGCGCAGCGCGAGCAGCACGAAGAGGAACGTGGGGATGCCGAAGACGATGAACGGGGCCCGCCAGCCGAATGCGTAGGCGATGACGCCGGCCGACATCGGCCCGAGGAACTGCCCGATCGCGTTGGCGTAGCGGTGGACGCCGTAGACGCGCGGCCTGACCGGGATGTCGTAGAAGTCGGCGAGCAGCGAGTTGTGCACCGGCTCGTTGACCGCGCGCCCGAGGCTCGACCCCGACCGGGCGATGCCCAGCGCCCACAGCGTGGGCGCCAGGCCGGTGAACACGGAGAAGACGCCCCACCCGGTCGCCCCGAGCCGGGCGATGCGCACGCGCTTGCCGCGGTCGGCGTGGAAGCCGATGGGGATCGCCAGGACCAGCGCCCCGATCAGCGAGAGCGAGACGACCGTGAGGATGCCGCTGGTGTTCAGCCCGAAGTGGTCGCGGATCTCGGGCAGCAGGATGCCGAACGCCGTGCGGTCGAGCTCGTCGACCATGTTGAGCCCGAACAGCACGAACAGCGGGAAGAGCGGTGCTCCCCCCGTGGTGCGTTGCACCCAGCGCGCCCGGAAGCCGGGCGGCGCGGTGTCTGCCGGGGTTGCCGGGGCGCCGGGCTCGCGAGCGCTCTCCCCGCCGGCGGGACGCAGGGCCTCGGGCGGCGGGGAGGGCGCGCTGATCGCATCCTGGGCGCCGCCGGCCGCGTTCCCTGCGGTCGCCGTACCCGGTGCCCCGACGCGGTCCCGGTCGGTCATGACCGCACCTCGGTCGCGTCGGTCGGCCGGGCTCCCTGGCCGGGGCGGTCGGGCGGATCGTCCGCCGGGTCGGCGACGTCTCCAGTCGATCGGGAGCGGCCGCTGGCCACCGCAGCGACATCGAAGGCAGGGGCCGCCCGTCCGGCGGCCGCCCTCAGCGCCGCCTCCTCCTCCGGTTCCGCCGGCCGCCCGGCCTCGTCGACCCGCACATCGGCGAGCAGGCTCGGCACCACCATGCCCCGACGTCGCGCCACCCAGCGGAGGGCGCCGTCACGCAGGTCGGCCAGCATGCCGCCGAGGCCGCTGGGGAAGAGCAGCAGCACGATCAGGAGCCCGGCGCCGGTGGCGAGGAACCGCCACTCGGCCGGCAGGAAGAAGTCGGCGCTGTGCACGTACGTGGCACCGAGCAGCGCACCGGGGAGCGACCCCAAGCCACCGATCACGACCATCGTGAACAACTCGAGGCTGCGCTGGGGCAGGTACGGGTCGGCCGTGAGCCCGAACTGCTGCTGCACGTAGAACGCGCCGGCCAGCGCGGCGAGGAACCCCGACAGCGCGAACGCGGCGAGCGTGGTGCGCGTGGCGTCGACGCCGTAGGCGCGGGCGGCCCGCTCGTTCTCGCGGATCGCGATGAGCACCCGGCCGGTCCGGCTCCGGCGCAGGCCGACCACCACCACCAGCGCCGCCGCCAGCGCCACCAGCGTGGCGTAGAACATGGTGGCCTCGTCGGCCAGGTCGATCCCGAGCACGGCGCCCCGGCCGACGCGACGGCCCGGCAACCAGTCGAAGACCGTGGGGTTGAGCAGGTACGACGACGTGAAGAGGGCGAACGCCAGCGTCGCCACCGCCAGCGTGAGGCCGCCCCGGCGCAACGCCGGATAGCCGACCACCACGGCCGCGAGGCCGCCCACCAGCCCGGCCGCCAGCGCGGCGAAAGCGAGGTCCCAGTCCCGCGCCCCGACCAGCGCGCCGCCCACGGCGGCCCCCACGCCCACGAAGGCCATGTGGCCGAGGCTCACCTGGCCGGCCCAGCCGGTGAGCACCACCAGCGAAGCGGCCACGATGCCGAAGATCACGATGATCGTGGCCAGGTTGAGCCGGCTGGTCGACAGCCACAGCGGCAGCGTGAGCACGAAGCCGCCGAGCACCAGCCACAGGGCCGCCCGCCCGAGCCGCACCTCGGGCAGCCGGCGCATCTCCCGCGGCACCGCCTTGATCTCCCGGGTCGCCTGCCAGGTGGCGGACGCATCGCTGTCGACCCGGCCCGCCCCCGTGCCGCGCCGGACGAGGAGCAGCCCGACCAGCACGATCACGAAGACGACGGCCTCGTTGTAGGCGGGCCGATTGCCGGGCTGGAACGTCATCGCCCGGTCGACGATGCCGAGCCCGATGGCGGCGGCCGCGATGGTGGTGAACCGCTCGAAGCGACCGAACACCGCGGCGGCCAGCGCCTGCACGAGGAAGATGGGCGCGAGCACCTCGCCGATCGGCAGGCCCACCGCCCCGGCACGCAGGAACATGGCCAGGAAGGCCAGCACCGAGGCCACCGCCCACACCACCGTGTGGAGGCGCTTGACCGGAATGCCGAGCGTGAACGCCCGATCGGCCCGCTCGGCGGCGCCGATGATGGCGACCCCCCAGGCCGAGCGGTGCAGGAACACGGCCAGCGCCACCAGCGCCACCGGCACCAGCACGATGGTGACCACGTCGTTGGCGTTGAAGAACGTGCCCCCGATCTCGAGGCTGATCTCGAACGGCGGGGTCAGGCGGGTGCCGAAGCTCTGCTCGCCGAACCAGCGCGGGACGAAGAGCGCCGCCCCGGTGAGGATCTGCGCGATCCCGATCGTGGCCACGGTGAGGACGAGGCGGGGGGCGGTGAAGAACCGCCGGATGACCAGCGTCTCCACGATCACGCCCAGCAGCACGGCGGCGGCGAAGCCGGCGAGCATGCCCAGCCAGTAGTTCACACCCCAGGCCAGGACCAGCATGACCGCGATCGTGGCGGGGACGCCTCCCAGGTCGCCCTGCGCGAAGTTGACCACCCGGTTGGCCCGGTAGACGAGGGCGATGCCGACCGAGATGAGCGCGATGCGGGCGCCGAACAGCGTGCCGTCGGCGACGATGCCGAGTGGTGCGGGGAAGAGCACCTGCTGGACGGCCACCAGCCCGACCAGAGGCACCAGGAAGCCCAGCCGGCGACTCAGGTCGGCAGCCTCCCAGCGGCGCCCCACCGTCGCGAGCGTCACGGCACCTCCCCGTCCCCGCCGGCCTCGTCCGGGGCCTGGGATCGCGTGGCCGCCCCGTCGGTACCGCCGGCGGGTGCCCAGCCGTGGACGAGCGCGAGCAGCATGGCCCGCAGCTGCGCCCCTGCCTCGTCGGCCGACAGCCGGTGCTGGGTGCGCAGCGCCTCCCACGCCGCGCCCGAGGCCGCGAGGGCCAGCGCGAGCTTCAGCCGGGCGTCCTCCCCCGGCGGTCGGACACCGATCTCCGGAGCGAAGGCGTTGGCGACCTCGGAGCTCAGGATGTCGCGCCCCACCTTCAGGGCGCGGTGCAGCGCGGGAGAGAACGGCTCCTGGAGGACGGCGGCCCGGCGGACCGCGGCGCCCTCCTCGTTCAGCCGCCGCCGGCGCTCGACGAACAGGTCGAGCCGCGCCTCCAGGTCGCCGACGTACTCGACGACGGGCAGCAGCGCGGCCATCCGGCGACCGTGGCGGCTGGCGGCGGCGATGTAGAGGGACTCGACGTCATCGAAGTGCACGTAGACCGACCGGAGCGACACGCCCGCCTCGGCGGCGATCTCGCGCGCCGTGGGCCGGAGGTGTCCCTGCTCGAGCAGGGACAGCAACGCGTCGACCACCGCCTCGCGGGTGCGGGTGCCGCGGGTGACCCGGCCGTCGACGGCGCCGGGATCTTCGTGGCCACCCTCGTCGTGTGTGACGGAGGTCTCACGCACGTCGCGGACCGTAGAGTCTTTTCACAGGCAGTGCAACGAGCGTCATCGACCCGTCACATCGGCCCAGCGCAGGGGCGATGTCGGACGGATGCCGGTCGTCAACAGCCCCGCTCGTGGTGTGCGGCGGCCACCGCCGGGTCGCGGTAGACCACCGCCGAGCCGTCCAGCACCACCGTACCCTCCTGGTTGGTGATCGTCGTGCGGAGCGTGCTGATCGGCTTGTCGTCGCGGGCCTCGAGCACCTCGGCCTCCGCGGTGATCTCGTCGCCGGGGCGCACCGGCGCCAGGAAGCGCCACTCGACGCCCAGGAACACCGAGCCGGGGCCGGGCAGGTCCTCCGCGACGAGCGCGTTGAGCAGCCCCGACGTGACACCGCCCTGCACGATGATGCCGCCGAACCGGCTGGCCGCAGCCGCCTCCGCGTCGTAGTGGAGGGGATTTCGGTCGCCCGTGAGCTCGGTGAACAGCTCGATGTCACGGCTCGACACGGTGCGGGTGCGGCGTGCGGTCGCGCCGACGGTGGGCGCCGGTGCGGGCTCGCGCCGTGGCGAGGTGCCGGGTGTGGTCATGTGGTCGCTCCCTCCTCACCGCTGACGGCCTCCGCCGCCGGCCGTGACCGTACGGCCCGTCCGGCTCGCACGGCACGTTGCCCGGCACCCCGACGGGTGACCGGCCCGCGTGAGGTGGTGCGCCGCGCAGGGGGCGAACCCGGCCTCGCCCGCTACCGTGCACCACGTGCGGTACAGGTTCGGCGGGCACACCCTCGATACCGCAACGCTCGAGCTCCGGCGGGGGTCCGAGGCGATCGAGGTGCAGCCGCAGGTGTTCGGCGTCCTGCGGACCCTCATCGAGAACCGCGACCGCGTCGTGCCGAAGGGGGAGCTGCTCGACGCGGTGTGGGGCACGCAGTTCGTCACCGAGTCGGCTCTCACCACGCGCATCAAGGAGGTGCGCCAGGCCCTCGGCGACGACGGGCGGTCCCAGCGCTTCATCAAGACGGTCCACGGACACGGCTACCGCTTCGTGGCCGGTGTCAGCCAGGAGATCGAGGAGCCTGCGGCCGTCGCGGACACGGCTGTGCCTTCACCCGCTGCGGTGCTGCACGCGGCCCCGGCCCCCGAGCCCGTACCGCCCACCCGCTACGCCACCAGCGACGGCGTCTCGATCGCCTACCAGGTCTTCGGCGACGGCCCCCCGCTCGTGCTCATCGCCGGCTTTGCCACCAACGTCGAGCTGCAGTGGGAGCACCCCGCCATCGCGTCCGCCCTGCGCCGACTCGCCGAGCGTTGCCGGGTGGTGGTCCTCGACAAGCGGGGGGTCGGGCTCTCCGACCGGCTCGGGCCCGATGAGGCGCCCTCCCTCGAGCGCCGGGCCGACGACCTGCGCGCCGTCATGGACGCCGCCGGCATCGAGCGGGCCACGATCTTCGGCTCGTCCGAGGGCGGGGCGCTGGCGATGGTGTTCTCCGCGGCCCACCCCGAACGCACCGAGCGCCTCGTTCTCCACGGCACGTGGGTCAGCCCCGGGCATCCGGTCGTCACGCCGCAGCTCACCGACTGGGCGGAGCACGTGTGGGGCCGCGGCCGCGTCTACCGGGCCCTCGCCCCGACCCTGGGGTCGACGCGCACAGGCACCCAGTTCCTGGCCCGGTACGAACGCCAGTCGGCCTCCCCCCGGACCGCGCGCCGGCTGCTCGAGCTGGCGAGTGCGACCGACGTGTCGATCGCCGCCCGCGCCGTCCCCGCGCCCACGCTCGTCATCCACCGGCGCGAGGACGCGATCATCCCGTTCCGCTTCGCCGAGGAGGTGGCATCGTCCATCCCGGGCGCCCGCCTGCTCGGGCTGCCGGGGCACGACCACTACCTGTTCAGCGGCGACACGTCCCCGATCATCGAGGCGGTCCACGACTTCGTGGTCGGCACCCCGGCGGCCACCGTCCGCGACCGCATGCTCGCGAGCGTGCTCTTCGTCGACATCGTCGGATCGGTCGGTGTGGCCAGCCGGCACGGCGACGACCGCATGGGTGCGCTCATCGACCGGTTCGACGACCTGGCCCGCCACTGCGTGGCCGCCGAGCACGGCACGATCGTGAAGACGCTGGGCGACGGCTTCCTGGCGATCTTCGACGGTCCCGCCCGCGCCGTCCGGGCCGCCTGTGCCGTGCGGGACGGGGTGGGCGGGCTCGGCATCGAGGTGCGGGCCGGGGTGCACGCGGCCGAGATCGAACGCCGCGGCGACGACGTGATGGGCATCGGCGTGTCGATCGCCAGCCGGGTGGCCGACCACGCAGAGGGCGGCGCCGTCTGGGTGTCGCGCACGATCACCGACCTGGTGGCCGGCAGTGGGCTGCAGTTCACACCGCGAGGTGAGCACGTGCTGGCGGGCATCGACGAGCCGTGGGCGCTCTACGAGGCGGTCGCCTGACGCCGGTTGCCCGTCCCCGGCGTAGGCTCCGCGCATGACCGATGCCGCCACGCTCGTCTCCGAGCGCATCGACCGACTGCTCGCCGAGATCGATCCGTCCACCGCCGACCAGGTCGAGCTCCGCGGCCGCCAGTTCGATCTCGGGCTCGCGTGGGTCCACTTCCCGGAGGGCCTCGGTGGTCTCGGACTGGCCCCCGTGCACCAGCGGGAGATCGACCAGAAGCTCACCGCCGCCGGTGCGCCACCCCCGGGCGTGCGGCACTTCTTCGGGCTCACGATGGCGGGCCCCACCATCGTGACCAACGGCAGCGACGAGCTGAAGGCGCGGCTGCTCCGCCGGACCTTCACCGGAGAGGACGCGTGGTGCCAGCTGTTCAGCGAGCCCGGCGCCGGGTCCGACCTGGCGGGGCTGTCCACCCGAGCCGCGCGTGACGGGGACGAGTGGGTGGTCGCCGGCCAGAAGGTGTGGAACACGCTGGCGCACATCGCCGACCGCGGCATGCTCGTGGCCCGCACCGACCCCGACGCCCCCAAGCACAAGGGCCTCACCTACTTCGCGCTCGACATGCACGCGCCCGGCGTGGAGGTGCGCCCGCTCCGGCAGATGACCGGCGAGGCCGAGTTCAACGAGGTCTACATGACCGACGTGCGCGTGCCCGACGCCGACCGCATCGGCGATGTCGGGGACGGCTGGCGGGTCGCGATGACCACGCTGATGAACGAGCGCACGAGCCTCGGCGGAGGCGGCGGCGGTGGCCGGCCCGGCCGGGGCTCGGGGGCCATCGCGGAGGCCGTGCGGATCTGGCGCGAGGAGGTGGCGGACCGCTCCCCGGCTCTGCGCGACCGGCTGATGCGGCTGTGGATCGAGGCGGAGGTGCTGCGCCTGACCAACGCCCGGGCGGCCCAGAACCGCCGGGCGGGCAACCCCGGCCCCGAGGGCTCGATCGCCAAGCTGGGCTTCGCCGAGGTCAACATGGCGATCTACGAGCTCTGCGTCGACCTGCTCGGCGCCGACGCGCTGGTCGGCTACGACTACACGATGCGCCGGGCCGAGAGCCTGGGGCTGGTGGGCCCGCCGGGATGGTCGCGCAAGATGTTCCTGCGCTCCCGGGCCAACTCGATCGAGGGCGGCACCTCGGAGATCCAGCGCAACATCCTGGGCGAGCGAGTGCTCGGCCTGCCGGGCGACGTCCGCGTCGACAAGGACGTGCCCTGGTCGCAGGTTCCGCGCAGCTGACCTGCACGGGACCTGCGACCCCCCGGGTCGGGGGCCGCTGCCGGCGTGCGACCGGCGGTGGGTGGGACGATGCGCGGGTCCCCGGGCCACAGCGGCACGACCGCCGCGACGGCGCCGGACGCCCACCCGCCTACGCCTCGGCGATCGCCACGACCGCCAGGGACTCGACGCGAAGCGCCGCCGTCAACCGACGGTCGCGATGCCGCCGTCGACCGGGACGATCGCTCCGGTCATGTACGCGCTCGCCCGGGAGGCCAGGAAGATGGCGGCGCCCGCCATGTCATCGGGCCGCCCGATGCGCTTGAGCGGCGCCGAGGCCGCGATCGCGTCGCCCGCCGCCTCCAGGGTGGCCGCCATCATCTTCGACTCGAAGGGGCCGGGCGCGATGGCGTTGACCGTGATCGCTGGGGCCAGGCGCCGGGCGAGGTGGCGGGTCAGGTGGTGCACGGCGGCCTTCGACGCCGAGTACGAGTAGTTCTCGAGGATCGGCACGTGGATGCCGTCGATCGAGCCGATGTTGATCACCCGGGCCGGCTCGTCGGCGGTGCCCGCGGCCTCCAGCAGGGGCAACAGGAACTTGGTGAGATGGAAGACGCCCTTCACGTTGAGGGAGAGGGCGCGCTCCCAGGCGGCCTCGTCGAACTCCTCCAGCGGTGCCCCCCAGGTGGCGCCGGCGTTGTTCACCAGGATGTCGAGGCGGGACTCGCTCTCTGCGATCGCCTCGGCCAACCCCCGGCACCCGTCCTCGGTGGACAGGTTCGCCGGGATGGCCACGCACTCGCCGACCTTCGACAGCTCGGCTGCCACCTCGTCGCACACGTCGGCCTTGCGCGACGAGATGTAGACCTTGGCGCCGGCCTCGACGTACCCACGGGCGATCATCAGGCCGATGCCCCGCGACCCCCCGGTGACGAGCGCGGTCTTGCCGGCGATGGAGAACAGGTCGGTCATGGCCGCCAGCATGGCGCGCGTCCCGATCCGCGGGCGACCCGCGGCCGGTGGCCCGACGCACCGCTCATCGCGGCTGGTGCGGTGACGTGCCACTAGCGTCGTCGCCGGGACGCCGAGGGGGAGGACGACCGTGGCCGGGCCGGAGCTGCTACTGATGCTCTTCATCGTGGGGGCCATGGCGGTCGTGCCCTTCGTCCTGGTGATCTGGGGCACCGTCGACGCCGCGAACCGGCCCGACTGGGCGTGGCAGCAGGCAGGCAAGAACAAGGTCCTCTGGATCGTCCTGATGGTCCTCGGCCTCCTTGCCTGCACCCCCGTCGGCCTCGTGTCGGCGATCGTCTACCTGGTGGGCATCCGTCCGCAGGTGCAGGACCAGCAGCATCGGCAGTGGCCGTACCCCGGGGCGGGGCCGCCCTACGCAGGAGGCACGCCGCCGGGGACCCCGCCGTATCCGGGGAGCCCACCGCCATATCCGGGGTGGCCACCTCCACCGGCGGGCCCGTCACCGTACGGCGGCCCGCCCTCGTAGCCCGGCGTCACCGGGGTCTCCTCACACCGCGGTCACCACGTGTCGACGTGGGGGCGCTTCTTGCCGGTGCGAGGAGGGGCCGGTGGTGCGGCGGCGAAGGCCGAGGCGATCCAGCGCCGGCTGTCGGCCGGGTCGATCACGTCGTCGATCTCGAAGTGGCTGGCGGCGTTGAGCGCCTTGCCGTGCTCGTAGGCCCGCTCGACCATCTCCTCGAACGCCCGCTCGCGCTCGGCCGGGTCGTCGATCGCGGCGAGCTCGTTCCGGTAGCCCAGCCGCACCGCCCCCTCGAGGCCCATCCCGCCGAGCTCGCCGGTGGGCCACGACACGCAGAACAGCGGCGCCTTGAAGCTGCCGCCGGCCATGGCCTGCGCGCCCAACCCGTACGCCTTGCGGAGGATGATCGTGCCGAACGGCACCGTGAGGTTGGCCCCGGTGACGAACAGGCGACTGGCGTGCCGCACGAGGCCGGTGGTCTCGGCGTCGGGCCCCACCATGATCCCGGGGGTGTCGCACAGGAACAGCAGCGGCAGGTCGTGGGCATCGCACAGCTGCATGAACCGGGCCGCCTTGTCGGCGCCGTCGGCGTCGATCGCACCGGCCAGGTGGCCCGGGTCGTTGGCGACGATGCCGAGCGGGCGACCCTCGACCCGCGCGAGCGCGGTGATCATCCCCGGTGCGAAGGCCCGCCGCAGCTCGAGCACCGAGCCGCGATCGGCGAGCACGTCGATGACCGCCCGGACGTCGTAGACCCGCCGCCGGTTCTCCGGCACCAGGTCACGCAGCCCGGCCTGGTCGGCGCACGACCACTCCTCCGCCGGGCCGGCGAAGTACGCCAGGTAGCGCCGGGCGACCGCGACGGCCTCGGCCTCGTCGGCAACCGCCACGTCGACCACGCCGTTCGCCGTCTGGACATCCAGCGGGCCGATGGCCTCGGGAGCGAACGTCCCGAGTCCGCCGCCCTCGATCATGGCCGGACCGCCCATGCCGATGTTGCTGCCCTCGGTGGCGATCACCGCATCGCAGCAGCCCAGGATGGCGGCGTTCCCGGCGAAGCACCGGCCGGACGCGATGCCCACCATCGGCACCAACCCGCTCAGCTGTCCCCACAGCCCGAACGCCAGCGTGTCGAGACCAGAGACGCCGGGCGCGTCGGTGTCGCCGGGCCGCCCGCCGCCCCCCTCGGCGAAGAACACCACCGGCAACCGCTGCCGCTCGATGACGTCGAACAGCCGGTCCTTCTTCCGGTGGTTCTGGAACCCCTGGGTGCCGGCGAGCACCGTGTAGTCGTACGAGAGCACCGCGGTGGGCCGGGCGTCGACCGTCCCCACCCCCGCCACCAGCCCGTCGGCCGGCGTGCGGGCGACCAGCTCCTCGACGGGGCGGCGCCGGCGCTGGGCGGCGATGGCGAGCGGGCCGTACTCCACGAAGCTGCCGGGGTCGCACAGGTCGTCCACGTTCTCGCGGGCGGTGCGCTGGCCGGTCCGGCGGCGCCGGGCGACGGCCTCGGGCCGGGCGGCGTCGAGCCCGATCGCGTGGCGCTCGAGCACCTCGCGCAGGTCGGCGCGGGCGTCGGCCGGCACGCCGGCCGGCGTGCCGGTCCGTTCCCCGACCGGGACGCCCGCCCGCCTGCTGGACGCGATGCCGGCCTGTTCCCCGGGGTCCGCACCCGACTCGCCGGGCGCAGGCGCCCCACCCGTCTCACGATCCTCCTCGCCGATCATCCCCGGCCGCGCCATTGCGCCGGTCGCGGCCGGCGGGGGCGCAGCAGGCTCGACCGCGGGGGCCACCACCAGCAGCAGGTCGCCGGCCCGCACGTTGTCGCCCGCCGCCACCACCACCTCCGCCACGGTCCCGGCCACGCCGGCCTCGACGACGTGCTCCATCTTCATCGACTCGATCACGACGACCGGCGTTCCGGCGTCGACGTCGTCCCCGGCGTACGCGTCGACCCGCACGACGGCGCCCTGCAGTGGCGAACGGACCTCGGCCATCGGGGCAGTGTCCCGCGCCGGGAACCGCCGCTCCACTCCACGGCGGCACGCCCGAGCGGGCACCCTGCCCGCACCGGAATCCGTGGAGCCTCTCCCGTGTTGTGCCATGGCGGACACCGGCGGGACGCCGCACCGCCGGGCAGCCCTTCGAGGAGGCCAGCCGAGGAGGCCAGCGAGATGGGCGTCACCCGCCTGAACCATGCAGTGCTCTACGTGCGCGACGCCGACCGCACCGCCGCGTTCTACGAGGAGGTGCTCGGCTTCCGGCGCGTCCCCATGGGCGGCGTCATCCCGGGCGCGGTGTTCCTGCAGGCGCCCGGGTCGAGCAACGACCACGACCTCGGCCTGTTCTCGGTCGGCCCGGGCGCCGGCGCCTCGGCCGCAGGTCGGGGGACGGTCGGCCTCTACCACCTGGCCTGGGAGGTCGACACGCTCGACGAGCTCGAGCGCATCGCCGGGCTGTTGTCCGAGCGGGGCGCGCTGGTGGGCGCCAGCGACCACGGGACCACCAAGGCGGTGTACGCGCGCGACCCCGACGGCATCGAGCTCGAGGTGTCCTGGCTGGTGCCGGCCGAGCGGATCGACGAGGCGGCGCTGGCGGGCCGGGCGACGATCCGTCCCCTCGACCTGGCCGCCGAGAAGCGCCGCTACGGCGCCGACACCCCCGGCGGCGTGGGCATCTCACACACCGCGCCCGCCTGACGTTCCCGGGGTCGGAACCCAGCGGCCGGAGCCAAGCGGCCG
>JBKHJZ010000291.1:0-3050 GCA_046537875.1 Acidimicrobiia bacterium | reverse complement strand
TCCTCGTCGGCCGAGCCCGCGGAGCGGTTGGCGACGACCAGGAAGCCGCGGCGCATCCCGAGATCATCCCAGGGCCGGCCGACGGCTCGGTGCCGGCCCGCTTCCCCCGCCTCTGCGCCTGCCGGCTCAGGGCCGTCCGGCGATCGGCGCGCCCGGCGCAGGATCGTCGGCCTCGCCCGACGGCATCTCCCCCGTGGCGGCTGTCACCAGCGTGTTGGACCGGTTGTCGATGATGCGCGTGAGCACCTGCTGCGCTGCGCCGAACACGACCGCGTAGGCGATGATCTCCGACTGGGCGTCGAGCGCCGTGAACCCGGGCACCACACCCGCCCGCAGGAACAGCAGGCCCAGCAGCGCCGCGAGCATGCCGGTGGTGAGCTTGAGGGTCGCCTGGAACACGCGCACCGATGCGAGCGGCATCGGTGTCGGGGGCGCCCGGTGCGCCACCGACCGGACCGCGGTGAGTGCCGACCCCACCAACCCGAACAGCACCACGACCCCGACATCCCCGCCCGTCGGCTCGCCCGAGCGACCACTGGGGCACACCGGCTCGGGAGACCCCTCCTCGACGCCGCCCGCCGCACCGGTCTCCGTGGCGTCGTCCTCGAGGCCGGGGTCGGGGAAGCAGAGAGGCACGAGGGAGGGCTGCAGGGCTCCGGCCAGCACGAGTCCTCCCACGATCAGCGAGATGGCCAGCGCCCCGACACCCAGGAAGTTGCGGAACCGCCGGAACCGCTGGTACTCGGATGCGTTCCGCTCGCCGACGAGCCGCAGGGTCGTGGCCAGCACCTCGCGCGACGGCTCGTCGGCGATGGCGGCCAGGTTCGCATCCGCCTCCGGCGCTGCGCTGTCGGCAGCCCCACCGGCCGCGGCCCCACCGGCTGCGGCCCGCGCCGCCCGGAGCGCGTCGACCCGCTCGAACCACTGCTCCACGGCGACCCGCTCGGGCTCGTCGCGGCCCACGTACCGGCGCACGACCGCGGTGGCGTGCGGCGCGTAGCCGACGAGCTGGTGGGGCGCGAGCAGGCGCACCAGGTGCGCGTGGGCCATGTGCATGTTCGTCCAGGCACCCTCGATGCGCGTGCCCCGCCACCAGGTCCACGGCCTCGGTGTGCGATCGAGGTAGGCGCGGGCCGCGCGCAGGCGGTCGAGCACCTCGCCGTACGTCGCGGTCACGGTCTCGCGGCGCGGTGCCGCCTCGTCGGCGAACGTGACCGCACCGTCGTCGCCCACGCTCCCGCCCTGGAGCACGACGGCGGTGGTGGCGCTCGCCACGGCCCAGTCGGCCGCGAGCTCGACCGCCTCCTCCCACGGCCTCTTGCGCCGGGCTCGCGCGCCGCCTCCACCGCTGCGCCGACCGACCACGCCGCCTCCTTCCGCCGGGTGCTGCGGACACTACCCAGCGAGCCGTCTCGGCAAGCGCCCGGTGGCCGGGGGGTGCAGCGTGTCAGCCGGCCTCGGTCGGGGCGGCAAGGGTCGGGGCGTTCCCGACGTTCTCCCGCGCCGAATCCTCGCCTCCCGGACCGGTCACCGTGAGCACGAACTCGCCCGCAGGGGCGCACTCGATGTAGTCGCTTCCGGCGGTGTCCACGGACCGGGACGTGCCGTCGGGCGTCGTGAGCATCGCCGAGTCGGCACCCGTGCTGGACCATCGCATGCTGACGAACATCGTGGTGCGATCGGCGCAGGGGTTGCCCGGCACGACGTCGAAGTAGTCGATCACCGGCGGATCGACCGCCGGCTCGGTGGTCGTCGGGCGGGTGGTGCCCGGGTCGGTGGTCGGTGGCGCCGTGGTCGGCGGCGGGGTCGGCGGTGTGGTCGGCTGGGCGTCGCCGGGCGTGGTCGGCGGCGCATCGGTCGTGCCGGGCGGCTCGGTCGGTGCGGTGGTGGTGCCGTCGCCGGCGGTGACGCGCGCCCGGTCGTCGGGGACGGGTGGGCCGTCGGCGACGGCGACCCGCTCGGTGTCCCGGCCACCTCGGTCCGCCCACAGCAGCCCACCGAGGCCGAGGACCAGCAGCAGGGCGGCGGCCGCCAACCCGCCGACCAGCGGGCGGCGGAGCAGCAGCGACCGGACGCTCCCGCCGTCTGGACCACCCGGCGCTGCGTGGACGGCGGCATCCTCCGTGTCGAGGACCGCGGTGTCGTCGGTGGCCGAGGGGCCTGCGCCCTCCGCTCCCGCGCCCTGGCCGGTCCCGGCGCCCCCGTCGCCGGGCGTCGACGTCACGGTCGAGCCCGACATCGACACCCCCGCAGACTCCAGCGCCGACGCGGCCTGGGCCCTCAGCGCGGGCGGGGCGATCATCACCGGCATCGCCGCGAACAGCGCCTCGGGCGCCAGCCGGAGCTGCTGGCGCTCGGTGCACGCATCGCACCCGCCCGCGTGGCGGCCGATCAGCCGCACCGCCTCGGCACCGAAGCTCGACACCCCGGCGCCGTCGATCACCCGCTCCAGCTCGGGGCAGCGCCGCCCGCCGGCCGCCCGCCACAGCACCCACGCGCGGATGGCGCCGCCGAGCTTGCCCTTCAACCGGTGCAGCAGCTGGTGGGCGTTGTTGGCCGTCACCCCGAGCTCGTCGGCGATCTCCCGGGCGCCGAAGCCGTGGCGCAGGTGGAGATCGAGCAGGCTGGCGTCGCGCTCGCCGAGCGCGCTGGCCGCCGCCCACACCAGCTCGGCCTGCTCCTGCTCGCCCAGGGCCGCGGTCATGTCCACGTCGGGCGCCGATCTGTCGAGCGCGGCCGTGGCCTGCTCGTCGTCGGGCAGCGACCGGCGCTCCCGGTCGAGCCGGTTGAGCGCCCGGTTGCGGGCGATGCGGCGCACCCAGCCGCCGAACGATCCCGGCTGCGCGAGCCCGTCGAGGCCCTGCCACGCGACGAGGAACACGTCCTGCGCCACCTCGGCCGCGGTCTCGCGGTTGCGCACGATGCGCCACGCCACGTCGTAGACCGGGTCGAACCAGCGGTCGAACAGGCGGCCGAAGGCGTCGGGGTCGCCCGATCGGGCCGCCTCGACCCAGGCGGGGGTATCGGCCGGGTCGAGTCGCGTCGCGGTC
>JBKHJZ010000290.1:0-3059 GCA_046537875.1 Acidimicrobiia bacterium | reverse complement strand
CTCGTCGGTCGGTCGTCGGTCTGCGTGTCCTCCGGCCGTCAGTCGTCGGTCGCGTCGACCGTCGCGGGCAGCTCCCACCCGGGACGGCCCGGCACGCGGCTGCCCGACACCGGTAGCCGCGCCTCGCCCCGGCCGCTCTCGCCGGGGTTGAAGCGGTGCATGGCCCTGATGCTCTGGGGCGGGCGGCGATGGCCCTCGTCGAGCATCTCCTCGGCCGTCCACGCCCGGTACGCCCCCGGGTACCCGACGAGGCGCCACCCCGCGAAGTCGCGGTTCCCGCCGTAGATCGGGTCGCCGAACATGCCCTCGACCACGTGGCGGCGGACGAGCTCGAAGAAGCCCTCCGCAGTGGGGAGCGGCCCGAACCCCGGCGCCTCGTCCTCGGCCAGCAGGGTCACGATCGCGTCCTGCTCGGCCTCGTCGAGGTCGACGAAGTCCGCGCCCGCCTCTGCGCGGCTCAGCTCGTCGAGGTACCTGATGCCGCGCCGGTACAGCCGGGGAGGCGCGAGGGCCGACTGCCAGCCGTAGCGGTCGAACGCCCGCTTGGGGATCGGGATGACGCCGTACGAGCTGGACTCGATGGAGTCGTCGCGCATCCCCTCCATGGCGGGACCATTTGGCTCGCCGCCACCGTCACCCCCGCCGCCACCGGCGTCCTGGCCGGGATCCCCCGACACCACGAGGGGCGGCAGCTCGTCGAGCCCGAGCTCCTCGGGAGCCGTGATCGGTTCGTCGTCCTCGTCGCGGGGCGCAGGGAACGGCGGCTGCATGTACACCGGCTCGGCGAACCCGCCGACCGCCAGCAGGCAGTCGATGTAGTTGACGACGCCCGCTTCCCGGGCCCCCGGATCGTCGGGGTCGCCGGGCAGGATGCGGCCGACCAGTGCGTCGACGGTGCGGGCCTCGTGTGGGGTGAAGAACCCCGTGGCGCACTCGAGGTCCGGCGGCGGGGGCGGCTCGCGGCCGGGTCGCGCCCCGTTGCCCTCGCCGTCGTTCCCGCAGGCGCCGAGCAGGCCGGCGGCGGCCGTGGAGCCCGACGCGGCCAGGAACCACCGCCGGCTCACGCGGGGCGGGCGCCGAGTCGGCTCCGGCAGCGGCGTCTCGGGCATGCACAGTCCTCGGGGACCCTCGGCGACCGGTGACCGGCGTCGGATACCGCGTCGCCACCGTCCCTATACGGCATTTCGCGCCCCCCCGAACCCCGGGGAGGCGCCCGCCGACCCCCCGGTGTTCCGGCGGCACCGGGCGTCGTAACGTTGGCGCGGACATGGTCGCCCCCCATCTCCCCACCCCGGCACCCGCCAGCCTCCGGCTGGTCGCCGTCAGGGTCGACGATCGGCTCGCCCGGCTGTTCGACGGCGAGATCGAGCGCTGGGCCGCGCTCGATCCCGACGTGGTGGCCCCGCTGGCGTCACTCCGCCGGCTGGTCGAGAGCGGCGGCAAGCGGCTGCGGCCGGCGTTCTGCCACTGGGGGTTCGTCGGGGCGGGCGGCGACCCGGACGACCCGCGGATCGTGGACGCCGGTGCGGCGTTCGAGATGCTCCACGCCTTCGCCCTGGTGCACGACGACATCATGGATGCGTCGAGCACGCGCCGGGGGTTCCCCACCGCGCACCGGACCTTCACCGACCGCCACGCCGTCGAGCAGTGGCGGGGCGAGGCGCGCCGCTTCGGCGAGGGCGTCGCCATCCTCGTCGGCGACCTGGCGCACGTGTACGCCGACCTGCTGCTCGGCGACGTCCCCGGGGAGGCTGCCGCGGTGTGGCACGAGCTGCGGCTCGAGCTGAACGTCGGCCAGTACCTCGACCTCGTCGGCACCGCGCGGGCCGACCGTGCGCCGGAGCTCGCCCGGCGGATCGCCCGCTACAAGTCCGGCAAGTACACGATCGAGCGTCCGCTGCACGTGGGCGCGGCGATGGCCGGGCGCTACCCGGACCTGCACCAGGCGCTCACCGCCTACGGCGACCCCCTCGGCGAGGCGTTCCAGCTCCGCGACGACGTGCTGGGGGCGTTCGGCGACCCCGCGGCCACCGGCAAGCCGGTGGGTCAGGACCTGCGGGAGGGCAAGCTGACCCCGCTGCTCGCTGCGGCGGTCTCCCGTGCCGCCGACGGCCAGCTGGCGGTGCTCGATCGGGTCGGCGCCCCCGACCTCGACGATCGCGAGGTCTCAGGCATCCAACGGGTGCTGGTGGCCACCGGTGCGCTGGACGAGATCGAGGTCCGCATCGAGGCGTTGACCGCGCGGGCGATCGACGCCGTCGACGCGGCGGAGATCACCGCCGAGGCCCGCGACGAGCTGACCGAGCTGGCGCGCTTCGTCGCCGCCCGGGACGTCTGACCGGCGCGCGGCCAACATCCGCAGTTTCTGGTCGCGAACTTGGTTGCTCTCCAACCACTTTCGCGACCGGAACCCGCAGACGGTCGCCGAGCGCGGGCCCGGGGCCGCTACCCGGCTCAGCCCGCGAACACCCGCACCGCGCGCCGGCGGCTCAGCACCCGCACGCCGGGCTCGCTGGCCACCGCGGCCAGCCAGGGGGGCCGGGTCTCGGCGCACACCACGATCGCCGTGTCCAGCCCGGAGAGGGTGGCGGCCTGGCGGGCGTAGGTGGCGGCGTAGTCCGGGGGCCGGACGTCGTGGCTGAGCTCGAGCAGGGCGTAGGGATCCGGCGTCCCCGCCCTGGCCAGGGGCTCGGTCAGCACGAACGGGCTGGGAGGGTCGGGCCCACCGCCGGCCAGGCCGGGGCCGTCGTCGAGGATCGCCCCGCGCACCAGGTCGGGCCGGGCGCCGGCGATCAGCAGGGCCACGTAGGCCCCGACCCCCCGCCCGTGGACGGTCGCGGGGCCGATCTGCGCCAGCGCGGCGTCGACGTCGGCCATCAGGAACTCGCACGTGTAGCCGCCGCCGACCGGCCGGGCCGATGCGCCGTGACCGGTGAGGTCGAGCGCCCACACGTCGCCCGGCCAGCTCGCCAGGTGCTCGGGGACCGCGTCGGGCGACCGCTCGCCCAGCCCGTGGACGAGCAGCAGCGGCCAGGCACCGTCGCGGCCGGGCTCGCCGG
>JBKHJZ010000289.1:0-3069 GCA_046537875.1 Acidimicrobiia bacterium | reverse complement strand
CATGAGACACACGTTCCGCTTGGCGCTGGCGGCCACCGTCGCCGGCGCCCTCACCGTCGCCACGGTCGCACCGGCCGGCGCCCAGGAGGAACCCGCGGCGCTGGGGTTCGCAGTCGACAAGACCGAGGCCCAACCCGGAGCCCTCGTGCTCGGCAAGGCCGACGCCGCCGACGTCGCCGAGAGCTGCGTCACCGACGTGGAGGCCTTCCAGGCGAGGTTCCTGGAGCTGATCCAGGGGCCGTTCGCCGGCGGCAACGCCGAGGGAGAGCTGTTCGAGAGGTTCTTCCCGGGCGGCGACTTCGATCCCCTCGAGAACCACGACCAGGTCGCCTACATCCTCACGGGGATCATCGGCCTGGGGCTCGGCGGGCTCCTGGGTCCCGAGCCGGCCGAGCAGGCGCTCCCGCAGACCTTCGTGATGACCTTCGCCGACATCGCCACCCAGGACCCGGTCGGCGAGCGGGGCAACTTCAACCCCGACACCGGCGACGGCTCGGTGGTCGTGCCCGACATCGAACCAGGCCTGTGGGCCGTGGCCGCGGCGTGCGTCGGCCCGACGTTCGACCTCGATGTGCTGGAGGCGGGCATCCGCCAGACCGGCGCGTTCCTGGAGGACATCGGCGCACCGATCGCTCATCCGTTCGAGGCGGAGTTCCTGGAGTTCCTCGTGGAGTTCACCGGCGCCGAGGACGAGCTCTCGGCACTCAGCGCCGTCGGCCCCACGGTCCTGGAGCCGATCATGGTGCCCGACGCTTTCGGCGCGGTGCTGTTCTGCATCCTCGACGACCAGGGCAACTGCCCCTCCGACGAGGTCATCCCGCCACCCGGGCTGGACGAGGAGGACACCAAGGACATCGCCCCGCCGGCTGACGCCGTGGTGGCCGCACCCAGCTTCACCGGCTGACCGACCCGCTCACGCCCGGCGGCGGACACCCCATAGCCCGGTGACCGCGACACATTGACCGCCCTCCGGCCCACGGCCGGGGGGCGGTCCCGCGCGGCGCCCCTGCGTGCTCAGCGGGGTGCGCGCACCAGGCGTCCGGGGGTGGCCCCGGTCCACTCGCCGTCGGCATAGGTCTCCACGCCGGCGACGAACGTGTGCCGGTAGCCGTCGACCCGCTGCACCAGCCGCTTGCCGCCGGCCGGCAGGTCGCGGACGATCCGCGGCGGGTGGAGGCGCAACCGGTCGAGGTCGATCACGTTGAGGTCGGCCCGCATCCCCGGCGCCAGCACCCCCCGATCGGTGAAGCCGACCGCCCGGGCGGTGTCGCAGGTCTGCCGCCTGACCACGAAGGCCAGCGGCAGGCGCTCGCCGCGACGGCGATCGCGCACCCAGTGCGTCAACAGCGTCGTGGGGAAGCTGGCGTCGCAGATCGTGCCGACGTGCGCCCCGCCGTCGCCCAGGCCGGCCACCGCGTGCGGCGACCGCAGCATCTCCCGCACCGGCTCGAGGTCGCCGCCCGAGTAGTTCTCGAACGGGTGGTACAGGAGCGCCCGGCCGTCGTCGGCGAGCAGCAGGTCGTACAGCACCTCCCACGGCGAGCGCCCCGTGCGCTCGGCGCACGCGGCGACCGACGCCTCCGGCGGCGGCTCGTAGTCGGGCGGGTCGCCCAGCTCGAACGTGCGCTCCATGGCCCGTGCGAGGAAGGCGGCGAACCCGCCGCCGGGCTGCTCGGTGAGCAGCGCGTCCCGCACCTCGGGCCGGCGCAGCTCGGCCACCCGCTCGTCCAGCGGCAGGTGCGCCAGCTTCTGGTAGGTCGGGTGGAGCATGAACGGGTGGAGGGTGGCCTCCAGGCCGAACAGCACGCCGATGGGGCGGGAGCCGACCTGCACCCGCAGCGCGGCGCCGGCGGTGTTGGCGTCGGCGACCGCGGCGAGCAGCTTCCGCCAGCGGTCGGGTGCGCCGTCCACCTGGATGAGCGAGAACGACAGCGGCCGGCCCGACACCTCGGCCATCCGGCGGAGCAGCTCGATCTCGTGGGGGTCGCCGAAGTCGGAGTTGCACTGCAGCACCCCCCGCCCGGTGGCTCCGAGCGCCTCGGCGATGCCGAGGAGCTCGCCGTCCGCGGCGGTGAGGCTGGGCGTGAACCGGCCGTCGGCGGCACGATGCTTGGTGGTGCGCGAGGTGGTGAACCCGAGCGCCCCGGCCTCCACGGCCTCGGCGGCCAGCTGTCCCATCGCGGCGATGTCGTCCGGGGTGGCGGCCTGCTCGTGGTCGGCGCCACGCTCCCCCATCACGTAGAAGCGCAGCGCGGCGTGCGGCACCTGGGCGCCGACGTCCATCGTCCGGGGCGTGGCGTCCAGGGCGTCGAGGTACTCGCCGAACGACTCCCAGCGAAACTCGATGCCCTCCGACAGGACCGAGCCGGGGATGTCCTCGACCCCCTCCATGAGGTTGATGAGGAAGCCCTCGGTGCCCGGGCGCACCGGGGCGAACCCCACCGAGCAGTTGCCGAACACGGCGGTGGTCACCCCGTGCCAGGCCGAGGGCGTGAGCTCCGGGTCCCAGGTTGCCTGGCCGTCGTAGTGCGTGTGGATGTCCACCCACCCGGGCGCGACGACGAGGCCGTCGGCGTCGATCTCGCGCCTGCCCGTGCTCTCCACCCGCCCGACAGCCGTGATGCGGTCGCCCTCCACGGCCACGTCGCCCACGACCGGCTCGGAACCGGTTCCGTCGACCACCAGCCCTCGGCGGATCACCAGGTCGGACACGGGCACCTCCTCGTCGACGCCACCCACCATCTTGCCCCAGCACGACCCACGACCCGGTCGCGAATCGGGGACGGATGGCGAATCGGCCGGTCGGCGGTGGCCGTCAGGGACTGCCCGCTGCCGGCCGGTGGGTACCGATGACGGCCACCACGGGATCTGTGAACCGAAGGGAAGGTTCTTCGACGACGATGGTCGCGGACCGGGCGTTCGGGGGCACGCCCGTGTCGACCTCGGCGTCGCGGCGGAGTGCCAGGCCCGCGTCCTCAGGGGCGGTCGACGTTCAGGTCGTGACTCGACCGGGCTGGTAACGCAGAGCGACCGCCCCCGACCGGAACTCCTGGCGCTCCACGAGCGTCA
>JBKHJZ010000288.1:0-3075 GCA_046537875.1 Acidimicrobiia bacterium | reverse complement strand
CGGGGCCGGGCGTGTCCGGGCGGTGCACGAGCGTCAGTAGGCTCTCCGGCGTGCCCGCGACACCCGACCCGGTGAGCACGGCGCGTGGCCGGGGTCCTCGCCCGTGACCGCCGCCGCACCCCACCTGGTCGCGTGCACGGGGTCGGTGGAGCAGACGCGCGACCTGGGCGAGGCCGTGGCCGGGCTGGCCCGGCCGGGCGACCTGCTGGTGCTGGCGGGCGATCTCGGCGCCGGCAAGACCGCGTTCGTGCAGGGCTTCGCCCGCGGCCTCGGGGTGACCGAGCCGGTCACCAGCCCCACCTTCACGCTGGCCCAGGAGTACGACGGTCGCCTTCACGTCGACCACCTCGACGTCTACCGGCTCGAGCAGCTCGACGAGGTGCTGGGTCTCGGCCTGTCGGAGATGCTCGACGAGCGGGGGGTGGTGCTCGTGGAGTGGGGCGACGCCATCCTCAGCGTGCTGCCCAACGAGCTGCTCGAGATCCGGCTGACCTTCGGCGAGGGCGACGACGAGCGACGCATCGAGGTGCGGGGTGTCGGGCGCTCGTGGGTCGAGCGGGGCGACGTGCTGGCCCGGGCGCTCGAGCCGTGGACCGGCGTGGAGGGGGCGCGCTCGTGCTGATCCTCGGCATCACCACGTCGACCGTGCAGGTGGGGTGCGCGATCGGGGGCCACGAGGGCGTGCTGGCCTCGGTCCACTCCAGCCGGGGCAAGCGCCACGCGGAGACGCTGGCGCCGGCGATCGACTTCCTCCGGCGCCAGGCCAGGGTCGGCCTCGACGAGATCGGGTGCGTGGCCGTCGACGTGGGACCCGGGCTGTTCACCGGCCTGCGGGTGGGCATCGCCACCGGCAAGGCGATGGCTCACGCCCTGCGGGTGCCGATGATCGGCGTGGCGAGCCTGGACCTCGTGGCCTTCCCACTGCGGTGGAGCCCCCGCCTCGTGGTGGCCGCGATCGACGCCCGGCGGGGCGAGCTGTTCTCGGCCACCTACCGGCACGTGCCGGGGGGCATCCAGCGGCTGGGCGACTACCAGGTCGGGTCGCCCGACGACCTGGCCGGCGAGATCGCCGCCACGGGTGAGGACGTGCTGCTGGTGGGCGACGGCGCGCTCCGCTACGCCGACATGCTCACGGCGATCGGGCCGGGGATCGAGGTGGCCGACCAGGGGACCTCGTACCCGTCGGCGGCGTCGCTGGTGGAGCTGGCCCATCCCCGGGCCCTGCGCGAGGAGTTCGTCCAGCCGTGGGAGGTTGCGCCCGTGTACCTGCGGCGCCCCGACGCGGCGATCAACTGGATCACGCGCGAGGGCGCGGTCGACGAGCGCACGGTCGGTGGGGGCGCATCGCCGGCGGGAGGCCGGGCAGCGGGCGGCCGGGCAGCGGGCGGCCGCGCGGTGGGGGGTGGAGGGCCGTGACGCAGCCGCCCCGGCCGGGGGCCGCGCCGCGGTGAGCCTGCCCCGGCGGTTCGGTGCTGCGAACCCCGGGCCGCGGACCCGCGACCTCGAGGTCCGCATCGGCCCGATGCGGCGGCGCCACCTGCGCGGCGTGCTCCGCATCGAGCAGCAGGTCTACCCGCGGCCGTGGACCTTCGGGCTGTTCCTCAGCGAGATCGGCCAGCGCTCCAGCCGGGTCTACGTCGTGGCCCGGGTGGGCTCGGAGGTGGTGGGCTACGCCGGTCTGTTCATCGCGGTCGGCGACGCCCACATCACCACCGTCGCGGTCGACCCGGCCTGGCAGCGGCGGGGCATCGCCACCCGCCTGCTGCTGGCGCTGGCCCGGGCCGCCTCCGAGCGCGGGTGCACGAACCTCACGCTCGAGGTGCGGATGAGCAACGCGGGGGCCCAGGTGCTCTACCGCCGCTTCGGCTTCCGGCCCGCGGGCGTGCGCAAGGGCTACTACCCGGAGACCGGCGAGGACGCCCTGGTGATGTGGGCCACCGACATCGACAGCCCCCGGTACGCCGAGCGCCTGGCCGCGATCGAGGCCGGCGTGCCGGGCTCCACGGTGATCGACGGCGGCTGGATCTGACACCCAGGGCTCAGCTCCCCATGAGCAGCTCGACGAGGCGGTCGAGCTCGGCGTCGGAGACCTCGAGACGGGGCATGCTGCCGCCTGGGCCACCGGGCGCGGCGGCCGGCGAGATGAACGCCTGCGGGGCGCGCACCGACTCGGCGAGGTACTCCTCGGCGCTCATGCCCGGTCGGCGTTCGCCCGCCCACGAGGCCGCATCCGACAGGTCCGGGCCGATGGTGGGGCCGGTGCCGGGACCGCTCGTGCCGCTCGGGCCGATGTGGCACGACGCACAGCCCTTGACCCGGAACAGCGTCGCCCCCGGCAGGACGTCGCCGGCGACGGGCGCCGTCGCCGGAGCCACCGATGCCGTGTCCCACCCGACGACCGCCGCCGCCGCTGCGGCCACGAACACCACGGTGGCGCCGATCTCGCGCCGGATCACGAGGCCCACGGCCCCACGGTCCCGGCCGGGCGGCGCCACCTCCGCACGGCCTCGGTCACCGCCACGGCGGCGGCGGCGCACGCGACGACGACCGCCCCGGCCCGCACGGGTGCGGGCCATCGGGGTGCCGGGCTCTCGGCGGGGTCGGCGGGTGCGGACGGGGCCGGGCTGCCGGGCGCCTCGGCGACCTCGATCGGGCCGAGGTCGTAGGGGCCGAACCAGCCCTGGTTGATCGCCCACGAGGCCCGACCCGCCTCGGGGAACGTCACCTCGGCGACGTAGTGTCCGGTCGCCCCCTCCTGGCGAGCCGGGACGGCCGTCTGGTCGCCGGATGGGGATCGTATGACGACCTCGACGGTGACCCCGGCCTCCTCATCGGGGTTCGTGGGGGTGACGCCGTGCTGGCGGATCGTGAACCCGACCGTCACGGCCTCCCCGGCGGCGGGCACCGGCATCGGGTCGAGCGAGCTCGTCGCCCAGCCGCCGAACGCGGCGGCGGGCGAGGCGGCCAGCACGACGGTCGCGAGCACAGTCCCGACGAGCGTTGTCGCACGCAAACCGTTCATCGCTCATGTGGACGATCGCGCCGGTCCGATGGTTCGGTGCCGGCCGAAAGTGG
>JBKHJZ010000084.1:0-13279 GCA_046537875.1 Acidimicrobiia bacterium | reverse complement strand
ACGCTCCCGGTGGCCGGCCCGGCGACGGGCGCGCCCACCCCGACCGGCACGGCGGGCGAGCGGCCGCCGTCGAGCGAGCCGGCGGTCACGGCGCCGCCGGGGGCCTGACGCGCGTGCTGCTGGGAGACCTCGTCGGGGCCGCCGGCGTCGCGGTCGGGTTCGCCGGGCCCGCCGGCGATCCCGAGGTGACCGCCGTGGTCCACGACACCCGGGACGTGACGCCAGGGTGCCTCTTCTGCTGTGTGCCGGGCTTCCGGGTCGACGGCCACGACCTCGCGCCGGCTGCGGCGTCCGAGGGTGCGGCGGCGCTGCTGGTCGGGCGGCCGGTGCCGGTGGATGTCCCGCAGGTGGTCGTGGCGGACGTGCGCGCGGCCCTCGGCCCCGTGGCCGCCACCTTCTGGGGTCATCCGTCGCGGGCGCTGTCGGTGGTCGGCGTGACCGGGACGTCGGGCAAGACCACCGTCACCCACCTCGTCCAGTGGGTGCTGGCATCGGCCGGCTGGCCGTGCGACGCGATCGGCACGCTCTCGGGCACCCGCACGACACCGGAGGCGCCGGCGCTGCAGGCACTCCTCGCGCGCGCCCGCGATGGCGGTCGCGTCGCGGTCGCGATGGAGGTGTCGTCGCACGGCCTGGCCCTGCGGCGGGTCGACGCCACCCGGTTCGCGGTGGCGGCGTTCACGAACCTGTCGCAGGACCACCTCGACTTCCACGGGACGATGGAGGACTACTTCGCCGCCAAGGCGCGCCTGTTCACCCCGGCGTTCACCGGGCAGGCCGTCGTCTGCGTCGACGACCCGTGGGGAGAGCGGCTGGCCGGCGAGGTGGCGGGGACCGACGGCGTCGACCTCGCGACGTTCTCGGTCGACGAGGCGGGTGACCTCGCGTTGGGCCCGGGCGGAACGAGCTTCCGCTGGCGGGGCCAGCGGGTCGACCTGAGCCTGGTGGGGCGGTTCAACGTGACCAACGCCCTGTGCGCGGCCGAGGTGGCGGCCCGGTTGGGCCTCGACGATGCGGCGATCGCCGTGGGCCTGTCGACCGCGCCCCCGGTGGCCGGCCGCTTCGAGCCCGTCGACGCAGGCCAACCTTTCGGGGTGGTCGTGGACTACTCGCACAAACCCGACGCGCTCGACAAGGCGCTGCGGGCCGCCAGGGAGCTGGTCGCGCCCGGACACCGGCTGACCGTGGTGTTCGGATGTGGTGGCGAGCGCGACCCGGCCAAGCGACCCGTGATGGGCGGGCTGGCCGCGCGGCTGGCCGACCGGGTGGTCGTCACCAGCGACAACCCGCGCTCCGAGGATCCCGGCGCGATCATCGATGAGGTGCTCGCCGGCGTGACCCCGGGGGCTGCGGTCACCGTCGAGCCCGACCGCCGCCGGGCCATCGCCCACGCCCTGGGCGAGGCGGCGGGCGGTGACGTCGTGCTGCTCGCGGGCAAGGGCCACGAGACGACGCAGGTCCTGGCCGACCGCGCCGAGCCGTTCGACGACCGGGAGGTGGCCTCCGCCGTGCTCGCCGACCTGGGCCGTGACACGAGAGGGGACGATCTGTGATCCCCCTCGTGCTCGCCGGGGCCATCAGCCTGATGCTGTCGCTGCTCGGGACCCGCTATCTCATCGAGTGGCTGAAGGCCCACCGCGTGGGCCAGCCGATCCACGAGGACGTGCCGGACGGCCACACCACCAAGGCCGGGACGCCGACGATGGGGGGCGTCGCCATCGTCGTCGCCGCGGTGGTCGGCTACGGCGCGGCCCACCTCCACCGGGGCCTCGTGTTCACCCGCAGCGGCGTGCTGGTGATGCTGGCCATCGCCGGCGCCGCCGTCGTCGGGGCGCTCGACGACTGGATCAAGGTGAGCGAGGAGCGGAACCTCGGCCTCAGCAAGGGCGCCAAGATGGGCGGCCTGCTCGTGGTCGCGTCCGGCTTCGCGGTGGCCTGCGTGGTGTGGACCGATGTGGAGACGACCCTGAGCTTCACCCGGTGGAGCGAGCCCGGGCTGGGCCTGGGCGACGTCGGCTGGTCGATCTGGGCGGTCCTGCTGATCCTCGGCACGACCAACGCGGTGAACCTGACCGACGGCCTCGACGGGCTGGCGGCCGGCTCGGCCGTCTACGCGTTCCTCACGCTGACCGTCATCGCCTTCTGGGCCTTCCGCCATCCCGACCTCTACATGGTCGGCGATGCCCTCGACCTGGCGGTGATCTCGGTGGCGATGGTCGGCGGCATCACCGGGTTCCTGTGGTGGAACGCGCCGCCGGCACAGGTGTTCATGGGCGACACGGGGTCGCTCGCGATCGGCGCCGGGATGGCATCCCTGGCGCTGGCCGTCAACGTGCAGCTCCTGCTGCCGATCATCGGTGCCCTGTTCGTGTTCGAGACCCTCTCGGTGATCGTGCAGGTGGGCAGCTTCCGCATGTTCGGCCGGCGCGTGTTCCGCATGGCCCCCGTCCACCACCACTTCGAGCTGGGTGGCTGGCCGGAGACCACGGTGATCATCCGGTTCTGGATCCTGGCGATCATGTCGATGGCGGTCGCGCTGGGCATGTACTACGCCGACTTCATCTCGACGGGGGCCCTCGAGTGAGCGGGGACCATCTCGTGGTGGGGCTCGGGGTGACCGGCCGGGCGGTGGCCCGGGCACTGCTCGCCCACGGAGATGCGGTCACGGTGGTCGACGACCGGCCGTCGGCCGAGGTCCGCGCGGCCGCACAGGAGCTGGGCGTCGAGCTCGTCGAGGCGCCCGGGGAGCCCCGGTTCCGGCGCCTGGTCGAGGCCGCCTGCGCGGTGGTGCCGGCGCCGGGCGTTCCGGCCCGCCACCCGCTGTTCTCCCTCGCGCGCCGTCGAGGGGTCCCGATCCTGTCCGAGTTCGACCTGGCGGCCCGCTGGGACGACCGGCCGCTCGTGGCCGTCACCGGCACCGACGGCAAGACGACCGTCGTGACCCTCGTCTGCGAGATGCTGCGCGCCTCGGGCAGGCATGCCCTGGCGGTCGGCAACACCGAGGTGCCGCTCGTGGCGGCGATCGACGACCCCACGTTCGAGGTGTTCGTGGTGGAGGCGTCGTCGTTCAGGCTCGAGCACTCGCAGCACTTCGCCCCCGAGGTCGCAGCCTGGCTGAACTTCGCGCCCGACCACCTGGACAGCCACCCCGACCTGGCCGCCTACGAGGCGGCCAAGGCGCGGATCTGGGCCGAGCAGGCCGCCGACCAGGTCGCCGTGGGGAACGCCGACGACCCGGTGGTCTCCCGCCACCTCGCCGACGCCCCCGGCCGGCGGGTGAGCTTCTCCGTCCGGGGCGACGCCGACTTTCGGGTGCTGGACCCGGGGCCCAGGCGTGGGCGGCTGGTCGGGCCCGGCGGCGTCGAGCTGTGCGAGGTGGGCGAGCTGCCACGCGCCTTCCCCCACGACGTGGCGAACGGCCTCGCGGCGGCCGCCACGGCGATCGCGGGCGGTGCCACGCCCGCCGGGGTGCGGGAGGCCCTGCTGTCGTTCCGGGGGCTCCGCCATCGGGTGGAGCTGGTGGGCGAGGCTGGTGGCGTGCGCTGGTACGACGACTCGAAGGCCACGACCCCCCACGCGGCCGCCGCCGCGGTCGCGGGCTTCGAGTCGGTCGTGCTGATCTGCGGCGGTCGGAACAAGGGGCTCGACCTCGGCGCGCTGGCCGGTGCGGCCGGCCCCGTTCGGGCGGTGGTCGCGATCGGCGAGGCGGCGGGCGAGGTGGAGGCCGCCTTCGCGGGGGCGCGGCCGGTGCGCCGCGCCGCCTCGATGGACGACGCCGTGCGCGAGGCCGCGGCCCTGGCGTCGCCCGGCGACGCGGTGCTGCTGGCGCCCGGGTGTGCCAGCTTCGACTGGTACGGCTCGTACGGCGAGCGTGGCGACGACTTCGCCCGGGCGGCGCGGGACCTGCTGGGGGCCACGTGAGGGGGCTGCTCTCGCGCTCGGGGGCCGGCGGCGCAGACGCGGCGCCCGCACCGGCCGGTCGCATCCCCGGTGTCCGCGAGGGGCGGGGCATGTTCCTCGCGCTCGGCTTCCTGATCACGGTGGTGATGCTGCTGGGCCTGGTGATGGTGATGTCGGCCTCGTCGGTGGTGGCGCTCGACGAGTTCGGCTCCCCGTGGTACCTGGTGAGCCGCCAGGCGCTCTGGGCACTGGCGGGCACCGCGGTGCTGGTGGTCGTCGCCCGCGTCGACTACCGGCGGTGGCGGGCCATCGCCACGCCCCTGCTGGTGACGGCGCTGGTGCTCCTCGGCCTGGTGCTGGTCCCGGGTGTGGGCGTCGACGCCAACGGCGCGACCCGCTGGGTCGGCATCGGTCCGCTGACCATCCAGCCCGCGGAGCTGGCGAAGCTGGCGCTCCTGGTGTGGGTGGCCGATCTGCTCGCGCGGCGGGCAGGGTTGATGGGGAGCACCCGCGCCACGTTGCGGCCGGTGATCGTGGTGCTGGTGGCGATCTCCGCGTTGGTGATGGTCCAGCCGAACCTGGGCACCACGATCGTCATCGCCGCGATCGCGCTGGCGCTGTGCTTCGTGGCGGGCACGCCCCTGCGGCCGCTCGTCGGCTGGGCGACGCTGGCGATGGCCGGCGCCACCGAGCTGGCGCTCGCCGCCGACTACCGCCGCGCCCGGATGGTCGGGTTCCTCGACCCGTGGGGCGACCCCGCCGACACCAGCTACCAGAACGTCCAGTCGCTCGTGGGCCTGGCGTCGGGCGGCGTGGCCGGGTCGGGACTGGGCGCCAGCCGGGCCAAGTGGGGCTTCCTCCCGTTCGCCCACACCGACTTCATCTTCGCCATCATCGGCGAGGAGCTCGGCCTGGTCGGGGCCTCGGTGGTGGTCGGCCTGTTCGTGCTGCTCGGAATCCTCGGCATCCGGATCGCGCTCCACGCCCCCGACCGGTTCGGCTTCCTGCTCGCCGTCGGCGTCACGTCCTGGTTCCTGGTCCAGGCCTTCGTCAACATCGGCGGTGTCACCGGCATCCTGCCGATCACCGGGGTGCCGTTGCCCTTCGTGAGCGCCGGCGGCTCGTCGCTGCTCTTCGGCATGGCGGGTGCGGGGCTGCTCCTGTCGATCGCGCGCCGGGCCACACCGCGGGCACAGGCCGGGCGGCTCGAGGGGGTGCCGTGAGGGGGCGCCACCGCCTCGGCTGCTACGCGCTCATCGCGGGCGGTGGCACCGCCGGGCACGTGCAGCCGGCCATCGCGATCGCACGCGGGCTCGTCGCCCGGGGCCACCGCCGGGAGGCCATCGAGATGGTGGGCAGCGAGCGCGGCATCGAGTCCCGGCTGGTGCCGGCGGCGGGCTTCGAGGTCACGCTCCTGCCGGGCCGGGGGCTGGAGCGCCGCATCAGCCTGCGCAACGTCCGGTCCGTGCTCGCGCTGGCCGTGGCCTTCGTGAGGGCGTGGCGCCTCGTCGGCCGCAAGCGACCGAGGGTCGTCGTGTCGGTCGGAGGGTACGCGAGCGTGCCGTGCGCGGTGGCGGCTGCGCTCCGGCGGGTCCCGATCGTCGTCGCCGAGCAGAACGCCGCCCCCGGGGCGGCGAATCGGCTGGTCAGCCGGTGGGCGCGCGCGTGTGCGGTGTCGTTCCCCGGCACGCCGTTGCCGCGGGCCGTGGTCACGGGCAACCCCGTCCGGCCCGAGGTGGCCGCGATCGACCGAGAACGCGACGCCGGCGCGGCCCGGGCCCGGCTGGGGATCGGGCCGGGTCGGCGGGTCCTGCTGGTCTTCGGAGGCTCGCTCGGCGCTCTCCGCATCAACCGGGCGATCGTCGAGGCGCTGCCGCGGTGGTCCCGCCGGCGCGACCTGCACGTGCGGCACGTCGTCGGATCGCGCGACTGGGCCGAGATCACGGGGGCCGGGGCTGCCGTCCCGCCGGGTTCGGCGGTGAGCTACGAGGCGATCGAGTACGACGACGACATGCCCACGTCGCTCGCTGCCGCCGATCTGGCGGTGTGCCGGTCCGGTGCCAGCACCAGCTTCGAGCTGCTCGCCGCGGCGCTGCCGGCGGTGCTGGTCCCCTCGCCGCACGTGACCGCCGACCACCAGACCGCCAACGCGCGGCACCTGGAGCGGGCCGGAGCGGCGGTCGTCGTCCCCGACGCCGAGCTCGACGGTCGCCGGCTGGCCGCCGAGGTCGACGCCCTGCTCGACGACCCGCGGCGGCTGGCGCGGATGGCGGCGTGCGCACGGGCTGCCGCGCCCGCCGACGCCGCCGGTGCGATCGCCGCACTCGTGGAGGAGCACGCCCGTGACTGACGCCGATGCGCCCGACCGCCTGGAGCTCGACGGCACCCGCCGCCTGCACGTCGCGAACGTGGGCGGTGCGGGCATGAGCGCGGTGGCCACGCTGCTGGCCGAGACGGGCCACACCGTCAGCGGCCACGACCCGGCCGAGGACACGCCCTTCCTGCCGATGGTGCGCGCCGCCGGCGTGGCGGTGAGCACCGGCGCCGACCGGCCGCCGCTGCCCGACGGGGTGGAGGCGGTCATCGTCTCCACGGCCACCCGGGGCGACGACGCCGACGTGGTGGAGGCCCGGCGCCGCGGGCTGCCGGTGGTGCACCGGTCGGTCGCCCTCGGCACCGTCTGCAAGGGACGCCGCACGGTCGCGGTGGCGGGGACCCACGGCAAGACGACGACCTCGGCGTTCCTCGCCACGATCCTGGCGGGCGCCGGCCGGGAGCCCGGGTGGGTGGTCGGATCGCCGGTCTCCCAGCTCGGGCGGAGTGCCGCGTGGGGTGGCGGAGGGCCGCTCGTCGTGGAAGCCGACGAGAGCGACGCCACCTTCCTGGTCCTCGGCGCCGAGCTCGGGATCGTGACGAGCGTCGAGGCCGACCACCTCGAGCACTGGGGCGGCGAGGCCGCCCTGCGGGCGGCGTTCGAGCGGTTCACCGCCTCGCTCCCCGGCGGCGCCGTGCTGTGCGCCGACGACCCCGGGGCGGCGGCGCTGGCGGCGGCCTGCCGCCGGCCGTGCACCTACGGGGTGGCGCCGACCGCCGACTACCGGATCACCGAGCGGGCGGGGGAGGGCACCGGGGTGCGGTTCACCCTCCGCCACGGCGACGAGGCCGTCGATGTCCGGGTGCCGTGCGCGCCCGGTGCACACAACGCGGCCAACGCCGCGGGGGCGCTGGCGGCGGCCCATGTGCTCGGCGTGCCGCTCGAGGACGGTGCGCATGCGCTCACGGCGTTCGCCGGTGTCGCCCGCCGGTTCGAGCGCAGGGGCGAGACCGGCGGCGTGGTGGTGATCGACGACTACGCGCACCTGCCCACCGAGGTGGCCGCCGCGCTGATGGCGGCGGCGGACGGCGGATGGGAGCGGGTCGTCGCCGTGTTCCAGCCCCACCGGTACAGCCGGACCGAGGCCCTGTGGCGGACCTTCGGTGACGCCTTCACCGCCGCCGACGTCCTGGCCGTCACCGACGTGTACGCCGCGGGTGAGGCCCCCCGTCCCGGGGTGTCCGGGAAGCTGATCGTCGACGCCGTGCTCGAGGCCCACCCGTGGGCGTCGGTCGCGTGGCTCCCCGGGCTCGACGACGTGCTGACGTGGCTGCGCGCCACGCTGCGGACGGGCGACGTGTGCGTCACCGTGGGTGCGGGCGACCTGACCCAGCTCGCCCCACGCATCGTGGCGATGCTCGGGGCCCGACCCGCGATGGAGGCTCCGCGCCGTGGGCGGTGACCGGCCCGGACGGCGCGCCGCCCGGGCCGGGGTCGCGGCCCTCGCCGGCGGGGACGTCGATGGCAGGCTCGCGGTGCATCCCCGGATGCACCGGCGCCGCCTCGCCGTGCGGCGTGACGTCCGCCGGCGACGGGTCACGTGGGCACTCGCGACCGCGGGCCTCGCCGCCGTGCTGGTCGGTGCGTACATGACCACCCGGACGGCGCTGCTCGACGTCGATCGCATCGTGGTCGCGGGCACGGAACGCACGTCGACCGGTGAGGTTCTCGCGGCCCTGGGCGTGGAGGCGGGCGACCCGCTGCTCGATGTCGACCCGGGCTCGGCGGCGCGGCGCATCGAGAGGCTCCCCTGGGTCGACCGGGCCGATGTGCGGCGTGACTGGCCGGGCACCCTGCGGGTGGAGGTCACCGAACGCCGCCCGGTCGCCGTGATCGAGGGGGCGGGACGTCCGCCGGCGCTGGTCGACGGCGACGGGCGCGTGCTGGCCATCCTCGCGAGCGACGGGGGCGACGTGGCTGATCTCACCGACGGCCCGGTCGTGTCGCTCGAGGGCGTCACGGTGCCAGGGGCGGTGGGGGAGCCCGTCCCCGCCCGTGCGGGCGACGCGCTGACCCTGGCCGAGGCCCTGGTGCGGCGGGTGCCCGGGGTCGTGTCGGCGGTGCACGTGGACCTCGACGCCGAGCTCGCGAGCGGCGGCACCGTGCGGTTCGGCTCGGTCGAGGATCTCGACGAGAAGCTGGTCGCGCTCGAGACCGTCCTGGCCGACGTGGACACCACCTGCCTGGACGTCCTCGACCTGCGTGCCCCGCCGCGCGCGGCCGTGACCCGCGACCAGGGATGTCCGTAGCGTCCAGCGACTCCCGGAGGTCCAGCGGAGCCTCGACCTCAGCCTGAGATCGAGCTTCGTCGAGGTGGAAATCCTGCCGCGGGAACGGTGCCGGTGGGGCGCCGGCCTCTGGTACCGTCTCCCCACCTGCTCGGGGTGGTTCTGCCGGCTCGGGCAGTGACATCTCTCCCCACGAGTCACCGAACGGTGGAGGTGCACGACCATGGCCGGCAACCCGCAGAACTACTTGGCCGTGATCAAGGTGGTCGGCATCGGCGGTGGGGGGGTGAACGCCGTGAACCGGATGATCGACGCCGGCCTGAAGGGCGTGGAGTTCATCGCGGTCAACACCGACGCTCAGGCGCTCCTCATGAGCGACGCCGACGCCAAGCTCGACATCGGCCGCGAGCTGACGCGCGGGCTCGGGGCGGGCAGCGACCCCGAGATCGGGCGCCAGGCCGCGGAGGAGCACCGCGACGAGATCGAAGAGATCCTGCGGGGCGCGGACATGGTCTTCATCACCGCCGGCAAGGGCGGGGGCACCGGCACGGGCGGCGCTCCCGTGGTCGCCGAGGTGGCGAAGAGCCTCGGTGCGCTCACCATCGGGGTGGTGACACGGCCCTTCAGCTTCGAGGGCCGCCGGCGCGCGGTGCAGGCCGAGCAGGGCATCCAGCGCCTCAAGGAGAAGGTCGACACGCTCATCGTCATCCCGAACGACCGGCTCCTCTCGGTCTCGAACGAGAAGACGTCGATGGTCAACGCGTTCAGGATGGCCGACGAGGTGCTGCTGCAGGGAGTGCAGGGCATCACCGACCTCATCACCACTCCCGGCCTCATCAACACCGACTTCGCCGACGTGAAGATGATCATGAGCAACGCCGGATCGGCGCTCATGGGCATCGGCTACGGGTCGGGTGAGGGCCGGGCGCTCCAGGCGTCGCGCAACGCCATCTCCAGCCCGCTGCTCGAGGCGTCGATCGAGGGTGCCCGGGGCATCCTGCTCACGATCGCCGGCGGCAGCGACCTGGGGCTGTTCGAGGTGAACGAGGCGGCCGAGGTCATCCACGGGGTCGCCCACCCCGACGCCAACATCATCTTCGGGTCGATCATCGACGACGAGATGGGCGAGGAGGTCCGGGTGACGGTGATCGCCGCCGGCTTCGACCGCTGGGACACCCGCACCGACACCACCGCGTCGGGCGCCACCGTCTCCCCCACGGCCGGTGCCGGGTCCTCGCACGGCCTCAACGGCTCGGGCCCGCTGGCCGGCGTCGACGACGACCTGGATCTCGAGTCCGACGACGAGTTCGACGTGCCGTCGTTCCTCAAGTGACCGGGTGACCGGTCTCGACCACGAGATCCGGCAGGCGGGGGGACGGGTCGCCCGGATCAGGTTCACCACCGCCGCCGACGGGGACTTCGCCGCCGACCGGGCCGGGCCCGAGCTCGACGCCCGCCGACGGCGGGTGGTCGACCTCCCGTGGACGTGGCTGCGCCAGGTGCACGGCGCCGATGTCGTGGTCGTGGACGCTCCCGGGGCACGGGCGGGGGAGCGGGCCGACGCCGCGGTGACGGCGCTCCCGGGCGCGGCGCTCGCGGTTCAGACCGCCGACTGCGCGCCCATCGCGCTGGTGGGCGCGAGCGGCGCGGTCGGCGCGGTGCACGCCGGGTGGCGGGGCCTGCATGCCGGGGTGATCGAGCGGGCGGTGGCCGCGCTCGACGGCCTGGCCGCCGGACCCTTGCGGGCGATCGTCGGCCCCTGCATCCACCCCGAGTGCTACGAGTTCGGCGAGCGCGAGCTCGGGCGGCTGTCGGCCCGCTACGGGAGCGGGGTCCGCGGGCGGACCGCCGACGGTCACCCCGCCCTGGACCTGCCGGCGACGGTGGGCGCCGCGCTGGCGGGCGCAGGCGTCGACCAGGTCGGGGGGCCGGGGCCCTGCACGGCCTGCGGTGAGCCCGAGCTCCACTCCCACCGGGCCCGCCGCGACACCGCGCGCCAGGCGATGGTCGTGTGGTCGGAGGTGGCGTGACCGCGGTGGACGCGGCCGAGATCGAGCGGCGTGTGGGGGCGCTGCACGAGCGCATCGCGGGAGCCGGGGGCGACCCCGAGCGGGTGCGGCTGGTGGCGGTGACGAAGGGATTCCCGGTCGAGGTGGTGCGGGCCGCGCTCGATGCCGGGCTGGTCGACATCGGCGAGAGCTACGTGCAGGAGCTCGTGCGCAAGGCGGCGGAGCTGGACGCCGACCAGCGCAGGGCGCGGTGGCCACGCTGGCACTTCGTGGGCCGCCTGCAGCGCAACAAGGTGCGCCGGGCCGCACCCCACGTGGCGCTCTGGCACAGCGTCGACCGGCTGTCGCTCGGGGCGGAGATCGCCCGGTTCGCCCCCGGGGCCGCCGTTCTCGTCCAGGTCAACACGTCGCGAGAGGAGCAGAAGGGCGGGTGCTCCCCGGCGATGGCACCGGCGGTGGTCGACGGCCTGCGCGACCTCGGTCTGGACGTCCGGGGGCTGATGACGGTGGGCCCGGCCGGACCGCCGGAGGGGAGCCGCCCGGCGTTCCGGGCGCTCCGGCAGCTGGCCGACCGGCTGGGGCTCCGGGAGCTGTCGATGGGGATGACCGGTGATCTCGACGTCGCCGTGGCCGAGGGGGCCACGATCGTGCGGGTGGGGACCGGACTGTTCGGTCCGCGCCCGGCGCGGGCGGCGGCGCGACACTGAGAGCGCACGTCACGCCGGGCAGCGTGGTGGTGCGGTGAGCGACCCGGCGTGCGACGGCGGGCCGCCCCGCCGAGCCCTATGATCGACCCAGGCGTGGAGGACTCATGGCATCGATGTGGCGCAAGGCGATGCTCTACCTGGGGCTCGGCCCCGACGAGGAGTACGAGGACTACGACGTCAACCCGGATCGCCCGGTCCCTCCCCCCACGTCGCCGGAGCGCTGGCCCGCGTCACCGCCCCAGCACGACCCGGAGCCGAGCGGCTCGGTCCGGACGCTCACCCCGGCCGCCGGCGACACCGGCCTGCTCAACGGCAACGGCACGCAGATGGTCCGGCACGAGGCGCGCGCCGGCGCCGGACCGCCCGGTGGGACGCGTCACGACCGGGCCGGTCGGCGCGATGCCGAGCACGCGGCTCGGCGGCGACCGGCCGCCGTCCCGCCGCCCGGCGGTGGGCGTACGTCGAAGCCCCACGTGGTCGGCCCGACGTCGTTCAACGATGCACAGGAGGTGGCCGACAAGTTCAAGGAGAGCGTCCCGGTCATCCTCAACCTCCAAGGGGTGGAGCGTGACCTTGCCCGGCGCATCATCGACTTCGCGAGCGGCCTCTGCTACGGCCTCGGTGGCCAGATGGAGCGGGTCGCGACGCAGGTCTACCTCCTCACGCCGAGCGACGTGGAGGTGTCGGCCGAGGACCGGCGCCGCCTCCACGAGCGCGGCTACGAAGCCTGACCCCCGTCCCCTCACCCGCTGGGAGCCCTGACGCGCATGGCCATCGTGTGCATCGCGATCCAGTTGTACCTTCTGATCCTGTTCGTCCGGATCATCATGAGCTGGTTCCCGCCCACACCCGGGACCACGTACGCCTCGATCTTCGACGTCTTCGGGCGTCTGACCGAGCCGGTGCTGGCGCCGCTCCGCCAGATGATCCCGCCGGTGCGGCTGGGCGCCGCGGGGCTGGACCTCTCGCCGATCGTCGTGTTCATCGTCGGGAGCATCCTCTTGAGCGCGATCTGCTGAGTGCTCCCGGCGCCGGCGACACTCTGGAGGGTGGCGACCGGTGAACTTCGTTACGATCGGCCGTCATGGAACTGACCCCGCAGACGCTCCATGCCGTCGAGTTCCGGGAGGCGCGCCGCGGCGGGTACAACACGCGGGACGTCGACGACTTCATCGAGCGGGTCGCGGCGGGCGTGGGCGACCTGCTGGAGCGGCTGCGCGACGCCACGTCGCGCGCCGACGCGACGGAGGCCCGGCTCCGCGAGGTCCAGCGCCACCTCGAGGAGGTGCAGCGGCGCTCCCCGCCGTCCGCCGACGCCAGCGATGCCGACGACACGTTGCGCCGCACCCTCGTGCTCGCCCAGCGCACGGCCGACGCCACCGTGAAGGAGGCGAAGGAGGAGGCCAACAGGATGCTCGCCGAGGCCCGCGGCGAGCTGGAGCGGGCCCGGGCGGCCGCCGAGGAGAAGGCGCGGCACGAGGTGCGCGAGGCCCGCGAGCGGGCCGAGGCCGAGGTCGACGCGCTGCTCTCCAGCCGTGACGCGCTCGAGGCCGATCTCGAGGCCCTGCGGGAGGTCCTCCGGGAGCAGCGGGACACCATCCGTGCCGGTGTCGAGACGCTTCGCCGGGCGATCGACGGCCCGGATTCGTTGGTCGAGGTGGAGGTGCCTCGGCTCAGCGAGGTCGCCGCCCGGCCGCCGGTCGATGCCCGGTCCGGCGGGGAGGGCCCGGGACCCCACAGCCCCGGCGAGGCCCGGCCGGCCGGGGCGTCCTCGTCTCCTGCGCCGGCATCCGCCCCACCCGCGCAGAAGGGCCCGCGCCACGACATCTTCGCTCCGGCGGCCGATTCGACCACCCGCAACGGGCACCTCGGCGGGTCCGTCCAGCCCTTCGGCGCCGGCGAGCAGGCCCCGGCCCTGCAGGAGCCGCCGACCGGCGCGCCACCGCCGCTGAGCCGCCGCCGGCCGCCCGGGGCACCCGGTTCACCCGACCGCTCCGGGACGGCGCCACGGGGAGGTCCCTCTCCGGGGAGCGTGCCGCCGGGTCCTGCGGTGCCGGGGAG
>JBKHJZ010000008.1:0-44711 GCA_046537875.1 Acidimicrobiia bacterium | reverse complement strand
GGGCCTGCTGGCGGTGCAGGCCCACCAGCGCCGCGCCCAGCTCCTCGTCGCCGAGAGCGTCGGGGTCCACGGCCAGCAGGCCGTCCACGGCCGTGGCCAGGCCCGCCAGCGCCCCGGTCGTCGCACCGGGGCGGGATGCTGCGCTGACGCCGCTGTCCTCGAACATCAGTTCGCAGCGTAGCCCCACCAGCACGCGCGACACAAGGGCGTTTCGATGAAGAAGAGGGCATCACAGTGCCCTCCAAGCCTGACCGGCGACACCCGAGGGGCGGACCAGGCCCCGCCGGGCTACCGGCGCAGCGGTCCCGCTGCTGCTGTGTTCGCGTACCGATCGTCCGACGACGGCGACGCGGGGTGTCGAGTCCCGGAGCAGGTGGGCGTGGGCCGGATCGTGATGTCGCCTGGGGGGTAAGCCCGGATCGGAGCGCGACCCCCGCTCCGGGCCGCACCCCACTCCGTCCCGCGGCTCCAGGCCGCTGATGCCGCGGGTGGGTCGGGGAGCGGCAAGGAGGAGACGTGATCTTCCCTGCCGTTGCGATCATCACAGCCGTGGGCTGCCTCGTCGTTCTCGCGGCGTTCCTCGTCCACATCGAGCGTGCGGTCAACCGCGCCGAGGAGGAGACCCGCAACGTCACCGGACGCCCACCGGAGCCCCCGACGAGCGACGGGCCGAACCCTCCCGACGGGACGGCGCCGGTCCCGGACGGCTGGTGACCGCACTGCCACTCGGTGGTCCTCGAGCGGGAACGACCGCCCGCCTCCCCGCGGGGCCCCGGCCGACGAGGACCTGACCTGCCGAGCTCGGATCCGCCGACCGCCGACGGCGGCCCGATCCGCGGGCCGGGTCCACGAGCCCCGACGGTTCAGGTCGTGACCCCCAGCGCCTGCTTCGCGGTCTCCGCGGCCCAGCGGTAGTCGGCCTTGCCCGACGGTGACCGCACGACCGCATCCACCAGCACCAGGTGCTTGGGAGCCTTGTAGCCCGCCATCGTGCGCTTGCAGTGGGCGACCAGGTCGTCGAGAGCCGGATGCGCCCCCGCCACCGGCTGCACGAGCGCGGTGACCGCGCTCCCCCAGCGCTCGTCGGGCACGCCCACCACCAGGCAGTCGTAGACGTCGGGGTGGGCCTTCAGGGTCGACTCGACCTCCTCGGGGAAGACCTTCTCGCCCCCGGTGTTGATCGACACCGAACCGCGCCCCAGCAGCTCGATCGCCCCGTCCGCCGACACGGTGGCCATGTCGCCGGTCCGGAGCCACCGCTGGCCGTCTCGCTCGACGAAGACCTCGGCCGTCTTGGCGGGATCGTTGTAGTAGCGGAGCGGCAGGCGACCGCCCGCCAGCACGTGACCGATCGCACCCGAGCCCGGCACGACCTGCTCGCCGTCGACGTCCACGACGATCGTCGGCTTGGCCGGTTCGTCGAACCGCACGAGGCCGGCATCCGACGGACGGTTGGCGGCGCTCACCCGCATCGCGCCCTGCGTGCCGGCCTCCGACGAGCCGAAGCCGTCGGTCACCATGACGTTCGGCAGCGTGGCGAAGATCCGCTCGCGGGTGCTCGGCGCCATCGGCGCACCGCCGTTGGAGAACACGAACAGCGACGAGACGTCGTAGCCACCGGCGCGGTCCCAGGCGTCGAGCAGCGGACGGGCCACCGCGTCACCGACCACCGTGAGGATGTTCACCTTCTCGGCCTCGACCGCCCGCCATGCGGCGTCGGCATCGAGGGATCCCGGCATCAGCACGACCTTGCCGCCGGCGAACAGCCACGACAGCGAGGTCCACTGGGCGGCGGCGTGCATCAGGGGCGCCAGCGACATGTAGACGACCGGCTGGTCGACGATGCGCTCGGGAAGCTGGTCGGGCCGCTCGACGGGACCGCTGGTCCGCATCGGGTCGCCGCCGCCGATGCAGGCGAAGAACGCGTCGTCGTGGCGCCAGACCACCCCCTTGGGCATGCCCGTCGTCCCGCCGGTGTACATGATGTAGTGGTCGTCGTCCCGGCGCTCGACGGCGGGCCGGTCGGCCGGTGCGGCGGCGAGCGCCGCCTCGTGGTCGTCGCCGGTCACCAGCGTGAACCGAACGTCCGGCAGCGCGTCGACCACCGACGCCACCGTGGCCTCCAGCGACGGCTGGGTGAGCACTGCGACCGAATCGCTGTCGTCGAGCAGGTGGCGCAGCTCGCCGGCCACGTAGCGGTGGTTGACGTTGATCGGCACGGCCCGCAGCTTGAACGCCGCGAGCATCGCCTCGAGGTACTCTGCGCAGTTCTCGAGGTAGAGGGCCACGTGCTCCCCCGGCCCGACGCCCCGGGCCGCCAGGTGGTTCGCCAGCCGGTTGGCCCGCTCCTCGAGCTGCCCGTAGGTCCGGCGCTGGGTGCCGACCACCAGCGCCTCGCGCTCGGGCACGGCGTCGGCCGCCATCTCCCAGATGTCGGCCAGGTTGAAGCTGCGCGGCACCACGGCTCGCCCCCTCTCGTGGTCGGTCCGGCCACCGATCTGCCTAGCAGACGCCCTGCCCGGCGAGCAGGCGCCCGGCGCCCCGACCCGCCACGCGGGCGGGTCGGGGCCCGGGGCCCTCCCCCCGAGGGCGGTGCCTCAGATCCTGGCGGCGGCCTCGCGCCGGTAGCGGGTGGTGGAGTGCTCCGGGTCGGTGTCGAACTGCGGGATCACCTCACGACCGAACAGCGCCATCGAGTCGATCACCACGTCGGTCGGCAGCGTGTTTGTGGTCGGGCTGTAGGTGAGCTGGTCGAAGCCCATGTCGATCCACCGCTGCACCGACCGGGCGCAGTCGTCGGGGTCGCCGATCGTCACGTACCCCTCCGCCGACAGCTTCTCGACCTGCTCCGGCGTCGGCTCGGGGATCGTGTCCGGCCACTCCGGCAGGTTCTTGGGCCGGGGCACGTTGTCGAGCCAGTGGTAGGCGAGGCTCGAGTAGTAGTTCATGCCCATGTTGGACGCGACCTCGAACGCCTTCCTGCGGTCCTCCATGCAGAGCATGTTGGTGACGCCCATGATGTTGTCGTTGACGTAGTCGCCGACCGGTGTCGCGCTGCGGATCGCCGCCTTGTAGGCCTTCACGAACGGCTCCATGTCGGTGGGACGGCCGATCGCGAAGCAGAACACGCCGAGCCCCATCTCGCCGGCCTCCGTGAACGTGCCGGGGCTTCCGCCGGCCACCCACATCGCAGGGTGGAGGGGCCCGTAGGGCTTGGGGAAGACCTTGCGCTCGGGCATCCGGAAGAACCGCCCCTCGTAGCTGTACGGGGCGTCCTTCCACATCTTCGGGATCTCGCGGATCGTCTCGCGCCACATCTCCTTGGTGATGTCGACGCTCTCGATGTCGAAGCCGAGCACCTCGGTGCTCGAGCTGCCCCTGCCCGTGCCGAACTCGAAGCGGTTGTTGGTCAGGTGGTCGAGGAGGGCGACGTTCTCGGCCACCCGCTGCGGCTTGTTGACCGGTGGGGTGAGGTTGAAGATGGCGGAGCCGAGATGGACCCGCTCGGTCTGGCCGGCGCAGTAGCCGATGAACGCCTCCGGGCCCGGCATGTGGCTGTACTCGTCGAGGAAGTGGTGCTGCGGGCACCACACGTACTTGAAGGCGTTGCGGTCGGCCGCCTTCGTGATCTCGATGTTGCGGAAGATCCGCTTGTGCTCTGCCTGGGGATCCGCCGCGCGCTCTGACTTCGGGACGAACAGCTGGGCGAAGACGCCGAACTCCATGGAGTGCCTCCTGGGTGGCTCACGCGGTGGTCACCGACAGCACGCCCCGGTTGAGCTTGCCGTGGTGGAGGTCGTCGAGGGCCTGGGTGATCCCGTCGAGCGGGTAGACGTGGCTGACCATCTCGTCGAGCTGCAGCCGCCCGTCCCGGTAGAAGCCCACGAACAGGGGGATGTCGTGGTGCGGGCGGGTCGATCCGTAGCGGCACCCGAGGATCGAGCGGTCGTTGTAGAGATCGTTGACCACGAAGCTGGCCTCGCTGCCGAGCTTCGGCACCCCCAGCAACGTGAGCGTGCCGCCCCAGTCGAGCAGCTCGATCCCCTGACGGATGAGCGCCGGGTTGCCGACGCACTCGATCACGTGATCCACCCCGGTGCCGAGACCCCGCTCCTTCACGGCCGCCACCGCGTCGTCGACCGCGCTGGCGTCGACGAAGTCTGTCGCCCCGAACTGCCGGGCGATCGCCTCCTTGGCCGGGTTGGCGTCGATCACCACGATCCGCCCGGCGGCCGCGAGCCGCGCGCCCTGGATGGCCGCCTGGCCGATGCCCCCGGCCCCGATCACCACCACGCTCTGGCCGGGTTGCACCTTCGCCCGGTTGAGCACGGCGCCGGCACCGGTGACGATCGCGCAGCCGATGAGGCACGCCGCGGTGAACGGCACGTCGGGGTCGATGACCACCGCCTGGGTCTCGGTGACCACGACCCGCTCGGTGAACACGCCGGTGTTGGCGAAGCTGAAGGCCCTCTCGCCGCCGACCGTGAACGGGCGGCCGAGGCGCCCCATCGTGTCGCGGCACATGGTGGGCTGGCCGCGGTCGCAGGCGGCACACCGCCCGCAGTTGCCGAGGGTGGTGAGCACCACGTGGTCGCCGACGCTCACCTTGGTCACCGCGTCGCCGACCTGCTCGACCACCCCGGCCCCCTCGTGGCCCAGCACCACGGGCGTGGGGAACGGGATCGTCCCGTCGATGACCGACACGTCGCTGTGGCACAGTCCGGCGTCGACGATGCGCACGAGCACCTCGTGCGGCCGCGGGTCCCGCACCTCGACGTCGTCGCGCACCTCCAGCTCGCCGGTCCAGACGATGCCCCTCATCGGTCCCCCTCACCCCGGCCAGACGATCGACTGCAGCTCGCTGTAGGCGTGCATGGCGAACACGCCCCGGTCACGCCCCACCCCCGACAGCTTGAAGCCGCCGAACGGTGCCTCCTGGCTCTGCTGCGCCGTGTTGATCGCGACGCTGCCGGTGCGGAGCTGCCGGGCCACCCGCATGCCCCGGGCCGTGTCGCCGGTGAACACGTAGTCGTTGAGCCCGAAATCCGTGGCGTTCGCCAGGGCGACACCCTCGTCCTCGTCGTCGAAGGAGAGGGCCACCACGACGGGGCCGAAGATCTCCTGCTGGACCACCGACATGCCGGGCTTGCAGCCCGCGAGGAGCGTGGGGGCGACGTAGAAGCCGCGCGGCATGTCGGGCCGCTCGCCGCCCACCACCACCTCGCCCCCCTCGTCGGCACCGGAGCGCACGTGGGCCTCGATCCGATCGCGCTGGGCCGCCGAGACGACCGGGCCGACCACCGTGTCGGCGGCGAGCGGGTCACCGACGGTCATCCGCCCGGCCGCGGCCCGGAGCCCGGCCACCACCTGGTCGTGGACGCCGCGCTGGGCGATGACCCGCGTGGGCGCCGTGCAGATCTGCCCGGAGTGGAACGCCCAGGTGCTGGCGATCGCGCCCACCGCCGTGGGGACATCGGCGTCGTCGAACACGAGCGCAGCGCCCTTGCCGCCGAGCTCGAGCAGCAGCCGCTTGACGTCGTGGCCCGCGACCTGCCCGATCCGGCGCCCCACCGCCGTCGAGCCGGTGAAGCTGACCATGTCGACGTGCCGTGAGGCCACGAGCGCCTCCCCCACCTCGGCGCCGCTCCCGGTGACGATGTTCACCACGCCGGGCGGGAACCCCGCGTCGACCACCGCATCGGCGAAGGCCAGCACGGCGAGCGGGTCCTGCGGTGCCGGCTTGACCACCACGGTGTTGCCCATGGCCAGGGCGGGCCCCACCTTCCCCGCCATGTTGACCAGCGGGAAGTTGTAGGGCGTGATGCAGGCGACCACCCCGACCGGGCGCCGTTCGGCCACCGACCCGAGCAGTCCCCCCGGCGCCAGTGCGGTCGATCCCATCTCGGCGGGCGCCAGCGGGATCGTGTGCGGTTCGAGCGCCCCGCGCGCGTAGCGGCGGAGGCGGTCGACGGTCTGGGGAACCTGCATGGTCGTCGTCACCCGCAGGGTGGCGCCCGTCTCGGCCTGCACGAGGGGCACCAGGTCGTCCGAGCGCTCGGCGAGCCGGTCGGCCAGCCGGTCGAGCAGGTCGGCCCGCTCCTCGGGACGGGTGCGGCTCCACGGCCCGAACGCCTCGGCCGCGGCCTCGGCGGCCGCCTCCACCTGCTCGACCGAGCACTCGGGGGCGAGCCCCACGATCTCCTCGGTCGCCGGGTTGACCACGTCGTAGGCACCGCGATCACCGGCCGCCCGATCGCCCCCCACGAGCACACGGTGGTCGTCGCCCATCCCGGCGGAGATTAGAACGCGTTCTAATCTCCGGCAAGCCGGTTTTGTATTGCTACAGTCGAACCGTCAGCGCGCTTGTCGGCGTGAGCGTCTACTACGTCTGGATCGACATGGGGAGCGCCGGATCCCCCGGCATGCTGCTCGCATTGTTCACGGCGATCTTTGTCGCAACGGCGCTCGCCGGGGCACTCGGCACCACGCTCGCGATCGGCCGGGGGGCACGTGCGACACCGGGCGAGCCGCGGGTCGCGCACCTCCGGCCTCCGATCCTCGACGACTACCTGCCGCCGATGATGCGGTGGTGGTCCGCCGTCGTGTTCGCCCTGGCCACGGGGGCCCTGGGTGTCTACCTCGCCGTGGGTGCGCAGAGCCCGTTCGCAGCCCGGCGGGACATCGTCGTGGGTTGGGTCGTGAGCGCGATCGGCGTCGTCCTCACCGAGGGTGCGGGCCGGCTGCTGGTCCGTTCCCCCCAACCCGCCGCCTCGCCGGCCGCGCTCGCGGTGCGCGACGAGATCAAGGGGGATCTGGTCAGCAGCACCGTCGTCGCCGGCGTGCCCGGGCCCAGCCTGATCTGCGGCGCCGTGGCGGGCGCCGTGCTGCCGATCGGCGGGTGGCTCGCGATGGCCCTCGCCGTGATTCCGGCCGTGCTGGAGCGCCGGCGGCGGCGACGTGTCCGCGAGCGGCTCTGGGACACCAGGCCGGCCACGCCGTGATCATCCGCATCGACCCCTCGTCGGGGGTGCCGCCGTACGACCAGGTGCGGTCGGCCATCGAGCGGGCGGTGGCCGACGGCACGCTCGGCCCGGGGAGCCGCCTGCCGACGGTGCGGGCGCTCGCCGCCAACCTCGGCCTCGCCCCCAACACGGTGGCCAGGGCGTACCGCGAGCTCGAGGCGCTCGGCGTGGTGCACAGCCAGGGCCGGCGGGGCACGTTCGTCGCAGATTCCGCACCGGTGCCGGCCGGCGCCGCGCGCGCCGCAGCCGACGCCTATGCCGCCCGCGCGCGCGATCTGGGGCTCACCCCCGAGGCGGCACTGCGCCTCGTGCGCGCTGCGCTCCGACCGTGATCCCGGCACCCGGTCACGGCGTAGGTCTGGACGATGACTCACCCGGGCGGAGCCACGGAAGCCTGCTGAACCGGGCGAAGTCGCGATCCAGGGAGACGACAGTGCACCCGAGATCGAGAGCCATGGCGGCGACGTAGGCGTCGGCGGACAGATCGCCCAGTGCGTCGTACTCGCGGCACAGCGACTCGAACAGCTCGATGTGGCGCTCGGTCGGCACGACTGCCTGGTGGTTGGGTTGCGCCCGCACCGCCCGCACGAAGTCGAAGGCGTCGTCCACCGGTGTCGGTACCTCGAAGATCCGGCGGCTCGTGGTGATGCGGACGAACGACGCCCACACCGGGCCGGGGACCCAGAACTGCTCGTCGCCCGATGTCAGCGCGGCGAACCAGGGATGGACCAGCTCATGGTGCGGGTGATCGGCACGGTGCGCCGCCACCATGACGTTCACATCGATCAGGATCACCGAAGCTCGTCGAGTGCGCGATCGGCATCGAGCGCCTCGAGGAGAGCCCGAGTGGACGTCACGTCGATGCCGGGACGCACGCCCGTCCCCTCGCGAAACACAGGGATCGCCGGGCGTTCACGCTGCGGGGCGCGCATGAGCGTGGCCCGCAGCGCATCCTCGATGACCGTGCCGAGCGAGACCCCACGCTCGTGCGCCCGCTGCTTTGCTGCGGCCAGCAGGTTGTCGTCGACCGCGACCGTGGTGCGCATGATGACGATGATACCGCATCAGGAGCATCACGGCGCGCCGCGGTCCTGACCTCACCCGTGGGCCAGCTCCTCCTCCGCCTCGATCTCGGCCCGCTCCTCCGCGAGCCGCTGGTTCTCCTCCACGATCGCCGTGATGATCGCCTGCGCGTCCTGCTCCAGCGTGTGGCGGGCGCGCAGCAGCAGGAGCAGGCCCAGGATCACCGGCGGGAAGACCAGGTAGAACGCGGTCACCAGCGAGCCGGTGAGCGTCGACAGGCTGCCGACCAGCACCGGGGCCAACGCCACCCCGCAGACCTGGGTGGTCAGGGTCATGGCCGAGGCACCCACGCCCCGTGAGTCGGGCGGGACCACGTCGAGCATGGCCGCCCGCAGGCCGGGGGCGGCCCCGGCGGCGGCCGTGACCCCGACGAACTGCAGCCCCACCCGCAGCGCCACCGACTGGATCGCGAACGACGTCATGAACAGCACGGCGCAGGCCACCGCCGACCACACGACGATCACCACCCGGCCTCCCATCCAGCGCCGGTGGAACCGGTCGGAGAACGCTCCCCCGCCGAGCGTCCCGATCAGCCCGCCGACGCCGAGCAGGCCGCCGGTCACCGCGGTCGCCTGCGTGATCGACATGCCCGAGTAGCGGTCGTGGTAGAGGGCGAGCCAGGCGGAGATGCCCGACACGGTGAACAGCAGCGCGGCGACGCCCACGAGCACGTAGCGCATCGTGCGGATGCGGAAGATCATGCGCAGCTCGCTGGCCAGCTCGGTCGCCGCGAGGCGCCCGAACTGCCGCAGCGTCAGGCCCTCGGCCCCGCGGGCGACGCCGGTGGGCGGGCGCGGCGGGAGCGCCTCGATCTGCTCCCACGTCATCTCCTCGGGCAGCTCGGCCTCGCCGCGCCGGGGCTCGCGCAGGCGGAACACGGCGAGCGCCACCAGGGCGCCGCCGGGCAGGCCCACGAGCGCGAACGCCCACCGCCATCCGAGCGACTCGCCGATCCACCCACCGAGCGCCAAGCCGATGCCGCCGCCCAGGAAGAAGCTGACCTGCTGCAGCGAGAACACCCGGGCCCGCATCCGGGACGGGTAGCTGTCGCCCAGGTACGAGGTGGACGCCGGGTCGTCGACCGCCTGGCCGATGCCCATGACCGCACGGGCTGCGAGCAGGTGCGCGTAGTTGACGGCGGTGGCCGACAGCAGGATGAGCCCGCTCCAGCTCAGCAGGGTGAAGCCGATGACCCGGTTGCGGCGGTAGTGGTCGGCCACGTACCCGGCGGGGATCACGGCGACCGCGCTGACGACGATGAACACCGACGAGATGAGCCCCAGCTCGGTGTCGCTGAGCCGCCACTCGTCCTCGAGCACGGGCAACACACCCCGAGCCACCGAGATGTCGACCTGGTCGATCAGCGCGACGAGGGCCATGACCACCATCGGGGCCAGCGCGAACCGCCGGCCGCTCGCCGCGCCGTCCCTCCCCGGTTCTCCGGCAGCGGTGGTGCCGTCGCCGCCCGCCTCCGGAGAGGCGGGCGCGTGATCGCCGTCGGTCGGGGGCGGCGCTCCGCCGCTGCTCAGATCGTCCGGCATCGCCGTTGCCCGGGCACCGCGCCATCCTCTCCCGTCACGTGCCGCCGACACTAGACGCATCGGGTGTGCAAGAAGATTCGGGGGCGCCGGCCACCGGTCGTGTGCCGGATGTCCCGAGCCGCTGACAGCCCGGTAGAACAGGTTCTACAATCCGGCCATGAGCGAGACCGCCAGCCCGCCCGGCCCCGCGGTCGACATCCCCCGCATCATCTCGGTCGACGACCACGTGGTGGAGCCGCCCGACCTGTGGTCGTCGCGCCTGCCCGCCAGGTATCGGGACAGGGGACCCCGCGTCGAGCGGGACCGCGCCAAGTTCAGCTTCGCCGGCGGCGTGTTCAGCTTCGAGAAGGGCGTCGACGACGGCGACTGGTGCGACTGGTGGCTCTACGACGGGCTCGTCTACCCCTTCCCCAAGCTGTCGGCCGCAGTCGGGTTCGACGACCTCGACGTCACCCCCACCACCTTCGACGAGATCCGGCCGGGATGCTGGAAGCAGCCCGAACGCCTCGCCGACATGGACGCCAACCACGTCGACGCGTCGATCTGCTTCCCCAACACGCTCCCCCGGTTCTGCGGCCAGACGTTCTACGAGCAGGGCGTCAAGCGGGAGGGCGGTGACCCCGAGCTCGCGCTGGCCTGCGTCACGGCCTACAACGACTGGATGATCGACGAGTGGTGCGCCGGCGACGGACGCGGCCGACTGATCCCGCTCACGATGATCCCGCTGTGGGGCGCCGAGCTCGCCGCCGCCGAGATCCACCGCTGCGCCGCCAAGGGCAGCCACGCGGTCGCGTTCTCCGAGAACCCGCATCCCCTCGGCCTCCCGTCCATCCACTCCGGCCACTGGGACCCGTTCTTCGCGGCCTGCCAGGAGACCGAGACGGTGGTGTGCATGCACATCGGCTCGTCGTCCCGCATGCCGGCCACCTCGCCCGATGCCCCGTTCATCGTCAGCTCCACGCTCACGTTCCAGAACGCCATGGGGTCGATGCTCGACTACATCTTCTCGGGCACCCTCGACCGGTTCCCCACCCTCAAGATCGCCTACTCCGAGGGCCAGGTGGGCTGGATGCCCTACGTGCTGGAGCGGGCCGACAAGCTGTGGGCCGAGCGCAGCGACAACAGCTTCGGCACCGCGCTGCCCAACCCGCCGAGCAGCTACCTGGCGGGCCGCATCTACGGGTGCGTGTTCGACGACGAGACCGGGCTCCGGAACCGGGATGTCATCGGCATCGACCAGATCTGCTTCGAGACCGACTACCCGCACGCCGACTCGACGTTCCCGCACTCGAAGAAGGTGGCCGCCGACATCTGCGCGCAGGCCGGGCTCGACGAGACCGAGACCTACAAGCTGCTGCGGGGCAACGCCATCGAGGCCTTCGGGCTCGGGCGCTTCGGCATCGACGAGTGACGGCGCGGACCGCGAGCCGCGCGAGGGGGAGGACATGAGCACCGACGCATCGACCGCCGGCGCCGCCGCGCCCGCCGACGAGGCGGATCTCGGCGGCGAGATCGTGCTCGGCAGCGCACTGTTCACGCTGGTCGAGCCGCACCGTGGGCACGAGGTGGCCTACAACCGCTGGTACGAGCGCGACCACTTCTACGCGGGCTGCATGATCGGGCCCTGGTACTTCGCCGGGCGGCGGTGGGTGTGCACGCGGGACCTCAAGGACCTGCGGGTCGCCCGGGGCGCCACGCCGCTGTTCGGGGACGACCGCGCCGGGTCGTACCTGGCGCTCTACTGGACCCTCAAGGGCCGCTTCCGGGAGAACACCGACTGGTCGACCCGGCAGGTGCACTGGCTGCACCGGCACGGCCGCATGTTCCCCGAGCGCGACCACGTCCACACCCTGCTCTACCGGTACCTCGGCGCCGACACCCGCGACGACGACGGCGTACCGGCCGAGCTGGCCCTCGACCACCCGTTCCGCTCGCTCGGCGCAGTGGTGGTGGAGCGGACCGGCGACGACGATCCGCCGCGCTGGTCGCTCGGCCCGGACTCCGCCGTGGCGCTGGTGCTGCGGTTCGCGGGGATCCCGCTGCCGCCCGATGCACCGGTGACCCAGCCGGGCACCGACGGGGTGGAGAACCGGGAGCTCCAGCTCTGGTTCGCCGACAGCGAGCCCGACCGGTGGTGGCCCGCGGTCGGGCACCACGCCGACGCGCTCGAGCGGTCGGGCCGGGGCATCGTCCGCTGGGCGTCGCCCTTCGTCCCCACGGTGCCGGGGACCGACCGCTACACCGATCAGCTCTGGTAGCTCAGCCGGCGGCGGCGAGCTCGCCGGCCACCCAGCACCCGGCGAGGTGGTCGTCGACCACCCCGGCCGCCTGCATGAGCGAGTACGCCACCACCGGCCCGACGAAGCGGAACCCACGGCTGCGCAGCGCCGTGGCGAGCCGCTTCGACGACGGGGTGGCGCTGGGCAGGTCGCCCAGCGTGGTGGCCCGGGCGGCCGGCCGCTCGCCGGGCTCCGGCGCGTGGGAGAACACGAGGTCGACGAGCGACCCGCCCTCGTCGTGCAGCGCCACCATGGCGCGTGCGTTGGCGATGGTGGCCTCGACCTTCGCCCGGTTGCGCACGATGCGGCCGTCGGCCAGCAGCCGCTCCACGTCGGCCTCGCCGAAGCCGGCCACCTCCGCCGGGTCGAACCCCGCGAACGCGGCGCGGAAGCCCGGCCGCTTGCGCAGGATCAGCAGCCACGACAGCCCCGACTGGAACGCCTCCAGGCACATCAGCTCGAAGAGCGCCCGCTCGTCGCGCAGGGGGCGGCCCCACTCGTGGTCGTGGTAGGCGACGTAGTCGGGGTCGGTGCCGCACCAGCCGCAGCGCACCCGACCGTCGTCACCGACGAGCAGGCCGTCGCCCGCCGGGCGGCCGGCGGGTCGTTCGGGCGGCGTTGCGCCGGCAGGTACGGCCGCGGCGGTCGGCGGCGACGGTGACGGTGCGGCGGCGCTGGGCTGGGCGTCGGTCATGCCCGGCAAGCTACCGGTGCCGTGTGACACCGGACCCGGCCCGTCGACGGTGCCGGCCCGCGCTATGGCGACCTGTCGGAGCTGCTCCCGCCGATGATCACCCGGGGCTCGTCGGTGAGCAGGTAGACGCTGCGCTCGAGGTCGAGCAGGTGGCGCTCGTCCGGGCCGACGATGCGCCGGTATCCGGGGTCGCGGATCATCGCCTCCACCCGGTCGAGGCTGCCGAACCACTGGACGGCCACGCCGTCGAAGCCCTCGCTCCCGGTCCACGATCCGGCCCGGTCCGCCACCCGGGGATGCTGCTCGTAGCGCGCCACCCAGCGATCGACGCCCGGCACCGACCGGACCAGCGGCCCGTGCACGTCGCACCAGTGCGCGTGGAACTCGGCGGCGGACAGCGCCGGGTTCCGGCGGAGCATGGCGGTGAGACGGATCATGTGCACCTCCCGGGAGGCGTGGTGGGGTTCAGGCTCGCATGAGCGGCACCACCTCGGCGCCGAAGGCACGGACCTGGTCGGTCAGCTCGTGCACGTCGCGACTCCGGAACGCCACCTGGATCTGCCCGACCCCCAGCTCGGCGATCACACGGAGGAAGCCGGCGATCTGCTCGGGCGATCCGGACACCGCTCGACCGACGTCCCAGGTGGGCTCGCCGACGTACAGGGGACCCGACAGCGAGCCGAGCACGAACGGCTCGCCGGACCGCCCGGCGCCCTCGCGGAGCTCCCGGATGCGGGCGATGGCCGCCGACATCCCGCCCTCGGGCGGGCCCTGCGGCAGCCAGCCGTCGCCCCGCTCGGCGGCGCGGCGGATGGCGGCAGGCGACGACCCTCCCACCCAGATGGGCAGCGTCCGCTGGACGGGCCGCGGGGCGAGGCCCATGTCGGGGTACGACCATCGCGAGCCCTCGTGCGACGTGTACTCGGCGGCGAACGCCGCCCGCACGGCGTCGATGGCCTCGTCGAGTATCCTGCCCCGGCGCGAGAACTCCACGTCGAGGGCCGCGAACTCGCCCTCGACGTGGCCGGCGCCCACACCCATGATCGCCCGGCCCCCGGACAGGGCGTCGAGCGTCATCCACTGCTTGGCCGCCTGCAGCGGGTGGCGGTACGGGAGCACGTAGACGTGGCTGAGCAGCCCGATGCGGTGGGTGACGGCCGCCAGGTACGACAGCGTGCCCACGCAGTCCCACCAGGTGGTCGTCATCGCGGTGGCGTCGGCAGCCGGGATCGCGATGTGATCGCACACCGCGACGTACGCGAACCCGGCGTGCTCGGCGGCGCGGGCCACCGCGACCAGCTCGTCGAGGCCGGCCCCGGCCTCCCACGGCTCGGCGAAGCGACGGGACTGCGCCTGGACCGGCAGCTGGATGCCGAAGGCGAGCTCCCCCTCGGGCACGATCCACACCACGTCTCGCCCTCCTGGGACATGTCCCCCTGGCCCGGCACTTTCGGGGAATCTGGCACACCGTCGGGCACTCCCACAAACGCCGAAGTCACCGGGACCGCTCGGACGGGCAGAAGCCGACGACCGTGACCGGGGCGCAACCCGGTCAGCCGACCCGGGCCGCCCCCGGGGTCCCCGAGCGGATCACCCAGCTCGACGCCGTCTCGATCGTGGCATCGGGATCGACCGCGTCGCTGAGGAGGCGGAAGTCCGCGCGCATCTCGTCGGGACGGATCTCCACGAGCAGGTAGCCCCGCCGATCGGGGTCGTAGAGCTGGATGTGCGGGTTCGAGCGGGTGCCCTCGCGGAAGCCCGCCGGGAGCAGCTCGACGGCGCTGATCGACGGCGCGATCACCTCGGTGCCCACCAGAGAGCGATCGTCGCCCCGGTACGTGTCGTAGAGGTCGAGCACCGCGCTGGCGTGGATGTCCCCACCCAGCGCCACCAGGTTCCCGACGCCCTCGTCGCGCACGAAGCCGAGCAGGCGCTCCCGGGCGGCCACGTAGCCGTCCCAGGAATCCATGCTGATGCCCCGGGCGGGGTCGGACGGCGCCCGGTCCACCTCGCCCATCACCGTCTGGTGCACGAGGACGTTCCAGGTGGTGGTGGACGAGCGGAGCAGGTCGTGGAGCCAGCGCTCCTGCTCCTCGCCGAGCATGGTGCGGCTCTCGTCGAACGTGTCGGGCAGCAGGGGCCCTCCACCGGCGATGCGCGGGAGGTGGCCCGCCCCCTCGCCGACGATGATCGGCGAGCGGTACTGGCGACCGTCGAGCACGGCGAGCGTGACGAGCTCGCCGTAGCGGAGCTCGCGGTGGATGCGGAGGGAGCCGTCGTCCCCGGGTGGCCCCCCTCGCAGGGGCAGGTGCTCCCAGAACGCCTGATAGGCGGCGGCCCGGCGGGCGGGGAACGTGGCCGGGTCGAGGCCCCTCGCCGTCCCGATCGCCCCAGGCTCCAGGCCGGCGTAGTTGTCCTCGACCTCGTGGTCGTCCCAGGTGACGATCCAGGGGTGCGCGGCGTGGGCGGCCCGGAGGTCGGGATCCGACTTGTAGACGCCGTACAAAGCCCGGAACCCGGTCAGGTCGGTCGGCGGGTCCAGCCCGTGGGTGCGCGCATCCGTGGACGCCTCCAGCTCGTAGATGTAGTCGCCCACGAAGCACACCGCGTCCACGTCCTCGCCGGCGAGGTGCCGGTAGGCGCCGAAGTAGCCGGACTGGTACGCCTGGCAGCTCGCCACCGCCAGCCGCAGCGACCGGACCCCGGACCCGGGCTCCGGCGCGGTTCGGGTGCGACCGGTGGGGCTGGCGTGCTCGCCGAGGTCGAAGCGGTAGTGGTAGGTCGTGTCGGGGTCGAGCCCGTCGACCTCCACGTGAAGGCTGTGGGCGTGCCGGGGAGACGCGGTCGTGATACCGCTCGCCACCACGTTCGCCATCCGATCGTCGGTGGCCAGCATCCACCGGACGTCGACCGGCTCGTCCGGCATCCCGCCGTCCGGCGCCAGGGGATCGGGCACCAGCCGCGTCCACAGGACCACGCCGCCCGGCAGGGGGTCGCCCGAGGCCACGCCCAGCGAGAACGGGTTCGAGGCGAGCCGCGGCGCGGCCGGCCGCGGCACGGTGGCGGGTGAATCACCGGCCCCGCCGTCACGGCCGTCGTCACCCCGGCTGCACGCGGCGACGACGGCGCCGATCGCTGCGCCGAGGAAGCTCCGCCGGGTCAACCCGCTGCCTGCCGTCCCCACGGTCACCGACCCTATGCGGGCGGTCATGCCGCCCGCGGACCTCCCGTCAGGACGACGGCGGCTTCTGGCCGGTGGCGCCCCAGAAGACCTGGCGGGCCACCGAGATCCGCACGTCGTCGAGCTTCATGCCCCAGTGGACGAACCCCGAGCGGTGCGCCGCGACGTTCGCCAGCATCGTCACCAGCACGCCGGCCTGTGCCATCGGCTCGACTCCGAGGTTGCGGCCCTCCGACTGGAACCCGCCGATCACCCCGGCCAGCTCGGTGGTCACCGCGTTGAGGAACCGCACGCGGATGGTGCGGAACCGCCGGTCGCCCTCGTTGGTGCCGAGGTCGACGACGCGCAGCACCGGCCGGTGCTGGTCCCAGAACTCGAAGAACGCGTCGGTGAGGCCGAGCGCGGTCCGGTACCCGGCCTTGCCCTTCCAGCGACCCTCGGCGACGATCCGAACCAGGCGCTGGCCGTCGATGGCCATCTCGTCGGCCAGCACCAGGATCGCGGCCTCGACGTCGGCGAAGTACTGGTAGAAGGTGGCGGGCGACGTGCCGGCCTCGCGGGCGATGTCGATCACCTTGAGCGAGCGGTACGACGTGGTCCGCAGCATCTCGGCGGTGCAGTCGAGGAGGCGCCGCCGGGTGGCCCGTCCCCGGCGCCCGGGCACCCGGCCGTCGGCCGCGCGCAGCTCGTCGAGGGCCTCGGCCGGGTCGGACACGGGCGACAGGCTACCGACACCTGACGGCCCGTCAGGGGAGGCTCGCGACCCCGTGGCCCCGACGCGGGTGTCAGTCATCGCAGCGGTGCGATGTAGGTCGCGGCGAAGTCCTCCAGGGCCCGCACGTTCTCGTCGAGCGACGCCCACGAGCGCCCGGCCATCAACCAGGCCGAGGTGATGAGCATGGTCACCCCCATCCCCTCGAGCTCGGCGCAGACCTCCGGGCTGGGGACCTTGTCGTTCACGGCCGCCACGATCTCGAACGGCCGGCCCTCGGTGCCCGCCTCGCGCCGGAAGGCCTGCAGGCGCTCGACGTAGCCGCGCAGCTCGTCGAGCCGGTACTGCGTGCCGATCCACCCGTCGCCGATCCGGGCCGCCCTGCGCAACGCCACGTCGGACTGCCCGCCGATCAGCACCGGCACCGGACGCGCGGGCACGGGCGCCATCTGGACCCGGTCGAAGTCGTAGAACTCGCCGTGGTGCTCCACCATCCCGCCGCGCCAGAGCGTGCGCAGCACCTCGATCTGCTCCTCCATGCGAGCGCCCCGGCGCCGGAATGACTGCTCGAGGTGGTCGAACTCCTCCCGCATCCACCCGGCGCCCACCCCGAGCTGCACCCGGTCGCCGGAGAGGAACGCCGCGGTACCCACCGCCTTGGCCACCACGAACGGGTTGCGAGCCGGAAGCACGTACACGTTGGTGATGAAGCGCAGCCGCTCGGTGACCGCCGCCAGCGCGCCGGTGGTGACCCACACGTCGGGCCACGGCGTGACGGGCCCGAACACCGGCCGGCCGTCATCGCTGTACGGGTAGCTCGACTCGAGCTTGTCGGGATAAACGACATGGTCCGACAGCGCCACCGCGTCGAAGCCCACCGATTCCGCGCAGCGGGCGATGGCGAGCCAGTCGGACGCGTGGGAGTACATCAGCGACTGGCAGAACCTCACCGGGCGCCTCCCCCGCACGGCCAGCGGCGCACGGTCAGTCCTTCCAGATGTCGACCAGGTCGTCGACCGTGGTCACGGTGGCCAGGAGGCGCAGCGTGTTGTCGATGACGGCGTCCGCGTACTCGGCCGGAACCCCGCACACCGCGTCGCGTGGGAGCACCACGTCGTAGCCGCGGTTCACCGCATCCATCACCAGGTTGGGGATGGCGACGTTCACCGACACGCCCACCACGATCACCGTCGACACGCCCAGGTTCCGCAACACCGGGTCGAGGCCGGTGCCCGCCATCGGGCCGAGCCCGTGCGTCCGGGGCAGCACCAGGTCGGTGGGCTCGACCCCGACCTCGGGGACGACCTGCGCCTCGTGCGACCCGGACAGCAGCCGCACCGGCGAGCGGTCGGCGCCGTGGAACAGCGCGGCGTTGGAGTTCGCCCCCTTGCCGTCGATCCGTCGCTCGAAGGTGCAGTGCACCACCTCGACGCTCGCGGCGCGGGCCGACCGCACCAGGCGGGCGATGGCGGGGACCACCGTGCGCGCCGCCTTGGCCAGAACGGGCAGGACGGCCTGGTCGCCGATCACGCCGTTCTGGATCTCGGAGGTGACGACGGCGGCCCGCCAGGGCGCCACCAGTGCGGGGAGGTCGACAGCCATGCGTCCGGCACGTTATCCGACGGTCCCGCTGTCGGTCCGGGATCGACGCCCGTGCGGTACCGTCCGCACCCGATGCCCACACGGCTGCACTCCGTCGTGTTCGACGCCCACGATCCCGATGCGCTGGCCGGCTTCTGGTCGGTCGCCACCGGCTGGCCGATCTCCTACGAGGCGGCCGACGAGGTGGTCGTCGCGCCCCGCGCCGGGAACGCGTCCGGCGCGGCCGCCGAGCCCGGGCTGCCGCTGGTGTTCGGGGCGGGCGACGATCCGAAGGTCGTGAAGAACCGGGTGCACGTCGACCTCGCCAGCTCCTCGCCCGGCGAGCAGGAGCGGATCGTCGATCGCCTGCTCGCGGCCGGCGCCCGCCACGTCGACATCGGACAGGGCGACACGACGTGGGTGGTCCTGGCCGATCCCGAGGGCAACGAGCTGTGCGTGCTCGCGCCGAACGAGGCGTACGCCCGCACGGGAGCGGTCGCCGCCGTCGTCCTGGACGTCCCCGATCCCGGGCGGCTCGCCCCGTTCTGGCGCGCGGCCACCGGCTACGACGTCGTGCTGGTCGACGACGACGGTGACGTCCGGCTCGGCCCGCCCGGCGGCACCGGCCCCTACCTCGACCTGCTCGGCGTCGCCGACGAGAAGGTCGTGAAGAACCGGGTCCACCTCGACGTCGCCCCCGACGTCGGCGACGACCAGGCCGCCGAGGTCGCGCGCCTGCTCTCCCTCGGTGCCACCCGGGCGGACATCGGGCAGGGCGAGCAGCCGTGGGTGGTGCTCGCCGATCCTGCGGGCAACGAGCTCTGCGTGCTCCGCCGCGAGCCGGCCGCCTGACGGCCGCAGCTCAGCCGCCGCTCAGCGTCCCGTCAGGCCGATGCGCTCGGCGAAGGCCACCAGCCCGTCCACCGCCTCGCGGGAGCGCCGCCAGGGCACCACGATCAGGCGGTCGACGCCCGCCGCCGCGTAGCGCTCCACGTCGGTCTCGCCCTCCACGGCGCCGATCACGGTGACCTCGACGGCGTCGGGGTCACGTCCCGCGTCCGCCGCGAACCGCCGCAGGCGGCCGACCCGATCGGCTGCGGACTCCGCTGAGTGGTCCATGCCGAGCCACCCGTCGCCGAGGCGCGCGGCGCGCCGCAGCGCGGCGTCCGACTCGCCGCCCACCAGCACCGGGAGCGGCTCCTGCACGGGCTTGGGCTCGAACGCCACCGGTTCGAAGTCGATCAGCTCACCGTGGTGCTCGACCACCGGCTCCGACCACAGCCGCCGGCACACCGCGATCGTCTCGTCGAGGCGGCGGCCGCGGGTGCGGGGGTCCAGCCCGGCGGCCTCCCACTCGGTGCGCAGCCAGCCCGCGCCCACGCCGCAGAGCGCCCGGCCGCCCGACACCCGGTCGAGGGTGGCGAAGGCCCGCGCCCCGACGAACGGATGCCGCAACCCGAGCAGGTACACGAACGTGCCGAGCCGGATGCGGCGGGTCCTGGCCGCCAGGTACGCGAGGTACGCGGGGGCGTCGTACACGGGGAGCCGGGGCGAGAGGGGCGGGTGCTCCTCGCCCGGAACGAGCTGACCCTCGATCCGCAGGGGCAGGACCAGGTGCTCGGCCAACCACAGTGACTCCACGCCGCACTCGTCGGCGGCCACGGCCACCTCGTCGAAGTGCGCCGGGTTGACCCGGCTGAGGGGGATGCCGAACTTCACCGATGCGCTCCGCTCACCGTCCGACCCGCGGCCCGACCCGACGCCGACGTTCCTGTCCGCGCATGCTCTCAGGCGGGCACGGCCAGATCGGGCACGATCTCCGCCGCCGGCAGCCGGCGGAAGGCGTCGGGCGGCACACGGACCTTGAGCGAGCGGCTACCGCCCCCGACCACCACGGAGGGCCGCTCCATCACGCCCGCGTCGACCCACACCGGAAGGTCGTCCGGCAGGGCGAACGGGGTCACGCCGCCGATCATCATGCCGGTGAGAGCCGCCGTCTCGTCCGCCGACGCGAACGACGCCTTGCGGACACCGAGACGGCGGCGGACGGCGCCGTTGACGTCGAGCCGGGTGGTGGCGAGCACGATGCAGCAGACGTAGCGCCGGGGATCGGACTTGCCCACCACGACGATCGCGTTGGCCGAGTCCTCGGGGGCGACGCCGTACCGCTCGCAGAAGGCGGCGGTGTCGGCGAACGCTGGATCGCACTCCATCGGCTCGTACTCGACGCCCAGCGCGTCCAGGTGCCTGCGCACCGCCTCCTCGACCTCGTCGACCGGACTCATGCTTCACGACGCTAGTGCCGTGGCCGGTGACGTTTGCCCTGTCACGGCGAGCCAGGGGCGTCGCTCGCAAGGACGCAGCCCGACGCACTCCACCAGCGAATGCGAGGGCGAGGACGCCGCGAGCGGCGTCATCTGGCCGGCGTGACAGGCCGCCAATGTTGCCGGCCACGGCACTAAGACAGGTCGCCGCCCGGGGAGCGCGTGACCGCCCGACGGTCGCCGGTCTCTGCCGCCCGCGGGCGGTAGATGGCGGTGTGCGACACGTGGGCCACGAGCCGGTCGGCTCCCGTGAACAGCCCCACGTCCAGCTCGACGAAGCGGTGGCCCTTGCGGCCCCACTCGCGCACGACTCGGGCACGGGCGTCGACCACGTCGCCGTCCCGCACCAGCCCGTGGTGCCGGACCGCCGACTCGACGTGGATCCACGGCCCGAGCGCCACGTTGGTCGACAGCACGTGGTTCGCATCGCGGAGCAGCCACCCGGGGTGGGCCACCCTCTCGGCGGCGAACAGCGACAGGCGCTCCCCGACCTCGTCCAGGTAGTCGCCGGCCCGGTCGGCGTGGAAGCCGTGGGGAGCGAGGGCGAGCGGTGTCCCCGGTCGGAGCGTGTCGGGCGACGCCTCGGGGGCGTCCTCCCGGAACCCCGCTGGCCCGGCCGCGCGGTCGATGCCCGCCCACCTCCCGGCCGGCGGCTCGCCGTCGGGCCCGGCGGGCAACGCCGCCTCGCTGTCGGCTCCGGCGGGCAACGTCGCCTCGCCCACCGCGCAGATCCGCCCCGCTCCGGCCCGCACCTCGAGCGGCACCACCGTGCCCCCGGCCGTCGACGAGACCTCGCCGGGCACCACGGCGACCTCGTCACCCTCGTAGACCGGTGCGAGGAACCGGGCCAGCAGCGACCCGCGCGCCAGCCACTCCAGCCCCCACCCCGCCGCCGGGACGTGGGCCATGTAGGCGTACACGTCCACGCCCGGGACCAGGCCGCCCGCGAACCCATAGCGGCGCGCCACCGTGTCGTCGTGGATCTTGTTCGCCGACGCGGTCGCCGTGTTGCGCGCGATCACCCGGTACTCGGACGGCGCGTCCACGACGGCAACCTAGTGTCCCGGCCGGGCCCTCGCCGCACCGGCGTTCGGCGCGGGCGGCCATGACCGCCCCGTGGTCCCACCGGTACGGTCTGCGCCGTGGCGCCGCCGACGACCGACCGACGTGCCGACCGGGAGCCGGGCTGAGTGCTCGCAGCGACCGTCCGCGAGGCCGCCCGCCGCTTCGGCGACCTCACCGCCCTCGTCGACCCCGACGGCACACCCGTCACGTTCACCGACCTCGACCGGCGGTCGGACGCGGTCGCCGCGGGGCTCGTGGCACGCGGCGTGGCCCCGGGCGACCGGGTCGTGCTGCGGCTGCGCTCGGACAGCCGCTACGTCGTCGCCTACGCGGCGGCGGCCAAGGCCGGGGCGGTCACCGCCGGCATCAACCCGAGGCTCACGGCCGCCGAGCAGGCGGCCCTGGTGGAGCTGGCCGACCCGTCACTCGTGCTGCACGACCCGGACGAGCTCGCCGAGCTGGGCCGGCTGGGTGACGCGGCCGCCGACCGGGGGACGACCGCCCCGGTGCTGCCACCCGACCCCGACCGGCCGGTGGCCATCGTGTTCACGTCCGGCACCACCGGCATGCCGAAGGGCGCGGTGTTCTGCGAGCGCCAGCTCGAGGCGGTCGCGGTCACCGACACCGGCGGCGCCTGGGCACCACCCGGGCGGCCCGGCCCGGCGATGCTGGCGTCGACGCAGTTCGCGCACGTCGGGTTCACCACGAAGCTGCCCTGGTACCTGCGCCTGGCGACGCGCACCCACATCCTGGAGCGGTGGCGGGCCGACGACGCCCTGCGCACGATCGCCGAGCAGCGGATGCCGTCGATCGGCGGGGTGGCCCCCCAGATCGCGCTCATGCTGCGGTCGCCGGAGATCGATCGCCACGACTGGGACCACGTGACCACGATCGTCGCCGGGGCCGCGGCGTCCCCGCCGGCGCTGGTGCGCGCCGCCCGGGCGCGCTTCGGCGCCGCCTACCTGATCCGCTACTCGTCGACGGAGTCGGGCGGCTGCGGCACCGGCACTGCGCCCGACGCCGACGACGAGGAGGCGCTGTTCACCGTGGGCTCCCCCCGGCCGGGTGTGGAGGTGCGGGTGCGCGACGACCGCGGCCGGCCCGTCCCCCCGGGCGAGGTCGGCGAGCTGTGGCTGCGCTCGCCGACCCAGATGGCGGGCTACTGGCGCGACCCCGAGGCGACGGCAACCACGCTCGTCGGCGGCTGGCTGCGCACCGGCGATCTCGCCCGGATCGACGACCGGGGCCTGGTACGCCTCGCGGGACGGCGCACGGAGATGTTCGTCCGCGGTGGCTACAACGTCCATCCCGCCGAGGTCGAGGCCGAGCTCGCCGCCCACCCGGGCGTCGCCGAGGTGGCGGTGGTCCCCCGCCCCGACCCGGTGATGGGCGAGATCGGCGTCGCCGTGGTGGCGCCGAGCGATCCCCACGCACCGCCGTCGCTCGACGGGCTGCGGGCCTTCCTGCGCGGCCGGGTCGCCTCCTACAAGCTGCCCGAGGCGCTCAGGCTGGTCGAGGCGCTGCCGCGCACCGCGATGCAGAAGGTGGATCGCCAGGCGCTCATGCGTGAGCACGCCGGGGGCGCGACGGAGGCCGGGCAGGTGTCCAGTCCAGGCAAGCCCGCCTGATCGGCCGGGCCGCGTTCCGCGCGCCGCTCCCGGGTGCGCCTCACCGCCGGAACGCGGCCGGTGCCCGTTGGTCCGCGAGGTCGTTCAGCCACTCCAGCGCCAGGATCGCGGCGTCGTCGATCGTCCGGGCGGCGCCCTGTGCGGCCCGGCGATCGGCCTCGCGGTGACCGAGGGCCTCCAGCACCCAGGCGTGCGCCGCGTCGAGCCGCTTCGCCTCGCCGCCGAAGGTCGGGACCAGGTCGGGGCGCCGCACGGTGCCCAGCAGCTCCGCCGTGCGCTCCACCTCACCGAGCCGGTGGAGCAGCACCACCAGGTTCCGCAGCGTGGTGAGCTGGTACAGCATGTCGCCCTGGCGGCGCCAGTGGGAGACCACCGCGATGAACGCGGGCAGCACCTCGGCCGGGTCGCCGGCCCTGGCCCGCAGCGACGACGCGGCCACCCGGGCGACACCGCCGACGTAGCGGCTGTCCACCTGGTCGGCCAGCTCGACGGCCCGGTCGAGCGACGCCAGCGCCGCCGGCGGATCGCGGTCGAGCACGATCTCTCCCGCGCAGTAGGCGAGCCACGCCTGGTCCGACGGCGCGGGAGCGGGGTCGGCGGCCTCCAGCGTGGCCACTGCGGCGTCGTGGCGCCCGGCGTACGCCTCGATCAGGGCGAGGGTGATGCGACCGGCCGTCTTCATGTGGGGGTCGCCGGCGTGCTCACCGGCATCGAGCAACTTCCGGCCCCAGTGACCGGCCGTCTCGAGGTTCCCCCGCATCGACTCGAGATCGCTCAGCACCTCGAGCGCAGCCGCCAGCTCCAGGGAGACCTTCGACAGCTCGACGGCACGTTCGGCCAGCGCGGCCGCTCCGGCCATGTCGCCGTGGCGGAGGGCGCGCTGTGCCACCGCCGTGAACACCCAGCCCACCCCCGGGGTCGACTCGTCGACGACGGCGAGCGCCTCGCCGGCCCACCGCAGCGGCTCGTCCCGCACGCGGGACTGCGCGAAGAGGAAGAGGCCGGCGCACAGCTCGGCCGCCACACGGGGGTCGTGCGCCCGCGCCCACCGGGCCGCCAAGCGGAGCTCGTCCATGTCGGCGGCCAGCCGCTGATGGGCGGCGAGCTCCTTGGCGGTTCGCAGGCCGGCGTCGGCCTCCAGCGCCACGTCGCGGTAGTGCTCGGCATGGCGGCGGCGGAGCGACGCAGCCCGACCCGACGCCTCCAGCCGACCGGCGGCGTGCGCCCGGACCGTGCTGAGCATGCCGAAGCGGGCCCGCTGCGCGGCGGTGTCGGCCACCACCAGCGACTGGTCGGCCAGCCGGGCGAGGAGCGCGACGGGGTCGGCGCATCCGGTCACCGCCGCGATGTCGTCGGCCGTGGCCGACTGAGCGAACACCGCGAGGTCTTCGTACAGCTGGCGCTCCGAGCTCGTCAGCAGCTGCTCCGACCAGGTGACCACCGCACCGAGCGTCTGGTGGCGCGGATCGGTGGTGCGCTGGGCCGAGTGCAGCAGGTCGAGCGCCTCGTCGAGCCGGTCGGCGAGCTCCCCCAGGGGGAGCGTCGTCACCCGGGAAGCCGCCATCTCGATGGCCAGCGGCAGGCCGTCGAGCCGGCGGACGATCCTGTCGATCGCCGCATCGTCCTTCGGGGTGAACCTCAGGTCGGCCCGGGCGGCTCGCGCTCGCTCGACGAACAGCTCGCGTGCCGCACCGCCCGGGTCCAGCGCGAGCGGCGACACCACCCACACCTGCTCGCCCTCGACGCCCAGGCGCTCGCGGCTGGTGGCCAGCACCCGTGCCTGCCAGCCGCCGCCCAGCATGCGCGTCACCGCCGTCGCGACGTCGTCGACGAGGTGCTCGCAGTTGTCGAGGACCACCAGCACGTCGAGGCCACCCACCCGCGCCAGCACGGTGTCGGGCTCGGCCTGCTCCACCGCCAGCCCCACCGCCTCGACGATCGCACCCACCAGGCCGTCCCTGCTCCGCACGTCGGCGAGGCCGACGAGGCGGGCACCCATCTCGTGCCGGTCGGCGAAGCGGTGGGCGAGCTCGACGGCCAGCCGGGTCTTGCCCACCCCGCCGGGCCCCGTGAGCGTGACCACCCGTCCACCCGTGAGCAGCTCGTCCAGCCGGACGAGGTCGGCGTCGCGGCCCACCAGCGAGGACAGCGGCACGGGGAGCTGCCCGGGCGCCGGACCGGCGGCATCGCCGGCCAGGGCGGCAGCTTCGGCCTTGCGCAACGCCTCGCCCGGCTCGAGGCCCGCCTCGGCCAGCATCTCCACCGCCCGCTGGTAGGCGCGTAGCGCCTCGGCCACCCGGCCCGAGGCGGTCAGGGCCGAGACCAGGGTGGCCCACACACCCTCGCGGAGCGGGGCCTCGGCCACGAGCTCCTCGGCGGCGGCGATCGCTTCGCCCACCCGGCCGGTGGCGAGCAGTCCGGACGAACGGATGTCGAGGGCGGCCCGGTACAGCTCCTCGCACCGGACGGCGGCACCCCGCAACGGGGCCACGTCGTCGAGTCCGGCGAACGGCGGGCCCCGCCAGATGGTGAGCGCCCGCTCGATCACGGGCAGTGCCTCGGCCGCCGGTCGCCGGGCCGCGTCGGCGACCATCTCCTCGAACCTGACCACGTCGATGTCGAGCCCGGACGCGTCGAGCGCGTAGCCGCCGGGGGAACCGACGAGGTGGTCGCCGAGCACCTGGCGCAGGCGCGACACGTAGGTGCGCAGCGATGCCAGCGCGGTCCGCGGTGGATCGTCGCCCCACAGGTGGTCGACCAGCACCCCGGCCGGCACGGTGGTCGACGCCCGCGAGGCCAGCACCGCGAGCACCACCCGCTGCTTGGGGCTACCGATCGTGACGACCCGGCCGTCGTCGTCGATCACCTCGACCGTTCCGAGCACTCGGACCTGCACGCTCAGTAGCGTAGAAGCGGTTGCGCCGCCTGCAGCGGACGTGCAACCACGCTGCAACCCGGCCCGCCCACGATGTGGGCCATGACCGCCACCGACGGGCACCTCACCACCGGGTGGGAGCCGGATGCCCCCGTGGGCGACACCGTGCTCCGCCGATACCTGTTCTGCTGGGCGCACCTCACGGAGGCCTTCGTCGTGGCCGCCGGCGGCCGCGCCACCTGGGCCGCCGGCTACGCCGCCGCCGACCTCGGCCGGCCGAGCGGCTTCTTCAGCGCCGCCACCCTGCTCCGCCCGCCGGATCCCGCCGCGTTCCCCCGCGACCTCGACCAGATCGAGGCGTTCTTCGCCGAGGGAACGGGCGACGTGCACCTCTGGAGCGCCTGGCCGACGCCCGACCTTCGGCCCCGTGGCTGGCGCCTGGTCGGCCACCCGCCCCTGCTGGTGCGACCGCCCGCGGCCACGGTCCCGCCGCCGGCGCACCCGGCCGGCAGGACGGTCGAGACCGAGGACGTGCGCGACGCCCGCGGTCTGGCCGACTGGGAGCGCGTGGCGGTGGAGGGCTACCCGCTCGACGAGCTGCTCGGCGCGCCACCGGGCTCGCTCGCGAACCCGCGCCTGCTCGACGACGGCCGCCTTCGGTTCGCCATCGGACGTGAGGCCGGCGAACCGGCGAGCATCGGGACCCTGTTCACGGATGACGGCGTGGGCTGCTTCGCGCTCGGCGTGACCCGTCCTGAGGCCCGCCACCGCGGCCACTGGTGGGCGCACGCGATCCACCGGCTCCGGGCGGCGCCCGACGTGTGGATGACCGGCGTGTTCAGCGACGACAGCCGCCCCGGCGCCGAGCGCCTGGGCTTCCTGCCCGTGCTCCGGTTCACGCTCTGGGCCCGCCCGCGACCGTGACCCGTCCCATCCCCCACCACCCACCCGACCCGTTCCCCCAGAAGGAGGAGACGATGACCATCACCCGATCCGCCACCAGCTCCCAGCCGACCGAGGCCACGGTCGACGCGTTCGTCGAGCGGCTGTTCGGCGCACTGCTCGGCGCGCAGGAGATCCAGGCCGCCTACCTCGGTGACCGCCTGGGGTGGTACCGGGCGCTCGCCGAGCACGGGCCGTGCACATCGACCGAGCTGGCCCAGCGCACGGAGACGGCCGAGCGGTACGCCCGTGAGTGGTTGGAGCACCAGGCGGCGATCGGCTGGCTCGGGGTCGAGGACCTGGACGCCCCCGCAACCGAGCGGCGCTTCGTGCTGGCGCCCGAGCAGGCCGAGGTGTTGACCGACGGCGACAGCCTCAACCACGTGCTGCCCCTCGCCCGCCTCATCGCGGGGGTCGGTCGCAAGCTGGACGAGCTGGCCGGGGCGTACCGGACCGGCGGAGGCCTCGGCTGGGCCGAGCACGGCCACGTCGGTCGCGAGGCCCAGGCGCTCGCCAACCGGCCGTACTTCGTCCACCAGCTGGCCGATGACCTGGCAGCGGTGCCGGACGTGCACGAGGCGCTCCGGGCCGGTGCCCGGGTGGCCGACGTGGGCTGCGGTGGCGGCTGGTCGTCGATCGGCCTCGCCCTCGCGCACCCCGGCGTGACCGTCGACGGCTTCGACATCGACGAGCCGTCGATCGTGATGGCACAGGCGGCCGCCGCCGAGGCCGGGCTCGACGACCGTGTCCGCTTCCACGCCGTCGATGCCGCCACCGCGAGCGACGCGACCGGCGACAGCACCCCGTACGACGTGGTGTTCGCGTTCGAGTGCGTTCACGACATGTCCGATCCGGTCGGGGTGCTGTCCGCGATGCGCCAGCTCGCCGGCGACGGCGGCACGGTCATCGTGATGGACGAGCGCGTGGGCGAGCGGTTCACGGCCCCGGCCGACCCGGTCGAGCGGCTGATGTACGGCTACTCGATCACCTGCTGCCTGCCCGACGGCATGTCGCACCCACCGGCCGCCGGCACGGGCACCGTCATGCGGCCCGCCACGCTCGAGGGTTACGCGCGGGACGCTGGCTTCGTCGGGATCGAGGCGCTGCCCATCGAGAACGAGTTCTTCCGCTTCTACCGGCTCAGCCGCTGAGGAGCTGCCCGGATGGGAACGTCCGCGTGGCGCTACGCCGGCGCCGGCGTGCCGTGCGGCGGCAGCGAGGAGACCGGTGCCCCTCGGGCGCCGGTCGCCTCGCGCGGGATCACCCACCCGCGGAGCGCGACGAGCGCCCGCCGGGGCGGCCAGCCGGGGTCTGCGGCGGGCTCGGGCGCCGGGGCCGGGACATCCCTCTCCCCCGTGCGGATGGCGATGTCGTGCGCGACCGAGGCATCGATTCCGGGGATGGCCCCGAGCGACGCCACCAACGGTCGGAGGCCGACGCTGCGGTCCAACCTGACCCGGTCGTCGACCACGGCACGGGCGAAGCTGCGAACGGTGTCGGCGCGTGGCCGGGTGAGGCCGAGGTCGGCGAGGTCGGCGCACGCCAGGGTCGCCGGCGGCGGGAACGCGTGCGTGAGCCCCGGGCACCCGAGCCCGGGCACCCGGGTGCCGTGCCGTGCGACGAGTCGGGAAGTGATCGCCAGGGCACCGGCAGCCGTGGCCTGCTGCCCGACGATGGCCCGTACGCCGGCCTCCACGGGGTCCCACGCCCCGGGGACCCGCGCCCCCGGGTTCTCGCCGGCGGGGCCACCGGACCCGGGGTGGTCCCCCGCCCGGTCGGCCCCGTCGCCGGGGTCGGTGTCGAGCGCGAAGAGCCGGCGCGCCCGTTCGACCACCCCGATCAGCCCGTCCCAGCGCGGCAGCGCGATGCGCAGGACGAGGTGATCGGTGCCTCGGGGGGCCGCCTCGAGGACGGTGACCTCGTCGCCGACCACCACGGTGCGGCGATAGACGCCGTCGACGATCCGTTCGACGCCCGGGATCAGCCGCTCGCCTAGGTTCGTCAGCATGGCCTCCCAGTCGAGCTCTCCCCTGAAGGGCAGCCGCAGCGCGATCCCGGTGTCGGTCACCAGGCGGTCGAGCGCCCAGCGCCGCGTGCGCAGGCCCTCGGGGGTCACCCCGAAGATGTCCAGGCACGCGGCCGCGAGCTCGCGCCGGTCGCCGTATCCGGATGCCGCCGCGACCTCGGCGACGGTGAGATCGGTCTCGTCGAGGAGCCGCCGTGCGAAGTGTCCCCGGTGCGAGCGCACCACCTGGTCGGCGGTTGCCCCCGTCTCCTCGAGGAACGCGCGGCGCAGGTGGTCGGGCCCGACGCCGAGGCGGGCGGCGATGCGGTCGCCGGCACGATCGTCGTCCCCGGCGGCGCCGCCCTCGCACCCGGCACGGATCAGCTGGATCCCCCGCCACACGAGGTCGGAGCCGGCCGGGTGGTTGGTGGGTGGCACCCGGTAGGGGCGACAGCGGAGGCACGGCCGGTAGCCGGCGGCCTCGGCCGCGGCCGCGCTCGGGTACGACTGCGTACAGCGGGGCCGGGGCCGGATCGGGCATCCGGGGTGGCAGTAGGTCTGCGTGGCGGCGACGGCGGCGAACGCTTCCACGTTCCCACGTCTAGTCCATGCCGTCTTACAGACGTGCGACGGATCGTGATAGATCTCGGCCCAAATCGCAACGTGGTGCCACCGGGCGCGTCAGCGCTTCACGGAGTGCGAGATTTCACCGCGGAGGACGGCTGATCGCTCGCTCACAGCGGTCGGCCGTGGTCGCAGCTCGTCCACGCCCCGCCCGCCGGATCATGGCGCGGGCTCGGTGCCGAGGATCGAGACGAAGCTCACCATCTCGCCCGGATAGCCACCCAGGCTGTGGGTGAGCGCGAGCGTCCGGTCGGGCACCGTGCGGATGCGCCGATCGTCCGGTGCCTCGCCCCGCAACTGCAGCCAGGCCTCGAACATCATCCGCAGGCCGCTGGCCCCGACCGGGTGACCGAACGACTTCAACCCCCCGTCGGGGTTCACGGGAAGGTCACCCTCGAGGTCGAAGGTCCCCGCCAGCACCTCCTTCCAGGCGGTGCCCCGCTCCGCGAAGCCGAGATCCTCCATGAGCACCAGCTCGGTGGGCGTGAAGCAGTCGTGCACCTCCGCCATGGCGATCTCGGCCCGCGGCACCCGCACGCCCGCCTGGGCATAGGCGTCCCGCGCGCTCCGATCGACCTCGGGGAACGAGGTGTAGTCGTAGCCCGGGTCCATGAGCCCCGAACCGTTCCCCGCCACGAACGACAGCGCCTTCACGTACAGGGGGCGGGCCGTGTAGCGGTGGGCCTGGTCGGCCCGCACCACCACTGCCGCCGCCGCCCCGTCGGCCACCCCGGCGCAGTCGAACACCGACAGGTCTCCCGCCACCGCGGCCATGCGGCAGATCTGCTCGACCGACACCTCGCGGCGGAACTGGGCGCGGGGGTTGCGGGCGCCGTTGCGGTGGTTCTTCGAGGCGATCCGGGCCAGCACCCGGCGAAGCTCCGTGCGGTCGACGCCGTAGCGGTCGGCGTACGCGGGCGCCACCATCGAGAACATCGCGGCCGCGGTGAGCGTGCGGCCCGTGCCGTCCGACGGGATCGGCGCGGCGTTGAGACCCTGGTAGCCGGAGTCCTTCACCTTCTCCACGCCGACGGCCATCGCCATGTCGTACGCACCGGAGGCCACGGCGTACGCCGCCTGGCGCAGCGCCTCGGCCCCGCTGGCGCACATGTTCTCGACCCGGGTGACCGGCTTCCCCTCGAGCTGCAGGGGCTTGGCGAGGACCATGCCGCTCATCCCCGACTGGGCGGTGCCCAGCCAGTAGGCGTCCACATCGTCCTTGGTGACGCCGGCCGACGCGAACGCCTCGCCGGTGGCGTCGAGGACCAGCTCGTCGACCCCCTCGTCCCAGCGCTCGCCGAAGCGGGTGCAGCCCATCCCCACGATCGCCACGCGGTCGCGGATGCCGTGCGAGGCCATGGTCAGCTCCCCTCGTCCTGACGGCGGGTGCCACCCGCGCCGGCGCCGACCGCCGCTCCCCCGCCCGGCACCGGGCCGGTGCGGACGGGACGCGCCTTCCAGAAGTAGTTGTGGATCCCGTCGGCGGTGTAGAGGCGGCGGAACGTCATCTCGACGCGGTCGCCGATCGCCACCTCGGTGGCGTCGACATCGGTGAGCTCGATCGGGACCCGGCCCCCGCCGTCGAAGTCGACGACCGCGAAGACCACGGGGGGCGACGGCGAGTAGGCCAGGCGGTCCACGGTGTACGTGGCGATCGTGCCGGTCGCGTCGGCCATCGGGCGGGGATCGCCCTCACCGGGTGCCGGCGGGAGGTGGACGGTGCCGTCGTCGCCCCGCGAGCCCACGAACCCGAACTTCCACGCGGTCGACCGGCCCGCGGCCGACGCCGACGGGCGGGCGGGCGGGGGGCGGCGCGGCGGCTCCACGGATAGGTGACCCCGCCACGCGAGCGCGGTCCCGTAAGGCAGCGGCCCGCCCGCAGCGATCTGGTCGGCCACGCTGGGCAGGGAACGACCGGCCGGGAGGGACTCGGTCGTGCCGAGCAGCGTGACGTCGGCCCCGTCCGCGAGAACGACCAGCGCCACGACCCTGCCCGCCGGTGACGCGTCGAGCACGTTGGCGAGGGCCAGCGTCGGGTGCGCGGTACCGGTGAACCCCACGCTGGCCGCAAGATCGTCGGCCACGCGGTCGGCCACCCCGAGCTTCCCGGCGAGCGTGGTGGCGGCACGGGGATGGGTGGTGGCGACCACCACGCTGTCGACCCGGTCGGCCGCCAGTCCGGCAGCCTCGAGCGCGTCCTCCCATGCCCGCCGGCCCAGCGCCACGTAGCGCCCCTGGCCGAAGCGCTCCTCCCACACCCTCGACCGGCTCTCACCCGGCGTGCGCCAGCGATCGAGGAACTCCTCGGTGGCGCTGCCTGCACCGAGGACCTCGGCGACCAGCGGGCCGTCATCGGTCGAGCCCACCAGCAGCGCGGACGCACCGTCGCCGCCACTCGCCTCGTCGGGCGAGCCCGGCAGCCCCGTGCGCATGTCGGAGGTGACGACGAGCGCAGGCCCGGTGGCCGAGAACCCGGCGCGCAGGGCTCCCACGGCCGAGCGGATCGAGCCGTTGGCGTCGAACGCCGGGCAGGTGGCGGGCAGGCGGAGCGCGGCGTGCACGGCCGTGGCGTTGGTCTTGTCGAGGTAGGCGGGCTCGACCGTGGCGAACCACAGCGAGGCCGGGGCGGTCCCGCCCGGAGCGGCCGCCAGCGCGTGGCGGGCGGCGGCGACGCCCATCGTGGTGGTGTCCTCGTCGTAGGAGGCCACCGTCCGGGTGCCGGTGCCACCGCCGGTGCCGGCGACGGCGGTGATCTCGGAGAGGTCGAGCCGCCGGTACGGCAGGTACGTGCCGTAGCTCAGGATCCCGCGGCCGGCCATGCGCCCAGGGTACGGCCGGATCTGACGGGCCGTCACATGTCCGGCGACGCTCCCCCGGCGGGCGCCGGGAACGCGGGGTGCTGCATCGCGACGAGGGCGGCGAACCGGTCATGGACGCCGTCGAGGGTGACCCAGCGGCGGGAGGCGTCGAGCGTGAACGCCACACTCCAGCGCGCCCGGACCCGGCTGGCCCGCCACGCCGCCACCGCGGCGACGAGAGCGAGCGCCAGGAGACACAGGCCGAGCATCCGCACCATGGCCACGCCGGCGCCGAGCCCCGGGACCGGCACGACCACCATCACGAACAGGGATGCCAGCGCGACCCCCAGCACGACCAGCGCCAGGGTCTCACGGCGCTGGGCCGACCGACGCTCGCGGAAGGCCCGCTCGGAGAGGGGCACGCGGACCGTGAGCATCTCGCCGCGGGTCCCGAGCACGAGCCACAGGCCGAGCAGCACCAGCCATCCCAGGGGCCCGGCGAGGACGAGGAGCCAGAGCACACCCAGCCGGGCACCGCCCCCGATCTCGTCCCTCAGCTCGAGCGTGCCGTCCGCCGGCCCGCCGGTCTTGGCGCAGACGTCCGGGAACCGACCGAGCACCGCGTCGTCCACGAACACCATGGCAGCCGTCATGTGCGGACGGTAGCAGCGCCATCCGATGCCCGAGGGACGGTCGGGTCGGCCATCCCGCCGACCGGGCCGGACGCGCTGCGCGGGCCCTGGGACGGCGCGAAGCCGAGCCACCGCGCGCGCCCATTCGCCGACGGTCTGCGCGTAGCGTCTCCCTGTCCGGGTGCGCCGGCACCCGACGGCGTGCGATGCCCCCGCCGACCCCAACCGACCAGCCTGACCGTCCCGCCCGGCACGAACGGGTGGAGCCCCACGCAGGCGGTGGTTCGTGGTTCACCGCCTGGGTCGCGCGCGCCATCGGGACCGTCGGACCGACGGGCCGGCCAGTCCGTGCCGCCGTGGCGCTCGCCGTCCTCCCGTCGCTCGTCGCCGCGCTCGCCGCCCTGACGATGGAATGGGTGCCCGCGAGCGACCATGCGCTGGAGGTGCTGCGGATCTCCGAGGTGGGAACGCGCTACACGCCGCTCGTGGGGGCGTACTCCCGCATGGGGTGGCACCACCCGGGCCCCCTGCTCTTCTGGGCGTCCGCCCCGCTGTACCGGCTCGCCGGGCCGGAGGGCGTCCTCGCAAGCGTCGGACTCCTGACCGCGGCCTCCGCCGGCCTGGCGGTCGTCGCCGCCCGGCGGATCGGTGGTCACTCGCTCATGTGGCTCGCCGCAGTTGCGGCGGTCGTGCTCCAGTTGAGCCTCGGGGATCACGTGGTCGACCCGTGGAACCCGTACGTGCCGATCGTCGCCCTGCTCGCCTACCTGCTCTGCACCTGGCGTGCGGCGGAGGGTGACGGGTGGCTGCTGCTGGCCGCGGTCGCCACGGGCTCCTACTGCGTCCAGGCGCACGTCGGCTACGCCCCGGTCGTGCTCGCCGGCGCCGGCTTCGCCCTGGCTCGTGCCGGCGCTCGCCGACGCAGCGGCACGCCCGTCCCCTCGTACCGGTGGGTGGCCGCCGCCGGTCTCGTGGGGCTCGCGCTGTGGAGCGGCCCGCTGCTCCAGTCCTGGGGCGACAACGGTGGCAACCTCCTGCACATCTGGGAGGAGAGGCGATCGCCCGACGAGCCGGCGGTGGGTTGGGAGGAGGGTCTACGCCTGGCCGGCCGCCAGTTCGGTGTGCCCGCGCCGTGGATGGGGGCACGCGAGATGGACCCCAACGGCCTGGCGCGCCGTGGCTCACCGCTGGCTGTGGCGGCCATACTCCTGGCGGGCATCGTGCTGGCGGCGGTCCTGCGCCGCCGGGGCGACGCCCAGAGAGCGTGGTTCATCGCCTACGCGCTCGCCCTCACCGGCGTCGCGGTCTGGGGACTGACCCGGATCTCCGGCCTGCCGGCGCCTTACCTCACGCGACCGTGCTGGAGCGTCGCCGCGCTCCTCTACGTGAGCGTTGCCTGGGGCGTCGTCGGGCTCGTCGGGTCGGCGGCCGGCGCCCGCCGCGCCGCGCGCGCCGCAGCGGTCGCCGTCACTGCCGCGTCCCTCGCCGCCGCCGGCATCGCCGCCTCCCTGGAAGTGCCGAACACACAGCACGCCGTGGCCGTGGCGGCGTTGAGCGAGCAGATCCGAGACGAGCTCGATCCCTCGGTCGAGCACTCCGTCACCCTCCTCGATCAGCGGGACCTCGGTTCCGTGGGGACGGGGGTGGTGGTGGACCTCCAGCGACGGGGTTGGAAGCTGTACGTGGCACCGGCGTATGCCCACCCCTTCCGGCCGTGGCGGACGCATCCCCCGGACCCGCTGCCCCGCCTGGTGATCATCAGTGATCCCGAGGCGCGCGAGTGGACGCCACCACCCGACGGACGGCGGGTGGCCGCGGTCAACGGTCAGTTGCCGCAGGAGCCGGGCAACGACTACGAAGCATGGCTCGCACCATGTCGGCAGCGATGTCGATCCGGTCCCGGCGGCTCCGACGTCTCGTACGAACGTCACCAGACCGGGTGACCCGACCCGAGGGAGTCACGACATGAAGTACATGCTGCTGATCTATGGCAACGAGGAGCTCTGGAGCTCGTTCCCCGAGGACGAGATGGCGCAGTTGATCCGCGACACCGGCGCCCTCCAGGAGGAGCTGCGTGCCTCCGGCGAGTTCGTCGGCGCCTACGGCCTGGCCGACCAGGTGATGGCCAAGACCGTGACCGTGGCCGGCGGTAGCCCGGTGGTGACCGACGGGCCCTACATCGAGGCGAAGGAGTACCTGGGAAGCTTCGACATCATCGACTGCGAGAGCATGGACCGGGCCCTCGAGATCGCGGCGCGCGTGCCGTTCGCCCGCTACGGGAAGGTCGAGGTCCGGCCGCTCATGCACGAGGCCGCGCCGGAGGTCTGACCGCGTGTGAGCACCGACGTCCGCGTCGAGGACTTGGTGCGCCGCCTGGCGCCACAGGTCCTCGGCGCGCTCGTCCGGCGCTACGGGCGCTTCGACGCCTGCGAGGATGCGGTGCAGGAGTCGCTGATCGCCGCCGCGCGCCAGTGGCCGGCGCACGGCGTGCCGGACAACCCCCGCGCCTGGCTGATCACCGTGGCGTCGCGGCGGCTGACCGACCTGCTGCGCAGCGACGAGTCCCGGCGCCGCCGCGAGGACGCAGTCGCCGCCCGCTCGGTGGCCGACCCGCCCCGGGCACCGATGCCCGGCGACGACCGCCCGGAGGACCGCGACGACACGCTCACGCTCCTGTTCCTCTGCTGCCACCCGTCCCTCACCCCGGCATCGCAGGTCGCGTTGACCCTGCGGGCGGTCGGCGGCCTGACCACCGCCGAGATCGCCCGCGCCTTCCTCGTGCCCGAGGCGACGATGGCCCAGCGCATCACCCGGGCGAAACAGCGCATCCGCGGCGCCGGGGCTGCGTTCCGCCTGCCCGGAGACCGGGAGCGATCGGACCGGCTTCGGGCGGTGCTCCACGTGCTCTACGTCATCTTCACCGAGGGCCACACCGCGTCGTCGGGCCCCGACCTGCAACGGGCCGACCTGACCGGCGAGGCCATCCGGCTCACGCGGGCCGTCCGCCGCCTGCTCCCCGACGACAGCGAGGTGGCCGGCCTGCTGGCGCTCATGCTGCTGACCGACGCGCGGCGCGCCGCCCGCACCGGCCCCGGCGGCGAGCTCGTCCCGCTCGCCGAGCAGGACCGCGGCCTGTGGGACCGCGACGCCATCACCGAAGGCATCGCGCTCGTCACCGGCGCGCTGCCCCGGGGCCCGGTGGGCCCCTACCAGGTCCAAGCGGCGATCGCCGCAGTCCATGCGGAGGCCGACACCGACGCCGACACCGACTGGCCGCAGATCCTGGCGCTCTACGACCTGCTCATGGCCATCGATCCGAACCCGATGGCGGCGCTCAACCGGGCGGTCGCCGTCGCCATGGTGCACGGTCCGGCGGCGGGGCTGGAGGCACTGGCCGCGCTCGAGGCCGACGACCGCGTGGCCGGGCACCACCGCTGGCGGGCGGTGCGAGCCCACCTGCTGGAGATGGCCGGCGACACCGACGCCGCCCGGGCCGGCTACCGAGACGCCGCCCGCCGCACCACCAGCCTTCCCGAGCGGCGCCACCTCGATGCCCGTGCGGCCCGGCTGTCCGGCACCGGGTAGCGGCGGGAGGGCCGTGATCCCCCCGGCGGTGCCGATCGCCCGGACGCAGTCGTCCCGCCGAGCCGTCCCGCCGAATCCGGACAGCGATCCGCGCTGCGTGCCAACCAGATCGCTGCCCAGTTCCCCGCGCCGGCCCCCGGTGCCCGGCCGGCCGGGTCGGTCGGTACGGTCAGGCGCCCGGTCGCGTCGGCCAGACGATCTCGGCGACCAGGCCGGCGTGATCGCTCGCGAGCGTGCCGGTCAGCGCCTCGTGGAAGGCCAGGCCGGCCGACACGATCCGCCCGGCGGCGCCCTCCCGGAGGAACGGGTCGCCCACGAAGATGTAGTCGATCCTCTTGCGGTGCACGTTGAGCCGGCTCGCGATGGGATTGGTGCGCCAGTCCTGCGTGTGGCCGGGACCGTCGCCGGCGACCCGCCAGGCGTCCTGGTAGAAGGCATGCCGGCCGTCGATCGAGGTGAGGCCGGTGAGGAACCGGATCTCGTCGCTGTCCGGTTCCGCGTTGAAGTCGCCGCACAGGATCGGCGGCATGCCGCCACGCCGCTGTCCGGGGCCCGCCCTGGCGTCGAGATCGTCGCACGCCACCCGGATGATCCCGTCGATCGCGAGCACCTGGAGCCGCCGGTGGGGCGCGTCCAGGGGGGCCGCCGCGAGATGGCACGAGAACACGTCGAGCCCGGCCGTCCGGGCATGGAGGAGCTCCCAGGGCACCCCGGCGACGATGGGGTCGGCGTCCTCGGCGACGGGGAGCGCGTGGTACGCGACGTCGTCGATGGGCCAGCGGGACAGCACCGCCGAGCCGAAACGGAGCTCCGGGTCGGGCCACAGCGCCTCGGCGAACGGCCGGCCGTCGAAGCAGCAGTGCCACCCGGCGTGCGGCATGTTCTCGACGATCCATCCGGCCGTGTTGGGCTGCGTCGGCGACTCCCAGATCTCCTGGAGGCAGACGACATCGGCCCGGAGCCGGTCGAGCCAGGCAACGATCTCGTGTCGACGCTCCGGCCACCCCGGCTCGAGCAGCGATCCGGCGTTGAGCTGGACGACCCGGATCAGGCCGCTGGGCGCCCCTCCCGACCCCGCACCCGGCATGGTGTGGCACCCTACGCGTCCGCCGGGACGGCACGGGACGCGTGCCGGGACGGGGGCGAAGCCCGGGTCGCCGGGACGCGGATCGTCGCGCTGCGCGCCGGCTGCCAGCATGGCGCCGATGGCGCGAACGGACATCAAGGTGCGGCGCGTCCAGGAGCCGCCCGAACCGGACGACGGCGCCCGGGTGCTCGTCGACCGCCTCTGGCCCCGGGGACTCAGCCGTGACCGGGCCGCGCTCGACGAGTGGTGCAAGCAGGTGGCGCCGTCGAGCGAGCTGCGGCGGTGGTACGGGCACGATCCGGAGCGCTGGGGCGAGTTCGGCCGCCGCTACCGCGAGGAGCTGGCCCGACCCGAGCGGGCCGAGGCGCTGGAGCACCTGCGCGACCTGGCCCGCCGCGGACCGCTGACGCTGCTGACCGCGAGCCGGCGGGCCGACATCAGCAACGCCGCCGTGCTGGCCCCCCTCCTCCGCGCGTGACCGCCGCCGCCCGCGACGGCGGCCCGCCTCCCCCGCTGCGCCCACCGCTCGGGCGTCGCGTCGTGCCCACTTCCCCGGGCCCGACGCGAGCGAAGCGAAGGATCCCGGTCGTAGTCTGCTGTGATTGGCGAGGGAGGGGAGACGCCGATGGACGTGAGACGAGTGGTGACCGGCCACGACGCCGACGGGAAGGCCGTGTTCGTCAGCGACGAGAAGGTCCCGCCCGTGCGGCCCACCTTGCTGCCGGGCAGCGAGTTCCACCGGCTGTGGGGCGGGGACGGGACGCCCCGGTTCCCCGACGACGGCTCGATGCCCGAGCACACCAGCTACTTCCCGCCGGTCGGCGGGTTCCGCTTCGGGTTCTTCACCCTGCCGCCCGACGAGGGCCGCGGCGTGCCCGCCGATCTCGACGTGGCGGCCGCGCTCACCGAGCTCGAGCAGCTCCTGCCGGGCCTCGCCCAGCACATGGAGCCCGACGAGCCGGGCATGCACACGACGGCCACGATCGACTTCGAGGTGGTGCTCTCCGGCGAGGTGACGCTCGAGCTCGACAACGGCGCCACCGTGCAGCTGCGGGCGGGCGACACCGTCGTGCAGAACGGCACCCGCCACCGCTGGTCGAACCCGGGCACCGAGCCGGCGGTCCTGGCGGTGTTCATCTCCGGCGCCCACCACGACCGGGTTCGCTGAGCCGGCGCGCCCGCTCGGCCGCATCGTCCCGAGCCCCTCGCTGGCGGGGCGGTGGCCCCACTAATCTGACAGTCCGTCAGATGGGGCCCGCGCCCGAGCCCCGCTGCCACGGGAGGACGGCACCACATGGACTTCGAGTTCTCCGAGGATCAGCAGCGGTTCCTCGCCGAGGTCGAGGCCTTCCTCGACGAGCACGAGGACCCGGCCGTCATGGACCCGACCCGGGAGAACATGGCGCAGATCTGCGACACCCCCGAGCGCCGCGCGTTCATGGCGAAGATCGGCGAGAAGGGCTGGCTGGGGATGACCTGGCCGAAGGAGTACGGCGGCGCCGAGGGCGACGGCGTCTACGAGTACCTGCTCAACGAGGCCCTCGCCCGGCGGGGCGCACCCCAGATCGGCAAGGGCGTCGGCATCATCGGCAAGACGCTGATCCGCCACGGCTCCGAGAAGCTCAAGTCCGAGTTCCTCCCGAAGATCCTCCGCAACGAGGTCGAGTTCGCGGTCGGCTACTCCGAGCCCAACGCCGGGTCCGACGCGGCCGCCATGCAGCTCCGGGCCACGCGGGACGGCGACGGCTGGCGCCTCGACGGCCAGAAGACCTGGACCACCTCCGCCCACTTCGCCGAGTGGTACTGGGTGGGCGCCCGCACCGACCCGGAGGCCCCGAAGCACCACGGCATCACGCTGTTCCTCGTGCCGCTCGACGACCCGGGGCTCACCATCCGGCCGATCTGGACGATGGGCGACGAGCGCACCAACGAGGTGTTCTTCGACGACGTGTTCGTCCACGACGACTACGTCGTCGGCGAGGTCAACCGGGGCTTCCAGTACATCGCCCAGGCGCTCGACCTCGAGCGCTTCACGATGTTCACGTACAGCCAGATCGACGAGCGGCTCAAGCTGCTCGTCGAGCACGTGCGCACCGCCACCCGCGACGGCGAGCCGCTGCGCGACGACCCGGTCATCCGGCAGCGCATCGCCCGGTTGGTCACCGAGGGCGAGGTCGCCCGCGTGCTCGGGCTCCGGTTCGTCCACGAATCGATGCACAGCGACGACCCACCCCGCGCCGAGGCCTCCGAATACAAGCTGTTCGCCACCGAGCTCTCCAAGCGCCTCGCCGACGCTTCGATGGACATCGGCGGGCCCGGCGCCCAGCTCCGGGTGGGCACCGACGAGGCCCCGATGCAGGGACGGGCCGAGTCGACCTACCGCTACACGGTCATCGACACCATCGGGGGCGGCACGTCCGAGGTGCAGAAGAACATCATCGCCACCCGCAAGCTCGGCCTTCCGAAGAACTTCTGAGCGACCGCACCGTGGACGACGCCGCCCCTGACGGCCCGCTCGCCGGGACGACCGTCCTCGACCTCTCCACGGTCGGGCCGGCGACCCGCTGCTCGAGCCTGCTCGCCGACTACGGCGCCACGGTCGTGAAGGTCGGGGCGCCGCCGCGCGCCGGCGCAATCCAGATCGTGCCGCCGCCCCACGCCTACAGCGGGCACCGGGGCATGCGGCGCGCCCGCATCCACGTGAAGTCCCCCGCGGGCCGCGCCGTCTTCCTCCGGCTGGCCGCGACCGCCGACGTGGTGCTCGAGAGCTTCCGGCCCGGCGTGGTCGACCGGCTCGGCATCGGCTACGACGCCGTGCGAGCCGCGAACCCCGGCATCGTCTACTGCTCGACCAGCGGCTACGGGCAGACGGGACCGCACGCGGCCCGGGCGGGACACGACCTGAACTACCTGGCCGTCGGGGGCTACCTCCACATGTCGGGCCGCGACGGTGACGGCCGGCCACCGCTGCCCGGCGCCACCGTCGGCGACATCGCGGCCGGCGGCATGCACGCGGCGGCGGCGATCCTCGCCGCGCTCGTCGGGCGCGCCCGCACCGGCGAGGGCACGCACCTCGACGTGTCGGTCGCCGACGGCGTGCTGTGGATGCTCTCGCTCTACATCGACGAGTACCTCGCCACCGGTGAGGTCCCCGGGCCGGGTCACTACATCCTCACCGGCCGCTACGCGTGCTACGACGTCTACGGCGCCCGCGACGGCGGCTGGCTCGCCGTCGGCGCCATCGAGCCCGTGTTCTGGGCGAACCTGTGCCGGGCGCTCGGGCTGGAGCGCTGGATCGACCACCAGACCGACGACGACGCCCAGGACGCCATCCGCGCCGATCTGCGCGCCACGTTCGCCGGGCGGGACCGCGACGAGTGGGTGGCACTGCTCGCGGACGCCGACGCCTGCGTGGCGCCGGTGCAGGACATCCCCGAGGTGGTGGCCGACGCCCAGTACGCGGCACGTGGTGCGTTCGCAGTGGCCGATCACCCGGAGCGGGGGCCGTTCCGCCAGCTCGCGCCGGTTCTCGCGGGCGCGCCGCGCCGCGACCGCTACCGGCTGCGATCCGCCTCGGTGACCGACACCACCGACCTCCTCGCCGCGGCGGGCGTACCGTCGGAGGAGGTCGACGCGCTGCTCGCCGACGGGGTGATCGCGTGAACCCCGGCCGCTCCGGCCGACGGGGCGATCGCGTGAGCCCGACGGCGCCGGCGGCCATGGAGGAGGCGAACGTGAGGGACCAGACCGGGTCGATCGCACCCGTGCCGGACGAGGTGGCGGGCTGGATCGACCAGACCCGGTACCCGGAGACGGCGGGGTTCCCGGTGGAGCGGGGCTACATCTGGACCTCGTGCGCCTCGGTCGAGAACGGCAACCCGCTGTTCTGGGACGACGCGGTGGCCTCGGAGCTCACCGGTGGGCCGATCGCCCCGCCCACCACGCTCTCGCTCTGGTTCCGGCCCCACCACTGGCAGCCGGGGCAGGCCAGCCAGCGGCTGCCGCTGCAGGTCCACTTCGACCTGAAGGACCGGCTCGGGCTGCCGGAGGCGGTCATGACCGAGAGCGAGGTGGTCTTCCACCAACCGGTGCGGCCCGGCGATGTCATCAGCACCTCGCAGGTGCTCCGCTCGGTCAGCGAGCCGAAGGCCACCCGGCTCGGCACCGGGCGCTTCTGGGTGATCGAGGTGCCCTACCGCAACCAGAACGACGAGCTGGTGGGCCTCGAGACCTTCACCGGGTTCGGCTACGTGCGAGCCTCCCGGCCGGCGGCCGGATCGCGCCGGTCCGGGCGGGCGCACCGGCGGGCCGCCACCTCGTGGAACGGGGGTGGCGCCCGCCCACCGGCCGGCGCACCGCATCCGCTGCTCGGCGATGTCCGGCCGGGGCAGGCCCTCCCCTCCCTGTCGCACGACGTCACGGCCACCACGGTCGTGCTCGGTGCGCTGGCCTCCCGCGACTGGCGACCGATGCACCACGACCGCGACTTCGCCGTCGAGCGGAACGGCGCCCGCGACATCTTCCTCAACACCCCCAACCAGCAGGCCTGGTTCGAGCGGTTCGTCACCGACTGGACCGGGCCGCGTGGCCGACTCGGCCGGATGCTGTTCCGCATGCACGAGCCGGTGTGCCCCGGCGACGTGATGACGCTCACCGGCACGGTCGAGTCCACCGAGACCGACGGCACCGGATGCGGCTGGGCCACGGTGGCGATCGACCTCGCGGTCGGGCCGCTGTCGTGCAGCACCGGCAGCGTGCGCGTCGCCCTCCCCGTCACGTCGAACGACAACCCCTGGCGCCGTCGCGGCGACCAGTGGATCCCGTGATCCGGCCGTGATCCGGCACGACGCGCCGCCGAGCCCGAGGAGACGCACCCGATGCTCGATCTGACGTTCTCCGACGAGCAGGAGATGCTCCGCGATGTCGTGCGGCGCCTGTGCGCCGAACGATCGTCGCCCGAGGTCGTGCGCGCGATGGAGGACGACCCGATCGGCTTCCCCGCCGACCTCTGGGACCAGCTCGCCCGGCTCGACCTGCTGGGGCTGGCCATCCCGGCCGAGTACGGCGGCTCCGGCATGTCGGCGTTGGAGGGGGCCGTGCTGTACGAGGAGCTGGGGCGTGCGCTGGCTCCGGTGCCCCACTTCGCGAGCTGCGTGCTGGGCGCCCGCGCGATCACGGTCGGCGGCACCGATGGTCAGCGGGCCGAGTGGTTGCCGCGCATCGCCACGGGCGAGGCGATCGTCGTGCCCGCGTGGCTCGAGCCCGGGGGTGGCGCAGGCCCCCGGGGTGTGCAGCTCCGGGCCCAGCCCGAGGGTGACGGGTTCACGCTCACCGGCACCAAGCGACACGTCGCGTTCGCCTCCGCCGCGACCCGGCTCCTCGTCCTGGCCCGCACCGGCGACGCCCCCGCGGCGATCGACCTGTTCCTCGTGGATCCCGCCGCTCCGGGGGTCGAGCTCGCCCAGCAGATGGGCATCGCGTCGGACAGCCAGTACCGCGTCGACCTCGATCGCGTCCCCGTGACGCCGGCGGACCGCCTCGGCGCCCCCGGCACCGGCTGGTCCAGTTGGGAGTCCGTCCGTGACGACGCGCTCATCCTCCTCGCCGCCTGGGCCGTGGGCGCGGCGACGGCGACCCAGGAGATGACCGTCGACTACGCCAAGAACCGCGTGCAGTTCGACAAGCCGATCGGTGCCTTCCAGTCGATCGCCCACTACCTCGCAGACCGCCAGGCGGAGCTCGACGGCGCCCGGACGCTCACCCACGAGGCGGCATGGGCCCGGGCCACCGGCCGGTCGGTCACCCGGCTCGCCCCGATGGCCAAGCTGTTCGCCACCAGGACGCTCCGCGAGCTGACCGCGACCGCCCAGCAGATCCACGGCGGCAACGGGTTCACGCTCGAGTACGACGTGCAGCTCTACTTCCGCCGGGCCAAGGCGCTGCAGCTCGCCTGGTGGGACGACCGCCACCTGGAGGAGCTGATCGCGGCCGACGTGCTCGACCCGTGACGGGGCCGTCTGCCGGCCACCCCGTATCTGACGATCTGTCAGATCATGGGTATCGTCGCCGGCCATGGCCGACGCCCGCCCGCTCGAGGACCAGGTCCGGTGCCGCGACGACGCCGCCGTCCGGTGGATCACGCTCGACCGCCCCGATGCGGCCAACGCCATCACGCCCGACCAGCGCGACCGCCTCATCGATCTGCTGGCCGACGCCTCGGCACGGGTCGACATCCGCTCAGTGGTGCTGACCGCCACCGGCGAGCACTTCTGCGCCGGTGCCGATCTGCGGGCGTCCCAGGCCCGGCGCGGCCGCCCGGAGGACGCCACGGACCGGGTCGCCGGCGACGTGGCCCGCATGATCGCCGAGGGATCCCAGCGCCTGGTCTCGTCGGTGCTCGACTGCGAGAAACCGGTGATCGCCGCGGTCAACGGCACCGCCGCCGGCATCGGTGCCCACCTGGCGCTCGCGTGCGATCTCGTGGTGGCCGCCGAGGGCGCCCGCTTCATCGAGGTGTTCGTCCGCCGCGGCCTCGTCCCCGACGGTGGTGGCGCCTGGCTGCTCCCCCGTCTGGTCGGGCTGCAGCGGGCCAAGGAGATGATGTTCCTCGGCGACAGCCTGCCCGCTGCGGATGCCGCGCAGCTGGGCCTGGTCAACCGCGTGGTGCCCGCCGCCGAGCTGGAGGACGTGGCCGCGGAGCTGGCCGCCCGGCTCGCCGCGGGGCCGACCGTGGCCCTCGGCCTGGCCAAGCGACTGCTCAACCGGTCGCTGGACGGCGACCGGGCGACCGCCTTCCGCGAGGAGGCGATGGCCCAGGAGATCAACATGGGCTCGCACGACGCCAACGAGGGCGTCGCCGCGTTCGTCGAGCGTCGCGACCCCCGGTACCGGGGCTGGTAGCGGTGGCGCGTGGCCACCGCACCGCGGCCCGCTGACCGCTCGGTAGTCTCCCGGCCCGTGGCTCGCAGGCGACCGCTCCCCCGCCGGCTGGTCCGCGGGGTCGTCGCGACGACCGCGGGCGGCGTCGCCGTCGGCGGCCTGGCGCTCGCGGCA
>JBKHJZ010000287.1:0-3112 GCA_046537875.1 Acidimicrobiia bacterium | reverse complement strand
GGACCCGGAGGCCCGGCACCTCGGCGGCCAGATGGCTCCACGGGGCGTCGAACCCTTCGAACGTGGTGACGTAGCGCCCGGCCACCGACATGACGATCGCGTTGACCGGAACCGCCCAGCGCGGGGCCGAGGACGGGCCGAAGGCCACGACCCGCGCGCCGGCGCGGGCGGCGGCGACCGCGCGCGTCACGACGGCGGGTGTCCGCATCAGGTCGTGCGTCTCGAAGAAGAGCACCCCGTCGACCTCGCCGGGCAATGGCGCGGTCGAGGCGTCGCCGACGACGACCTCGATGTTCTCCCAGCCGTTGTCGCGGATCCTCCGGCGTGCGGCTGCGGCCATCTCCTCGCTCAGCTCGATCCCGGTCACCCGGCCCGTCGGTCCGACGCACGACCTGAGTGCCTCGAAGCTCGCGCCCGTGCCGCACCCCATGTCGAGCGCGTGATCGCCGGGCGCAGCGTCAGGCGCTCGACCGCACGACGCCGGAGGGGACCGACGAGCCGGGCGTGTCGCCCGTCGTAGCGCGAGGCGAGCTCGCGGTAGCGGCGCCTGGCCTCGGAGGTGTCCGGCGGTGGCCCAGGCTCCACGCTCCGCACCTTACGTTCCGCACCCTGCCGGCATGTTCGACTCGAGGCGATGAGCTCCGGCCGCCCGAGCCCGAGGTCACTGGTTCCGGATGCGGAACTGATCGCCTCGGGCTCGGCGGCGCGGAACGCAGGACCTCGGGACGCACCGCGTGCTAGCGGACGAGCGGCTTGTACCTGATCCGGTGGGGTTGGTCGGCGTCCGCCCCCATCTCCTTCCGGCGCCACCCCTCGTACTCGCTGAAGTTGCCCTCGAACCACCGCACCCCGCTGTCGCCCTCGAACGCCAGGATGTGCGTGGCGACCCGGTCGAGGAACCACCGGTCGTGGCTGATCACCCCTGCGCACCCCGGGAACATCTCCAGCGCGTCCTCGAGCGCACGCAGCGTGTCGACGTCGAGGTCGTTCGACGGCTCATCGAGCAGCAGCACGTTGCCCCCGGTGCGGAGGGTCTTCGCGAGGTGCACGCGGTTGCGCTCGCCGCCGGAGAGCACGCCCACCTTCTTCTGCTGATCGGACCCCCGGAAGTTGAACGACGCGACGTACGCCCGGCCGTTCAGCTCGCGGTTGCCCACCTTGATGAGGTCCTGGCCGTCGGTGATCTCCTCGTACACGGTGCGCTCGGGGTCGAGGCTCGCCCGGCTCTGGTCGACGTACGCCAGGTCGACGGAGGGCCCGATCCTGATCGACCCCGCGTCGGGCTCCTCCGCTCCGGTCAGCATGCGGAACAGCGTGGTCTTTCCGGCGCCGTTGGGGCCGATGATGCCGACGATGCCCGCCCGGGGCAGCGAGAACGACAGATCGTCGATGAGGAGGCGGTCGCCGTAGCCCTTCGACAGGTGCTCGACCTCGATGACCTGGTCACCCAGGTGGGGGCCGGGCGGGATGGCGATCTGCAGGCGGTCGGGCCCCCGCTCGGCCGCCTCCGCCTCTGCCTGGAGCTTCTCGTACGCGGCGAGGCGGGCCTTGCCCTTGGCCTGCCGGGCCTTCGGCGCCATGCGCACCCACTCCAGCTCGCGCGCCAGGGTGCGACGCCGGGCAGCGTCCGCCTTCTCCTCGCGATCGAGCCGGGCCTGCTTCTGTTCCAGCCAGGCCGAGTAGTTGCCCTCGAACGGGTAGCCGCGACCCCGGTCGAGCTCGAGGATCCAGCCGGCCACGTTGTCGAGGAAGTAGCGGTCGTGGGTGACGGCCACCACCGTGCCCGGGTAGTCGCGCAGGAAGCGCTCGAGCCATGCCACGGACTCGGCGTCGAGGTGGTTGGTGGGCTCGTCGAGCAGCAGCAGATCGGGGCGCGACAGCAGCAGCCGGCACAGCGCGACCCGCCGCCGCTCGCCCCCGGAGAGCGTGGAGACCTCCGCGTCGGCCGGGGGCACCCGGAGGGCGTCCATGGCCACCTCGACGGTGCGTTGCAGGTCCCAGGCGCCGGCCGCCTCGATCTTGGCCTCCAGGTCGGCCTGGCGGGCACCGAGGCGCTCGTAGTCGGCATCCGGGTTGGCCCAGCCGGCCATGACCTCGTCGTACTCGGTGAGCAGCCCGGCCACGTGCTGCACGCCGTCCATGACGTTGGCCTGCACGTCCCTCGTCTCGTCGAGCTGTGGCTCCTGCTCGAGAAGACCCACCGTGAAGCCGGGGGTGAGGCGCGCCTCGCCCGTGTAGCCGTCGTCGACACCCGCCATGATCCGCAGGAGCGAGGACTTGCCCGATCCGTTGGCTCCCAGCACGCCGATCTTGGCGCCCGGGTAGAAGGCGAGGGTGATGTCGCGCAGGGCCTCCTTGTCGGGAGGGTGGAAGCGACTCACCCTGTGCATCGTGTAGATGAACTGGGCGCTCATGGGCGCGCACCGTATCCGCCCGGCCCGGTGGGGCCACGCGGGGGGCGTGGCTCAGCTCCTCCGGATCGACAGGATCTCGTCGAGGTGGATCACGACGTCGGTGTCGTCGACGACGAACCAGGCACTGTCGCGAACGCACGAGAGCAGCGTCCCGCGCCAGAACGCCGATGCGGTGCGGACCACGACGTCGGCCCCGAGGAGCGGGCGGAGGGCTCGGGCGGTCACCGGCGGGGGAGCGGAGGTGACGATCGGGCTCATGGGACCTCCTGGCGGAGCGAGGCGTCAGGTCGGGTCTACCCCGGCCTGGTGACCAGGTGGTGGATGCCACCCCGCGAGCCCGCGGCACGGGGTCTCCCGAGCACCGGGGGGCGAGTTCGTTCGCCCAGCACGGCCGGTACGATCGATGACCGTGGGTGACGAACCGCAACCCGCTGCACTCGGCCCCAACGCCTGGCTCGTCGACGAGATGTACGAGCAGTACCTCGCCGACCCGGCGTCGGTCAGCGAGGCCTGGCGTGACTTCTTCGCCGACTACCGCCGCGAGGCCGACCGCCCGGCACCCACCCCCGCCGCAGAGCGGCGCCCCGCGCGACCGGGTCCACAGGCAGCGGTGCCGGCCGGGGCCCCGGCGGCCCCCGTGTCGCGCGCCGCCCCGGTGGCGGAGCGACCGGCGCCTGCCGCAGCTCCCGGGCGTCCCG
>JBKHJZ010000286.1:0-3113 GCA_046537875.1 Acidimicrobiia bacterium | reverse complement strand
CGCCCTGCGCCTCGCGGGCGGCGCTCTCGGCCCGGCCGACCACCTCCCGCAGCGGCAGACCCCGGCGCCGAGCGACCTCGGCGGCGTCGTCGTGCTCCACCTTCACCCGCCCCGGGCTCACCTTCACGCGGACGGGCAGGCCGGCGACGTCCACCGTGCCCACCGCCCGCTGCGCCGGCCAGCGGTCGAGCGTGGTGCCCCGTACGCCCAGGCTCCCGGTCTCGTCGGTGAGCACGGCGGCCACCTGCGCGGCCAGGGCCAGGTCGGCGAGCGCGCTCACCGTGTGGGCGGGGCGGCCCTTCTTCATCACGATCGGGGTGACCCAGGCGTCGTGCGCCCCGGCCTCGAGCAGCGCCTCGATGGTGTGGCCGAGCACCTCGCCGGTCACGTCGTCGACGTTCGCCTCGAGCAGGGCGACCGGCTGTCCCGGCGGGTCGCCGGCTGTGGGCAGGACCGGCGCCTCCCCGAGCACCGCCTGGACGATGTTCGGCCGGCCGTCCAGCTCGCGGGCCCCGGCCCCGAAGCCGCTGGCGCGGATGCGCATCGGCGGCAGCGTTCCCCAGCCCACCACCGTGGCGGCCAGCAGGGCGGCCCCGGTGGGCGTGGTGAGCTCGACCGGCACGTCGACCCCGTGGGTCGGGGCGCCCGTGAGCAGCTCCACCACCGCCGGCGCCGGGTTGGGCAGCAGCCCGTGCGATGCCCGCACCATGCCGGTGCCGGTGGCGACAGAGCTGGCGTGCACCTCGTCCACGCCCAGCACCTCCAGCGCAGCCGCGGTGCCCACCACGTCGACGATCGCGTCCAGCCCGCCGACCTCGTGGAAGTGCACCTGCTCGGGTGGCCGGCGGTGCAGGCGCCCCTCCACCTCGGCGAGCGCCCGGAACGTGGCGAGGGCGCGGGTCGCGACCCGCTCGGGGAGGCCCGCCTCCTCGACCAGCCCGGTGATGTGGGCCGCGGTGCGCACCACCGCGGTGTCCGCGGTGCGGACGTGCAGCCGGGTGGCGGCGATGCCGCAGCGCAGCACCGGCTCGGGCTCGATCGACCAGCCGTCGACGGGCAGGCGGCGGAGCAGCGCCCGCACCTCGTCGAGGTCGGCCCCCGCGTCGACGAGCGCCCCGAGCGCCATGTCGCCGGCGATGCCGGAGAAGCAGTGGAACCACAGCACCGTGGTGAGGCCGCCTCCACCGGTGGCCTCACCGGTGCCGTCGCCGGTCCGCTCGGCGGGCGGCCTCAGGTGGTCGCCGGCGCTCACTTCAGCATCCTCAGCACGGCGCAGGCGGCCCCGAACCCGTTGTCGATGCCCACCACCGTGAGCCCGGCTGCACAGGACGACAGCATGCCGAGGAGCGCGGTCAGTCCCCCGAAGCTGGCGCCGTAGCCCACGCTGGTGGGCACGGCGACCACCGGTGCGGGCGTGATCCCGCCGACGAGGCTGGCGAGGGCACCCTCCATCCCGGCGACGACCACCACGGCGTCGGCGCCGTCGAGGTCGTCGGCCGAGGCGAACAGCCGGTGCACGCCGGCCACGCCCACGTCGGTCAGCCGCCCCGGCTCCAGGCCGTGCGCCGCGAGGGTGGTGGCGCACTCGTCAGCCACCGGGAGGTCGGCGGTCCCGGCGGTGACCACCACCACCCGCTCGGGTCGCGGCGCCGCCGGCCGCCAGCACAACGTGGCGCCCCGCCGCTCCCCGCCCGGGTTGCGTGCGAGCGCCGCCGCGGCCTGCTCGTCGTCGGCCCGCGTCAGCAGCACGGGGCCGTCCCCGGGAACCGACAGCAGCTCGGCCACGATCGCCGCGCACTGCTCCGGGGTCTTCCCCGGGCCGTACACCGCCTCGGGCAGCCCCTGGCGGAGCTCGCGGTGGTGGTCGACCCGGGCGAAGCCCAGGTCGGCGAATGGGAGCCGCCGCAGCCGGGCCACGGCGTCATCGGCGGCGAGCGTGCCGTCGCTCACGGCGTCGATCAGGCGGCGCAGGGAGGCCTCGTCCACGCCACAAGCATGCTCCGTGGCCGCTGCGGACGCAGCACGCGCGCGACCTAACCTACGACGCGTGAGTGTGGCGGCGCTCGCGGTGGCCCGGCGGTGACCGATCTCGTCGTGTCGGGCGGCACGGTCCTCACCCCGGCCGGTCGGGTGGAGGCCGACGTGGTGGTGCGGGCGGGACGGATCGAGGAGATCTGTCCCCGGTCGCCCGGTGGTGCCGCCGTCAGGGCGTACGCGCGGGCCGCCGTCCGTGCCGCCGCCCGCATCGGCGGCGGTGCCCCGACCGAGCGTGGGGGCCCGGCCGACCGGCTCGACGTGACGGGGCTGGTCGTGGCACCGGGGTTCGTGGACCTGCAGTGCAACGGGGCGGCGGGCGTCGACCTGGTCGCCGAGCCCGAAGGTCTCTGGACGCTCGCAACCGCGCTGCCGCGCTGGGGGGTGACCGCCTGGCTCCCGACGGTGATCAGCGCACCGGCGGAGGTCCGGGCCCGGGCGCGGGAGGCGCTTCGCGGCGGGCCACCCGCCACCGTGCGGGGTCCGTTCGCCCGGCCGCTGGGCCTCCACCTGGAGGGACCGTTCCTCGCCCCCGAGCGAGCCGGCGCCCACCCGACCGGGCAGCTGCGGCCGCCGGACCCGGCCCTGGTGGCCGCCGAGGGCTGGTCGGCGGCGGAGGGCGTCGCCATGGTGACGCTGGCACCGGAGCTGCCCCGTGCGCTGGACGTCGTGCGGGGGCTCGTCGAGCGCGGGGTCGTGGTGGCGGCCGGGCACTCGTCGGCCTCGGCCGAGCAGGCCTCCGATGCGGTCGACGCGGGTGTGCGGGTCGTGACCCACCTGTTCAACGCGATGGCGCCGCTGCACCACCGCGACCCGGGGCTGGCGGGCGTCGCCCTCGCCGACGAGCGCGTCCGGTCGGGCGTGATCGCCGACGGCGTGCATCTCCACCCGACGACGGTGGCCCTGGCCGCGCGGGCGCTCGGCGATCGCCTCTGCCTGGTCACCGACGCCGTGGCCACGCTGGGCTCGGCGGCGCCCGGCGGCGGCACGGCCGAACCTGCGGGGGACGTCCCCCCGCGACCCGCGGTGGCCGTCGAGGACGGCCGGTGGTCCGCGGCCGCCGGCGCCGGGGGCGGTGT
>JBKHJZ010000285.1:0-3117 GCA_046537875.1 Acidimicrobiia bacterium | reverse complement strand
GGGGGATCCCATGATCAGTGACCTGCGGGGCAAGGTGGCGGTGGTGACCGGCGGCGCGAGCGGCATCGGCCGGGCCATGGGCGAGCGGTTCGCCGCCGAGGGCATGAAGGTCGTGCTCGCCGACGTGGAGGCACCGGCCCTCGAGGCCACGGTGAAGGAGCTGCGTGACGGCGGCGCGGCCGACGTCACCGGCGTGGTCACCGACGTGTCGGACCACGACTCGGTCGTCGCGCTGCGCGACGCCGCCCTCGCCGCGCACGGCGCCGTCCACGTGGTGTGCAACAACGCCGGGGTGGGTGCCGGGGCGGCCGGCCAGATGTGGGACCACACGCTCAACGACTGGGCCTGGGCGCTCGGCGTGAACGTCTGGGGCGTCATCCACGGCATCAAGGCCTTCGTGCCCGCCATGCTCGACGGCGGCGACGAGGGGCACGTCGTCAACACCAGCTCGGGCAACGGCGGCGTCGCCCCGCTGCCGGGCACGCCGATCTACGCGCTCACCAAGTCGGCGGTGGTCACGCTGTCGGAGTCGCTCCACGCGCAGCTGCGGCAGGTCGGGGCGAAGGTGTCGGCATCGGTGCTGTTCCCCGGTCCCAACGTGCTGCGCACCGGCCTGTTCACCTCGTGGCGCAACCGCCCCGAGCGCTACGCCAACCCCGGGCAACCGTCCCGGCCCCCGTCGAGCATCGAGAGCTTCGAGCGCTCCCTCGCCGAGCGCGGGATCACCCTCGAGTACACGCCGGTCGAGGAGGTGGCCGGGCGGGTCGTCGACGCGATCCGCGCCGACACGTTCTGGATCCTGCCGCCCAGCGAGCGCACCGACAGCCAGATCCGTGCCCGGGCCGACTCGATGCTCGCCCGGGCCAACCCCACCTACATCCGCGACCTGGGAGCCTGAGCCATGTCCGAGCGGTACCTGGTGATCTCGAGCGACTGCCACGCCGGCCTGCCCAACGAGCAGTACCGCGACTGGCTCGATCCCGAGTTCCGTGACGCCTTCGACCGCTACCTGGCCGATCGCGCCCGCCTGCTGGAGCTGGCGCAGCGGGGGATCCTCAACGAGGACTTCGCCGAGGAGTGGGAGCGGGAGAACGCCGAGGGGCTGCGGGGCGGCTGGGACGCCGGGCGTCGCGACAAGGAGCTCGACGCCGACGGCGTGGTCGGCGAGGTGATCTTCCCCGACGCCGATGCGGTGACGTCGGGCGCATCGGCCCCGTTCGGCGCCGGCCTGTCGGCCAGCAGCGACGTCCCGACCGAGCTGCTCATGGCCGGCGCCCGGGCGCACAACCGCTGGCTCGCCGAGCTGTGTGGCGACTCGCCCGGGCGGCGGGCCGGGGTGGCGGTCGTGCCGATCTACGACCCGGAGGCGGCGGTCGCCGAGATCCACCGGGCCCGGGAGTCGGGGCTGCGGGGCGGCATCCTCGTCCCCTCGATGTGGGGCAGCCACCCCCCGTACCACCACGAGCGCTACGAGCCGGTGTGGGCTGCGTGCGCCGAGCTGTCGCTGCCCGTGCACGTCCACTCGGGCGCGGCCGACAAGGCCGCGTACGGGCCCCACGTGGGCATGTACGTCACCGAGGTGCGGTGGTGGTCGGCCAGGCCGCTGCACTTCCTGCTGTGGTCGGGGGTGTTCGAGCGGCACCCCGACCTGCGGTTCGTGGTCACGGAGTGCGGCGCCTTCTGGGCCGCCGACCTGCTGTGGATGATGGACACGGCCTACGAGCGCGAGCACGGCGCCCGCAAGCTCGGCGAGCAGCTCACCGCCGGGCTCTCGATGCGGCCGTCCGCGTACTTCGACCGCAACTGCGCCATCGGCGCCTCGAACACCCGGCGGCGCGAGCTCGCCCGCCGCTACGAGATCGGCGTCGGCAACCTGATGTGGGGCAACGACTTCCCCCACCCCGAGGGCACCTGGCCCCACACGCGCGAGTGGCTGCGCGACGCGTTCCACGACATCCCCGCCGACGAGACCGCGCAGATCCTCGGCCTCAACGCCGCCGAGATGTACGGGTTCGACGTCGACGCCCTGCGGCCGCTGGCCGACCGCATCGGCCCCACCCCCGACGAGCTCGGGCAGGCGGGGGCCGACGTCGCCAAGTGGCGCCCGCTCGCCGAGGCCGGCCGCCCCTGGCTCAGCGGCACCGAGGCCGTGCCCGTGCCGGTGGAGGGCTGAGGCGGTGGCGGCGGCACTGCTGGTGGCAGGTCCGGCGCCCCGGGCGGAGGGGAGCCCGGCATGACCCAGTTCGATCCGTTCGAGCCCGGGTACGACGCCTGGCCGTACGACCAGTACCGCCGGCTGCGCGAGTCCGACCCCGTCCACTGGTCGGACCTGCTGTGCGGGTGGGTGTTCACCCGGTTCGACGACGTCGACCGCGTCCTGCGCGACCGGACCGTGTCGAGCGATCTCGCGCGGGCCAAGCCGTCACCGGTCGTCGACCTGTGGACGGCGCGGCGGCGCGTGCGCGAGGGCGAGCGCGGCGGCATGACGCTGGTCCTCACCGACGAGCCCGACCACGGCCGGCTGCGCAAGCTGATGCAGCCGCCGTTCAGCCCGCGGGCCGTGGAGCGCCTGCGCGCCTCGATCACCGAGCGCGTCGACCGCTACCTGGCCGAGCTGGTCCCCCGGGGCTCGATGGAGCTGATCGCCGACTTCGCCTACCCGCTGCCGGTCGAGGTGTTCTGCGAGATGCTCGGCATCCCCGACGAAGCCGGCCCCCGGTTCCGGGAGTGGACCGCCGCCGTCGCCCGCAGCCTCGACCTGGTCATCAGCGACGAGGACTACGCGGCCTGCATGGTGCTGCTGGGCGAGATGGAGGAGTACCTGTCCGAGGTCGCCGAGGCGAAGCGCGACCGGCCCGGCGACGACGTCCTCTCGGGGCTGCTCGCCGCCGAGGTCGACGGCGACCGGCTGACGCACGAGGAGCTGATCGCGCAGCTCGTGACGCTCTACGTGGCGGGGCACGAGCCGACGACCGCGCTGATCGGCAACGGCATGGCCGCGCTGCTCGCGCACCCCGATCAGCTCGCGTGGTTGCAGCGGCATCCCGGGGCGATCCCCGGCGCCGTGGCCGAGCTGCTGCGCTACGACGGGCCCAACCAGTTCGTCCGGCGGGTGGC
>JBKHJZ010000284.1:0-3140 GCA_046537875.1 Acidimicrobiia bacterium | reverse complement strand
CCCCCGTGACGGGCTCGCGGCGAGGCTTGCCCACGCGACGGCCCACGGGAGGGACCTGGAGCAATCGAGCAGGAGCACCGACGTGCCGGCGACCATCGTGGTCGGAACCCAGTGGGGCGACGAGGGCAAGGGCAAGTTCACCGACCTCCTCGCCAAGGAGATGCACCTCGTTGTCCGCTACCAGGGCGGCCACAACGCGGGGCACACGCTGGTCGTCGACGGCGAGACGTTCGCGCTGCAGCTCATCCCCAGCGGCGTGCTCTACGGCCACATCACGCCGGTCATCGGCAACGGCGTGGTGGTCGACCCGGCGGTTCTGCTGGCCGAGGTCGACGCCCTGGAGAGCCGGGGCATCGACTGCAGCCGCCTGCGGGTGTCGTCGAGCGCCCACCTGATCCTGCCCTACCACCAGCTCATGGACCGCGTGACCGAGCGCTACCTCGGCAAGAACCGGCTCGGCACCACCAAGCGGGGCATCGGGCCCGCCTACGCCGACAAGGCGGCGCGGGTCGGCCTGCGGGTGCAGGACCTGTACGACCCGAAGATCTTCCGCCAGAAGCTCGAGCTGGTGCTCAAGGAGCGGGCCCAGGTGCTCGCCAAGGTCTACAACCAGCTCAGCCCCACCGCCGACGAGATCGCCGACCTCTACCTGGGCGAGCTGGCGCCCCGCCTGCGGCCGTACGTCGCCGACACCGTCGACCTGGTGCACGAGGCGCTCGATGCGGGCCGGCACGTGCTGTTCGAAGGGGCGCAGGCCACCTTCCTCGACCTCGACCACGGCACCTACCCCTACGTCACCTCGTCCAACCCGGTGGCGGGGGGAGCGTCCACCGGCGCCGGCGTCGGTCCCCGCTACATCGACCGCGTGGTCGGCGTGGCCAAGGCGTACGTCACCCGGGTGGGGGCCGGGCCGTTCCCCACCGAGCTGTTCGACGAGGTGGGCGACGCCATCGTCGAGCGGGGGCACGAGTACGGCACGGTCACCGGCCGCCGGCGCCGGGCGGGCTGGTTCGACGCGGTGATGCTGCGCCACGCCGTGCGGCTGAACTCGCTGTCGGAGCTGGCGATCACCAAGCTCGACGTGCTCGACGCCTTCGACACGGTCAGGGTGTGCGTCGCCTACGAGGCCGGCGGGCGGCGGATCGAGCGCTTCCCCGACGACCAGTCGGTGCTCCACCGGGCCAGGCCCGTGTACGAGGAGCTGCCGGGCTGGTCCACCGACCTCACCTCGTGCACCGAGCGCCACGACCTGCCGCCCCGGGTGGCCGACTACGTGGCGTTCCTGGAGCGACAGGTGGGCGTGCCGATCCGGCTCGTCGGCGTCGGCCCGGGCCGCGACCAGTTCGTCCAGATCGCTGCCTGACCGGGGGGTGGCCGTGCGAGTGTGCGTCGTCGGATCCGGGGGGCGGGAGCACGCCCTCGCGCACGTTCTCTCCCGCACTGCCGAGGTCGTGGTCACGCCGGGCAACCCCGGCATCCCGGGATCGGTGCCCACGCCGGCCACCGAGGTGGACGCCGACCTCTACGTGATCGGCCCGGAGGCCCCGTTGGTGGCCGGCCTGGCCGACGACCTGCGGGCGGCCGGCAGGCTGGTGTACGGGCCCGGCGCCGACGGTGCCCGCCTGGAGGGCTCGAAGGCCTGGATGAAGGACCTGCTGGCCGCGGCCGGCGTTCCCACGGCCGGCTACGCCGCCTTCCGCGACGAGGCTGCGGCCGTCGAGCACCTCCGGAGCCTCCCGGGCCCGTGGGTGGTCAAGACCGACGGCCTCGCCGGTGGCAAGGGCGTGCTCGTCGCCCACGACCTCGACGAGGCCATCGAGGACGTGCGGGCCAAGCTGTCGGGCGCCCGCTTCGGCGGCGCCGGCCGCACCGTGGTGATCGAGGAGCCCATGACGGGACCGGAGCTGTCGGTGCTGGCGGTGTGCGACGGCCGCCGGGCCGTGCCGCTGGCGCCCGCCCAGGACTTCAAGCGGGCGCTCGACGGCGACGCCGGCCCCAACACCGGCGGCATGGGGGCCTACTCGCCCGTGCCGGTGGCGGGCGACGACGTGGTCGAGGCGGTGATGGACCGCTGCATCGAGCCGACGCTCGGCGAGCTGCGCCGCCGGGGGATCGACTACCGGGGCATCCTCTACGCGGGGCTCATGCTCACGGCCGAGGGTCCGAAGCTGGTGGAGTTCAACGTGCGCTTCGGCGACCCCGAGGCCCAGGTCGTGCTGCCGCGGCTCGCCACCGACCTGACCGAGCTGCTGGCGGCCGCCGCGGCCGGCGACCTCGGCCGTGCCCCGGCGCCCGCGTTCGTCGACGACGCCTGCGTCACGGTGGTGCTCGCGGCCGAGGGCTACCCGGCGTCGCCCCGGACCGGCGACGTGATCCAGGGGATCGACGCGGCCGAGGCCGCCGGGGCGACCGTGTTCTTCGCCGGGGTCGACCGGGATGCCGAGGGGCGCCTGGTGACCGCGGGCGGCCGGGTGCTGAACGTCACCGCCCTCGGCCCCACCATCGGAGAGGCGCGGGCCCGGGCCTACGAGGCCGCGTCCTGCATCGGTTGGCCGGGGCTCCACCACCGTCGCGACATCGCGGCAGGTGTCTGACCCCGTCCCCTGAGCCCCACCCCCGACGACCACTGCTCGACCGACACCACCACGCCAGGAGGCACGGAAGCACATGGCCACCAAGAAGGTCGCCGTCCTGATGGGCTCGCCGAGCGACCGGGAGAAGATGGCACCGGCCGCCGACACGCTCGACCGCTTCGGCATCGAGGCCGACGTGCGGGTCCTCTCCGCGCACCGCACGCCCGCCGCGGTCGCCGAGCTGGCCTCGTCGGCCCGCGGCGACGGCTACGCCGCGATCATCTGTGGGGCCGGCCTGGCCGCCCACCTGGCGGGCGTGGTGGCCGCCCACACGACCCTGCCGGTCATCGGCGTGCCGCTCTCCGCGGGGGCGCTCAACGGCGTCGATGCCCTCTACTCCACCGTGCAGATGCCGAAGGGCATCCCGGTGGCCACGGTCGCCATCGACGGGGCCATGAACGCCGCGCTGCTGGCCGTCCAGGTGCTCGCCGTCCACGACGAGGATCTCGCCGCCGCGCTGGCCGCCCATCGCGAGGAGCTGGTGCCGAAGTCCGAGTGACGCTCGGT
>JBKHJZ010000283.1:0-3144 GCA_046537875.1 Acidimicrobiia bacterium | reverse complement strand
GTGGTGCGCGCCGGCGGCTGGGAGTACCGTGCGCGGCGAAACCCGTCGGTCAGCGAAGTCCGGTCGATCCCGGCGCTGTCCCGCAACTGTGAGGCCCCCCACCCGGGGGGACGAGCCAGGTCGCCTGGCCGGTCGGGTGCACGAAACCCTCGGGGAACAGGGCTCTTTGTGCGACCGGGCGCCCGCCCTGTCGGCAGAAGTGGCCACGCCCTCGAGCTGACAGGAGGACGAACCGACATGACACGATCCATCCGCGCGGCGACCGCCGCGCTCGCGCTGGTGCTCGCCGCCGCGGCGTGCGGCGACGACGGGGGCACCACCGATGCCGCCACCCGCACCGGCGGCGGCGCCGGCGGCGACGAGAGCTCGTTCCCGGTCGAGGTCGAGACCGTCAACGGGCCCGTCACCATCGGCGAGCGTCCCGAGCGCATCGTCTCGCTCTCGGCGAGCCACACCGAGATGCTGTTCGCCATCGACGCCGGTGATCAGATCGAGGCCGTCGACGAGTACTCGACCTACCCGGAGGAGGCCCCGGTCACCGACCTGTCCGGCTTCGAGCCCAACGTCGAGGCCGTGGCCGGCTACGACCCCGACCTGGTGGTCATCAACTACGACGCCAACGACCTCGTCGCCGGGCTGGACGCCCTGGACATCCCGGTGGTCGAGCTGCCCGCGGCGGCGAACCTCGACGAGACCTACGAGCAGATCGACGCGCTCGGCGAGGCCACCGGCCATCCCGGCGAGGCCGACGCGCTGGTCGACGACATGCAGTCCGAGATCCAGGCGCTCGTCGACCGGGTGCCGGAGCGGACCGAGCCGGTGACCTACTACCACGAGCTCGACGACCAGCTGCACACGGCCACGTCGGCCACGTTCATCGGGAGCATCTACGCGCTCGCCGGGCTGGAGAACATCGCCGACGACGCCGACGACGGCAGCGGCTTCCCGCAGATCTCGGCCGAGCTGGTGCTCGACGCCGACCCCGACGTGATCTTCCTCGCCGACGAGAGCGGTGGCGTCACCCCGGAGACCGTGGCCGCCCGCGCCGGTTGGGGTGACCTGACCGCCGTCCGGGAGGGTCGCGTCGTCCAGCTCGACCCCGACATCGCCTCGCGCTGGGGCCCGCGCATCGTCGACTTCCTGCGCACGGTGGTCGAGGCGACCGCCGAGATCGAGCCGGCCGCCGCGGCATGACCGCAGCGACGCCGGCCGTGGGGCTGGCGGCCCTCGACGTCGACCTGCGGCGACGCACCCGCGTGCGCCGCACCTGGGCCGCGTGCGTGGCCGCTGCGGTCGTGGCGGTCCTCGCCGGCGTCGCCGTCGGCCCGGTGGGCCTGCCGCTCGGCGGCATCCTCACCGAGGTGGCCGGCCGGCTGCCGCTCGTCGAGGTCGGGACGGGCCTCGACGGGCGGCAGGCCGACATCCTCTGGCAGATCCGGCTCCCCCGGGTCGTGCTCGCCCTGCTGGTCGGCGCCACGCTCAGCCTGGCCGGCGGCGCCTACCAGGGCGTGTTCCGCAACCCGCTGGCCGACCCCTACCTGCTGGGCGCCGCCGCCGGTGCCGGGCTGGGCGCCACGCTCGTGCTCGGCTTCGGGCTCTCCGGCGGTTGGGGCCCGTTCGACCTGCTGCCGCTCGCCGCCTTCGTCGGCGCGCTGCTGGCCGTGGGCGCCACGTACATGGTCGGCAAGGCCGCCGGCCGGGGCATCGACGGCACCACCACGTCGCTGATCCTGGCCGGGGTGGCCATGGCCAGCCTGTTCACCGCGCTCCAGACGTTCGTGCAGCAACGCTCGGACGAGACGCTGCGCTCGGTGTACACGTGGATCCTCGGTGGGCTGTCCACCACCGGCTGGGGCGAGGTGAGGTTGATCGTCCCGTGGACCGCGCTGGCCGCGGTGGTCGTCCTGCTGCACCGGCGGTCGCTCGACGTGCTCGCGGTCGGCGACGACGAGGCCACCACCCTCGGGCTGCGGGTCGACCGCATCCGCCTGGTGGTGGTCCTCGCCGCCTCGCTCGGAACGGCCGCCGCCGTCGCGGTCAGCGGCCTGATCGCGTTCGTGGGCATCGTGGTGCCGCACGCGGTGCGGCTCATGACCGGCCACAGCTTCCGCACGATCCTGCCGCTCACCCTGGTGGCCGGCGGCGCGTTCCTGGTGCTCGCGGACCTGGCGGCGCGCACGGTGCTCGCGCCGGCGGAGCTGCCCATCGGGGTCATCACGGCGTTCGTGGGCGCGCCGTTCTTCCTGTACCTCCTCGGCCGGAGGCGGCCGTGACCGGCACGCTGGCGCTCCGGGGCGTCTCGGTGAGCCGCGGCGGCCGCACGCTGCTCGAGCCGTTCGACCTCGACGTGGCGGCCGGCGAGTGGCTGGGCATCGTCGGCCCGAACGGCGCCGGCAAGTCGACGTTGCTGCGGGCCGTGGCGGGGATCGCAGGCCACGCGGGGAGCGTCGCGGCGTGCGGGGTGCCGCTGGCGGGCATGGGACCGCGCGGTCGCGCCCGCCTGGTGGCCCTGGCGCCCCAGCAGCCGATGATCCCCGCGGGCGCGTCGGTGGTCGACTACGTGCTGCTCGGGCGCACGGCCCACGTGCCGCTGCTCGGCACCGAGAGCGCCCGTGACCGGGCGGTGGTGGCCGAGGTGCTCCACCTGCTGGAGCTGCGCGATCTCGCCGCCCGCGAGGTGACCACCCTCTCGGGCGGCGAGCGCCAGCGCGCGGTGATCGCCCGGGCGCTCGCCCAGGAGGCACCGATCCTGCTGCTCGACGAGCCGACGACCGCGCTCGACATCGGCCACCAGCAGCAGGTGCTCGAGCTGGTGGACCGCCTGCGGCGGGAGCGGTCGCTCACCGTGGTGTCGGCGATGCACGACCTGACGCTCGCCGCCCAGCACGCCGACCGGTTCGTGCTGCTCCACCGGGGCCGGGTCCACGCCGCCGGCTCGGCGCGCGCCGTGTTCTCGCCCGCCGTGTTGGAGGAGGTGTTCGGCGCCACGGTGACGATCGTCGACGACGGCGACGGCATCGTGATCGTTCCCCGACGGACCCGGACCGCGCCGGCACCCGCGGCCGACGCGAGCTGAGGCGGCCGGCGGCACGATCCGCCCTCCGGCGCGGGCGGTAGCGTCCCGGGCGATGGGTGGTCCCGAGC
>JBKHJZ010000083.1:0-13585 GCA_046537875.1 Acidimicrobiia bacterium | reverse complement strand
AGCGAGTGCGGCACCTGCTCCTGGCACTTGCGCCGCACGATCTCGCGCAGCTCGGCCTCGAAGTCGTACGGCTCGGCGCACGGCTGGCACTGGTCGAGGTGGCGCTGGATCGCGATCCGCCGCTCCTCGGTGAGCTCGCCGTCGAGGAAGCCGTAGAGCTCGTGGAGTGCGTCTTCGCAGTCAGACATGGGCGTCGTCCGGGATCGGTGGGGTGAGTTTCCTGTCCACGGCGAACTGGTACAACCGCTGCTGGAGGGCCTTTCTTCCCCGGTGCAGCCGGCTCATGACGGTGCCGATCGGGATGTCGAGGATCTCGGCGATCTCCTTGTACGAGAAGCCCTCGACGTCGGCCAGCAGCACGGCCAACCGGAAGTTCTCCGGCAACGACTCGAGCGCCTCCTTGACCTCCGAGTCGGTGAAGCGGTCGAGCAGCTCCTCCTCGGCGCTGCGGCCCGCCATCGCCGCCTCCAGGCCGCCGATCCGCCGGTAGAGGTAGAGGTCCTCCACCTCGTCCAGGTCGGTCTCGTCGGGCCGGCGCTTCTTCGCCCGGTAGCTGTTGATGTAGGTGTTGGTCAGGATCCGGTAGAGCCAGGCCTTGAGGTTGGTCCCCTCCTCGAAGCCGCCGAACCCCCGGTAGGCGCGCAGGTAGGTCTCCTGGACGAGATCCTCGGCGTCGGCCGGGTTGCGGGTCATGCGCATGGCCGCGGCGTACAGCGAGGGCATGTACTCCATCGCCTGCTCGGCGAACCTGGACCGGTCGGCCATGATCGGACCCTACCGCCGACCCCCCGGGCAACCACCGCCCGGGTCAGCGCCGGGGATCGAGGGCGGCGGCCGTGTAGGTGACCGCGGTGTCCCAGAGCGAGAACCGCTCCACGCCCAGGCTCCGCGCGACGCCGATCTGGGCCCGGACCTCGGCCTCCCCGTAACCGACGCCCCGCAATCCGAAGTCCTGCAACCGGGGCACGAGGACCACGCCGGTGCCCTTCGTGACCTCCTTGAACTTCCCCAGGACCCCGGCCACCAGGGCGCCCGGCTCGCGGATCGGGCTGCCGACCCCGTACTCGCCGGGCGACCAGTAGCCCGGCAGGATGATCGGCGCCAGGTAGTCGGTGTGGCGGGCCATGCGCCCGACGTCCTGGCTCACGAGGTTGCCCCGGTCGGCGGCGATGCCCACCGCCGTGACGCCCTGGTGCACGCCCCGGCGGCGCAGCTCGCTGTGCGCCTCGGCCAGGAACCTGATGACGTCGTCGTCCCCCGGGCCGGACGCGCCCGGGAGCACCATCGTGTCCGCAGGGCCCGTCGGCCGGCGGACCTCGTCCCAGAGGATGTCGTCGACACCCCGGCTCACGGCGTCGAGCGCGATGTCGAGGTTGTAGCGGCGCACCGCCGGGTGGGCGACGTTGGTGAAGTCGCCGGTGGCGGTGTACGGCGCACCACTCGGCGTCTGGATCACCTGGTCGCGGTCGCCGGCCGCCCAGGCCGCCTCCGCCAGGATCGGATCCCGGAACGCGACGATCCGGCCCACGACCCGGGCGCCCCGCTCCTCGATGGCCCGGGCGGCGTCCTCCAGCTTGATGTGGGGGGTGACGGCGTCCAGCTCGTGCGCCCGGCCCACCATCGTGTCGAACCCGACGATGCCCGACTCGTCCTTCAGGTCGAGCTGCACGGTGTTGATGCGGCCCTCGTCGATGAGCCGGAGGATGTCGTCGCGGAGCAGCTTGCTGCTCCAGGCGGCCGGGCTCACGTGGACGGCCCGGACCTCCGGGTACCGGACCGGGACGACGACCGACGCCCGCGTGGCGTTGCCGGCCTCGTCGGTCGCCCGCACGACCACGGGCCCGGCGGGCGGGCGGGAGAACCGCGCGGTGAACGAGCCGTCGTCGGAGACCTCGACCTCACGCCCGCCGGCCACGACCTCCACGCCCGGCTCGGCCTGCCCGGGCACGGCCACGGGCTCGTCGAGAGCCACGCGGTCGCCCACCGCGGGCACCTCGAGCTCGGGGGGCGTCGCGTCGATCGTGTACCGCCAGGTGAGCTCGGCGTCGTCGAGGACCGGACGGGGCACCGACAGCTGCAGGACGTGCTCGCCTTCCTCCAGGTCGGGCGGCGGGTGCCAGGTCATCGTGTCGCCCTCGATGGTGGGCTCCTCGACCACCTCGCCGTCGAGGCGCAGCGTCGCCCCGGTGGCGTCGTCCGCCGACCCGAACGTCCAGGTGACCTCCAGCGCAGCGGCCGCCATCCCGTTGAGCACGGCACCGTCCTCCAGGCCGGTCTGCTCCACGTCCACCCGGGTGCCCCGATGGACGAGCGTGGCGACGAGCGCGACCGTGGCGAGCCCGACGATCGCCGCGAAGATCGTCCCCGGCTCGATGCGCTTGCGCTGCTCCCGGAACACCGTGGGGCCGTCGGACCGCCGCCGCTCGAGCGGGAGTGGCCGGGGCGCGAAGTAGAGGCGTCCCCCACCCGGGCTCGGACGCCGGCGACCGCGACGCCCACGCCGACCGCGCCGCTCGGGTTCGGTGCCCGGGATGTCGCTCAACGATGAGGTCACAGGCATCGGCTCCGGCGGGTGGCTGCGCCGTGTCAGTCTCCCCCCGGGCGCGGTGCCCCGCAACGGCTCTGGTCACGCCGGTTTGCGGCATGATCGGGGTGTCCGACGCCATCGTCACGACGGGGGGATACGCGTGGGCATGAAGTCGATGATCTACAAGCTGCTCCGGCTGAGCAACGACCTCAACGCCATCCGGCGGGGCCGGGTGGGCCGCCGCATCGCCCGGCGCGCCTACGGCCGGGCCACCGGCCGCGCCGCACGCCGCATCTTCAAGTGACGGCGCCCGTCGAGAGCCCGAGAGGGGAATCGAACCCCTGACCTACGCATTACGAGTGCGTTGCTCTGCCGGCTGAGCTACTCGGGCGCGACGGACGAGGGTAGCAGCGGCACTCGGGGCCACCTCCACGCCGTTCGGCCCAGCGGCGCCGCCGGTCAGGGGCGATCGAGGTGGGGCAGGCGGACCACGAGCGCCTGGAGCAGCAGCGTCTCGTTGGGATAGCGGGCCAGCGCCAGCCCGGCCTCGTCGATGCGCACCACGGCGTCGATCACCTCGGGCCGATGGTCGCCGGCGACCAGTGCATCGCGGTACGCGGCGGCCAGCGTCGCGAGGCCGAAGCGCAGCTCGGCCGTGCGGAACCGGCGCACCTCGCGCTTGTGGCGGGCCTCCATCTGGCGCTTGCCCGAGCCCCGCAGCCCGAACCGTTCGATCTGCTCGTCGAGCTCCGCCGCCTCCGCGGCCTGGCGGTCGTGGAGGGGGCCCAGCGCCTCACCGATCATCGACAGCAGCTCGGCCACCACGGTCGCCGCCCGATGACCGGTGCCGTCGAGCCGTGACGGCAGCTCTCGCCAGGCCTGATGGCGCAGCGCCAACCGGTCGTCGGTGGCCAGCGTGCGGGCCCGGTCGAGATCGCCTCCCGCCGCGGTGGCCGCCGCCCCGGCCCGGTCGGCCTCGACGCCCTCGGCGACCAGCCGCTCGGCGATGGCGCCGGCGGTCAGCGGGTGCAGCTCGATCCGCACGCACCGGCTGGCGATGGTGACCAGCTCGGGGACGACCTCGGTGGCCAACAGCACGAACACCGTGGACGGCGGCGGCTCCTCGACGATCTTGAGCAGCGACCCCGCGGCCTCGTCCTCGATGGCTTCGAGGCCCGAGGCGACCACCACCTTCCGCCGGCCCTCGACCGGTGCGAGGGTGGCGTGCCGAACCAGTGCCGCCGCGTCGTCCTTGCGGAACGTGTTTCCCTCCGGTTCGACGACCCGGAGGTCGGGGTGCTGCTCGGCCAGCGCCAGGGTCACGTGGCGGTCGCGATCTGCGCCCGCCGACCCGGCCGCCAGCAACCCCGCGGCGAAGCCCCGCGCCAGCGGGCGTGCGCCCGAGCCGGGCGGACCCACCAGCAGGTAGGCGTGCACGGGCGCGACGAGCGCGGCCTCGAGCCGGCGGATGGCCGCACCCTGGCCCACGACGCCGTCCCACAACTCGACCTCGCCGGGCGCCCCGGCGGTCCCAGTGGCACCGCCGGTCGTCGGCGGGGCCGGCGGTGATGAGGGCGAGGGAGGCGGCGGCACGCCGACCATCATCGCGGACGTCCCGGGCCCGGGCCGCCCACGGGACGGACCGCAGCCGCGTTCAGGCGCCCTCCGCCAGGTCGGGGCACCGGTCGGCGACCACCGACCACACGGACGCCTCGACCTGGTCCGGCGGCAGGCTGCCGTCGACCACGGCCCAGTGCTCCGGGTCGGCGGCCGCGAGCGCGGCGTAGCCGGCCAGGACCCGCTCGTGGAACTCGTCGCCCGCCGACTCGAAGCGGTCGGCCACGTGCTGCACCCGGGCGAGGGCCGCGTGGCGGGGCACGTCGAGCAGCACCACCACGTCGGGCCACAGGTGGCGGGTCGCCCAGGCTGACAGGCGCCGCAGGTCGTCGACGGGCAGGCCGCGGCCGAAGCCCTGGTAGGCCAGCGACGAGCCGATGTAGCGATCGGACACCACGTGCCGGCCCCGCGCAAGGGCCGGTTCCACCACCTCGGCGACGTGCTGCGCCCGGTCGGCGGCCATCAGCAGCGCCTCCGTCCGGTCGGCGACGTCGGGACCCGACCCGTCGAGGAGCAACGACCGCAGGGCGGCGCCCAGCGCCGTCCCGCCCGGCTCGTGGGTGAGCACCGCGTCGAGCCGCCTCGCCAGGCGGGCGGCCTGGGTCGACTTCCCGGTCGCCTCGCCGCCCTCGAACACGATGAAGCGGCCGCGACGGGCGGGTGCGGCCGCCGCCGATGGCTCCTCGCCCGACACCCCGGCGGCCTAGCCGTCGTCGGCGGCGCGGCCGGTGCCGCCGTTCCCCCGGGGCGACGCCGACCCCGAGGTCCCGCTCCGCTTCGTCGCGCCCCTCTTGGCCGCCGTCTTCTTGGCCGCCGTCTTCTTGGCCGCCGCCTTCTTCGACCCCCCGCCCTTCTTCGCCGCCTTCTTTCCCGCGGCCTTCTTGGCCCCGGACTTCTTGGCCGCCGTCTTCTTCCCGGCCGCCTTCTTGCGGCCCCGCTTGGCCGGACCGGCCTCGCGCCGCGCCTGGAGCAGGTCGGCCGCCCGCTCGGCGGTGATGCCCTCGACCGTGTCGCCCTCGCGCTCCCGGAGCGACGCGTTCGTCTCGCCGTCGGTCACGTAGGGGCCGTAGCGGCCGCTCTTGACCACCATCGGCCTGCCGGTCGCCGGATCTTCGCCCAACTCGCGCAGCGGCGGCGCGGCGGCCCGCCCCCGCCGCTTGGGTTCGGCGAACAGCCGGAGGGCGTCCTCGACGCTCACCGTGAACAGCTCTTCCTCGCTGCCGAGGCTGCGGGTCTCCGGGCCCCGCTTCACGTAGGGGCCGTACCGCCCGTTGAGGGCCAGGATCTCCTCGCCGGTCTCGGGATCGGTGCCCACCGTGCGGGGAAGGCTGAGCAGCCGCAGGGCGTCGTCGAGCGTGAGCGTCGCCGGGTCCATCGTCCGGAACAGCGACGCCATCTTGGGCTTGGTGCCCTCGGGCAGCGTGTCGGTGTCGCCGAGCTGCACGTAGGGGCCGAACCGGCCCGTCTTGGCGTACACCGGGAGGCCGGTCTCCGGGTCGGTCCCGATCGGCTCGTCGCCCTTGGGGGCGGCCAGCAGCTCCAACGCCCGTTCGACGGTGAGCTCGTCCGGCGCCATGTCCTGGGGCACCGACACGGTGTCGTCGCCACGCCGGAGGTACGGGCCGTAGCGGCCGTTGCGGACCACGATCTCCTCGCCGTCGGGGTCCTTGCCGATCGGGATCGCGTTGACCACGGCCGGGTCGGCGTTCTCCTTCGCCAGGTCGATCAACCTGGTCAGGCCCGGGACGTCGTCACCGAACCAGAAGCGCCGGAGGAACGGGACCCGCTCCCGCTGGCGGGCCGCGATCTCGTCGAGGTCGCTCTCCATCCGGGCGGTGAACGAGTAGTCGACCTCGTCGGCGAAGTGCCCCTCCAGCAGGTTCACCACGGCGAACGCCGTCCACGACGGCACCAGCGCCTGGCCCCGCTTCCACACGTAGCCCCGATCCTGGATCGTCTGCATGATCGACGCGTACGTCGAGGGCCGGCCGATGCCGAGCTCCTCGAGCTTCCTCACCAGGGACGCCTCGGTGTAGCGGGCCGGCGCCTGGGTGGTGTGGCCCACCGGCTCCAGGTCCGGATCGGGCAGACGCTGGCCGGGTGTCAGGTCGGGCAGGACCCGCTCCCGGTCGTCGAGGTCGGCCTCGGGATCGTCGGACCCCTCGACGTAGACCCGCAGGTAGCCGGGGAACGTGATCGTCCGGCCCGAGGCCGCCCACTCGGTCGGCGTGGCCGCCGCGTAGCCGGCCGTCTCGCCGTTCCCCCTCACCGGGGCACCGGCCAGCCCCCGGGCCAGCGGCGCCTCGATCCGCACCGAGACGGTCTTGCCCAGGGCGTCGGCCATCTGCGAGGCGAGGGTGCGCTTCCAGATGAGCTCGTAGAGACGCAGGTCGGCGCCCCGCAGCTCGGTGCTCAGCTGGTCGGGGGTGCGCCAGCGGTCACCGGCGGGCCGGATCGCCTCGTGGGCCTCCTGGGCGTTCTTGGTCTTGCTGCGGTACTGCCGGGCGGCATCGGGCACGAAGCGGTCGCCGTACAGCTGGCGCACCTGGGCCCGGGCGGCACCGACCGCTTCGGCCGAGAGGGTGACCGAGTCGGTCCGCATGTAGGTGATGTAGCCCCGCTCGTAGAGACCCTGAGCCGTGCGCATCACCTGGCCGGCGCTCATCCCCAGCTTCCGGCCGCCCTCCTGCTGCAGGGTCGAGGTGATGAACGGTGCCTTCGGCGACGAGCGGTACGGCCTCTCGTCGACGGTGCCCACCGTGAACGTCGAGCCGTCGAGCGCCCCGACCAACCCCCGTGCGGTCGTCTCGTCGACCACCACCACGTCGCGCCCGTTGCCGGACGCCGCCGCCCCGGCGCGGCTGGCGAGCCGCCCCTGGCTGTCGAAGTCCTTGCCGGTCGCCACCCGGGCGCCGTCGATCCCCACCAGCGTCGCCGAGAAGCGGGGATCGGTGGGGAACGCCGCCTGCAGGTCCCAGTAGCTGGCCGGCACGAACGCCATGCGTTCGCGCTCGCGCTCGACCACCAGGCGTACGGCCGGGCTCTGGACCCGCCCGGCGGACAGCCCGGAGGAGACCTTGCGCCACAGGACCTCCGACACCGGATAGCCGAAGAGGCGGTCGACGATGCGGCGGGCCTCCTGGGCGTCGACCAGCCCGGCATCGATGTCACGCGACTGCGCCACCGCGTTCTCGATGGCCTGCCGTGTGATCTCGTGGAACACCATCCGCCGGGTGGGGACCCGCGGCCTCAGCACCTCGGCCAGGTGCCACGCGATGGCCTCGCCCTCGCGGTCCTCGTCGGTGGCGAGGTAGACCTCGTCGGCGTCTGCCAGGGCGGCCTTGAGCCGCTTCACCACGTCCCTCTTCGACGGTGGCACCACGTAGGTGGGCTTGAAGTCGTCATCGACCGCGACCGCGAGCCCCTTCGGCTCGAGGTCGCGGACCGCACCGATCGACGCCTCGACCACGAAGTCGTCACCGAGGTAGCGCGCGATGGTGCGCGCCTTCGCCGGCGACTCGACGATCACGAGAGACGTGGACATCGGCGGACAGTTGAAAGGCAACGACGAGCGACTGTCAAACACCCGCTCGACGCGCGGACGTGCACACCGCCGTCGCCCGGTGGCCCCGGCGGTCGGGGAAGCGGACGGGCCGGGAGGTCAGGCCTGCAGGAGGGCGGCGTCGCCCTGACCGCCGCCGCCGCACAGCGCGGCGGCGCCGAGGCCGCCCCCGCGGCGCTTCAGCTCGTGGAGCAACGTGAGCGCCAGCCGGGCGCCCGACATGCCGATCGGGTGGCCGAGTGCGATCGCGCCGCCGTTGACGTTCACGACGTCGTCGCTGATGCCGAGGTCGGACATCGACGACAGGCCGACCGCCGCGAACGCCTCGTTGATCTCGAACAGGCTCACGTCGCCGATCGACCGCCCGGCGCCCTCGAGCGCGGCGTTGATCGCCCGGGAGGGCTGGGTGAGCAGCGAGGCGTCGGGTCCGGCCACCTGGCCGTAGCCGACGACCTCACCCAGCACGTCCGTGCCCAGCCGGTCGGCCGCGGCCTTCGACGCCACCACCAGCGCGGCCGCCCCGTCGGAGATCTGCGAGGCGTTGCCGGCGGTGATGTTGCCGGACTTGTCGAACGCCGGGCGCAGCTTGGCGAGCGATTCGGCGGTGGTCCCGGGCCGGACACCCTCGTCGGAGTCGACCACCACGGGGTCGCCCTTGCGCTGGGGCACCTCGACCGGGACGATCTCGTCGGCCATGCGCCCCTCCTTCATGGCGGCGGCGGCCCGCTCGTGCGACTTGGCCGCCAGCTCGTCCTGCGGCTCGCGGGCGAGGCCGGCCGAGGCCGCGTACCTCTCGGTGCCGGCGCCCATCGCCACGCAGTCGAAGGCGCAGAACAACCCGTCGTGCATCATCGAGTCGACCACCGTCTGGTCGCCGGCGCGGTAGCCCTGGCGGGCACCGGGCAGCAGGTAGGGCGCCTGGGTCATCGACTCCATGCCCCCGGCGACCACGATCTCCGCGGCGCCGGACTGGATGAGCAGGTCGGCCAGGAAGATGGAGTTGAGGCCCGACAGGCAGACCTTGTTCACCGTGGTGGCCGGGACCGTCATCGGGATGTCCGCGTTGGTGGCGGCCTGGCGCGCGGTGATCTGGCCTGCGCCGGCCTGCAGCACCTGGCCCATGAAGACATAGTCGACCCGGTCGGGCGCAACCCCGGCCCGCTCGAGAGCAGCCTTGATGGCGAACCCGCCGAGATCGGTGGCCTTGAAGCCGCCGAGCGCGCCCGAGAGCTTGCCGATCGGCGTGCGGGCACCGGCGACGATCACGGAACCAGCCATGGTGGCGCTACCCCCAAGTGGTCGGGACCTGGTCCGGCCAGCGTACCGACTGGCCGGTGACCCGGGAAACCGCTCAGCCCGCGGCGGGGGCGCCGGAGGCACCCGGTTGGTCAGGGGCGGCCGGATCGGCGGGGGGCGCCGCGTCGACGGCGGCGACGACCTCCGGCCCGAGCCACTCGGCGACCTCTGCCGCCGTGTCGGTCTCGAAGTGCACCCCGTCGGGCCGGAGGCGGTGATCCTGGGCCTCGGGCAGGCTGTTCACGTACCCCGCCAGGTCGACCACGACCACCCGGGGACGCCCCGCGGCCACCGACTCGATGATCTCGTTCAACCGGTCCACCCGCGCCGGATCCCCCTCGGGCGGGCGGGTCGCCGGGGGCGGCGTGGCCGACCGGCCGATGTCGAGGTGGGGCGAGGTGAGCCACACGACCACGAGACCCTGGTCGACGAGCACGTCGCTCAGCTCGGTGAACTCGCGTTCGAGGTACTCGTCGAGAACGGGATCGCCCGGCGCCCGCCAGGTGCCGTCCCCGGGCAGCCGGCGATCGGACACGTCCCACTGGCTGGTCTGCAGGATCGCGAGGTCGGCCCTGCCGTACCGGTCGCGGATCGCGGCGACCTCCGCCGGGATCACCTCGGCCCAGTCGCCGCAGTGGTCGGGCCCGGTGCTCACCTCGCCGGCGCCCGCTCGCCGCTCACCGTGCCGGGCCAGGCTGCAGCCCACGCCGCCCGCCATGTCGGGGATGACGAGGTCGCCCGTGTCACCTCCCCAGACGCTGAGGCCCCAGCCGGTGCGGAGCAGGGTGGAGTCGCCGACGCCGTAGGCGACGCGTGCGGTCGTCGGCACGGTCGCAGGGTCTGGGCCCTCCTCGGCAGCCCGCGCGATCTCCGCGTAGGGGTCCGCCGGAGGATCGGAGAGCGTCGGCACGGCCGCGGCCGCGCCCGCCACCACGGCAACGCTGCCGGCAGCCACAGCGGCGACCGGCACCACGCGGGGCCGCCAGCCCGTACGGATCGGTCGCTCCACGACGACGTACGACGCGGTCGCCACCGCCAGCGTGACCGCGGCGCGCAGTGCGAACAGGGCCGCGCCGTCGAGGCCAGTGCGGCGCTCGTCGAGGATCAGGAACAGCGGCCAGTGGAACAGGTAGACGCCGTAGGAGATCACGCCGAGCAGGCGCAGCGGGGGAAACGACAGCGCCGTGCGCACGGGCCCGGGCAGGGTGGCCGACAGCACGAGGGCCGCAGAGCCGAGCGCGTACACCAGCAGGCCGCCGCGGTCGATCACGGGGTGGGTCTGGTCGACGCGCGCCACCGCGACCACCGAGGCGACCAGCGCCAGCACACCGCCGAGTGCGGCCACCCGCCGGATCGGGGCGGTGCGGGTCAGCCCGAGCGCCACGGCCACCGCCAGCAACGCGCCGATGAGGATCTCCCCCATGCGGGTGTAGGTGGCGTAGTAGACGGTGTCGCCGCTGTCTGGCCCGAGCGTCACGGTCGCCAGCGCTGCGACGCCCACCAGGCCGGCGAGCGCGGCCCCGAAGACCCGGAGCGACCCGCGCGCCAGCGCCAGCACGCCGGCGGTCACGAGGGGGAAGATCCAGTAGAACTGCTCCTCGATCCCCAGGCTCCAGAAGTGCAGCAGGGGTGACGGGGCGGAGAACAGCTCGGCGTAGCTGCGCTCGTCGATCAGCATCCGCCAGTTCGCCACCTGCGCCAGGGCCGACAGCGCGTCGCCCCGCAGCGACCGCTCCCACTGCTCGTCGAGGGCGAGCGCCGCCAGGCAGACGAAGAGGAGCGTGAGCGCCGACGCCGGGAACAGCCGCCGCACACGGCGCGACCAGAACCGCCGGAGATCGACGCGACCGGACCGGGCGCGCTCGGTGAGCAGCAGCGAGGTGATCAGGAAACCGGAGAGCGTGAAGAACGTGGAGACGCCCAGGTAGCCGCCCTTCGCCCACGCGAAGCCGCCGTGGAACAGCATGACCGCGGCGACCGCGAGGCCGCGGATGCCGTCGAGCGCCGGGTTGTACGCGAGCCGGCCTGAGCGCCCGGGCTCGGGACGGTCCCGGCTCTCGGGTCGTACGGACGCGCGCGCGGCCACTCGTTCCGGCACGACCGCGGTGTCATCCAGGACCATCGTCGCTCTCCGTACCGATCGGTCGGTCCGGTCGTCGGGGCGGCCGCGCGCACGCGACCCGAGCAAGCTCGCACCCCGGAACCGCCCGGCGGGCGAGCCTGGGCCCTCCCCGGCCCCGGCGAGGATACGGCGTGCGGCTCCACCCGGAGAAGTCACCGCGGGTAGGTTGCGCGCATGCAGCAGATCCTCGAGGCCATCCAGGGCGGGGCGTCCGGCGACGAGATCGGCGCCCTCCCGATCCCGGAGGGGTACCGGGCCGCCCACGTGCTACGCGCCGAGCAGCAGATGTGGGACGGCTACGCGTCAGAGGACAAGGACCCCCGCAAGTCGCTGCACGTCGAGCCCGTGCCCACCCCCGAGCTCGCACCCGACGAGGTGTACCTGGCGGTCATGGCGAGCTCGATCAACTTCAACACGGTGTGGACGTCGATCTTCGAGCCGTTGCCGACGTTCGGGTTCCTCGACCGCCTGGGCAAGGAGTCGGTGTGGGGCGCCCGGCACGCCCGTGACTTCCACGTCGTCGGGTCCGACGCCTCGGGCGTGGTGCTCCGGGTGGGGTCCGCCGTGCGCAACTGGTCGCCCGGTGACCGCGTGGTGGTGCACTGCAACCACGTCGACGACCAGGACCCGTCCTCGCACGACGACTCGATGCTCGCGGCCAACCAGCGGATCTGGGGCTTCGAGACGAACTACGGCGGCCTCGCCGACCTGTCGATCGTGAAGGCCAACCAGCTCATGCCGAAGCCGGCGCACCTCACGTGGGAGGAGGCCGCGGTCAACGGCCTGTGCGCCTCCACGAGCTACCGGATGCTGGTGGGCCGCAACGGCGCCCGCATGAAGCAGGGCGACAGGGTGTTCATCTGGGGCGCGACCGGCGGCATCGGTGGCTATGCCACCCAGTTCGTGCTGAACGGCGGCGGCACCCCGGTCGGCGTCGTCTCGAGCCCCGACCGGGCGAAGCTGCTCAACGCCATGGGATGCGAGAACGTCATCGACCGCAAGGCCGAGGGCTACAGGTTCTGGGCCGACGAGCACACGCAGGACGAGGGCGAGTGGCGCCGGCTCGGGAAGAAGGTGCGGTCGCTGGTCGGCGAGGACCCCGACATCGTGTTCGAGCATCCCGGCCGCCAGACCATGGGCGCCTCGGTGTTCATCACCAAGCGCGGCGGCACGATCGTCACCTGCGCCGCCACCAGCGGCTACATGATCGAGTACGACAACCGCCACCTGTGGATGAAGCTGAAGACGATCAAGTCGTCGCACTTCGCCAACTACCAGGAGGCGTGGGACATGAACCGCCTCATCGACCAGGGTGCGATCCAACCCATGATGTCGGCGGTCTACCCGCTCGACCAGGTGGGCGAGGCGGCCCGGGCGGTGCAGCGCAACGAGGCCGAGGGAAAGCTCGGTGTGCTGTGCCTGGCTCCCGAGCCCGGGCAGGGCGTGACCGATCCCGACAAGCGTGAGCGCGTCGGTGAGGACCGGATCACGCTGTTCCAGCGCCACGCCCGCGGCGAGCTCTGATCGCGGGGCGTCGGGTTCACAGGCCGCGGATCGCGTCGGCGACCACGTCGGGGGCCTCCAGCGGGGGCCAGTGCCCGACATCGGCCAGGGGCACCAACCGGGCGTCCGGTCGCCGTCCGCGGAGGCGCTCCATGACGTGCGCGCCCGAGACCGGGTCGAGGTCGCCCCACACGAAGGCCATCGGCAGCTCGGCGCCCTCCAGTGCGGCGCGCCAGCGGTCGGCGTGCCGGCGGCGGTCGGCGACGTAGTGCAGCAGCTCGTGCATGAGCGCCACACCGCCCCGCTCGTCCATCGACCGCCAGATCTCGCCGACCAGCGCCTCGTCGTAGGGCCGGCGGGTTCCCCAGGTGACCCGGACCCCCTCGACGAACGCCTGCCGGTCGACGGCCGCGGCCACCTCGGCCCCGTGGTCGGGATCGAGGAGCAACTGCTGGCCGGCGGTCGGCCGGTGGAGGTCGGGGTACAGGCCTCCGTTCATCCACACGACCCCGTCCAGCGCGACCCCGAGGTGCCCCTCGGCCCGGCGGGCCAGCAGCTCCTGGCCGACCGACACGCTGTAGTCGTGCACGACCAGGAGGGTGGCCCTTGTGCCGGTGGCGTCCCACAGGGCCTCGACCGCGTCGGCCGCACCGTGGATCGAGTACGGGTGCCCGGGCGGCTTGTCGGAGGCACCGAAGCCGGGCATGTCGAGCGCCAGCAGCCGCCACTCGTCCCCCAGGAGAGAGGCGACCTCGGCGATGTCGAGCGACGCCGACGGGTACCCGTGGCAGAACGTGTACGACCGCGCCCCGGCGGGGCCGAGGCGGTAGGTCGCGACCGACAGCCCGCCCACGTCGATCGGCACGGCCCGCGTCCGCCAGTCGTCCCAGGTCACCATGACCCAGAGCCTGGCACAGCTCAGTTCCAGGTGAAGCTGCCGGGGAGGAGGCGTTCGCCG
>JBKHJZ010000282.1:0-3165 GCA_046537875.1 Acidimicrobiia bacterium | reverse complement strand
TGGCCCGCCGGAGGGTCAGTGGCCGGCAGCCCCGGCCTGCTCGCACCACAGACGGGGCCAGCTGTCCCCGTCAGGGCCGCTGACCCCGTCCCCGCCGCGTGACCTGCCGGCCCAGTTGGCGTCCCGGCCCAGCTGCTCGGGATCGACACCGCGGTCGAACGCGGCGGACGGCCCGTCGGACGACCGGCCGGTGCGCCACGCCGAGCCGGCTCGACCGTCGGACGAGCCTTCGTCGGGCTCCCAGTCGTCCCGATCCCGGTCGGTGTCCGGCCAGTCCCCGCGATCGCCGTCGCGGTCAGACTCGTCATCGCGCCAGTCACTCCGGTCCCAGTCGCTCCGGTCCCAGTCGCCGCTCCGGTCATCACGCGACCAGTCGCGCGACCATTTCTCGCACACGCGGCCCGCCGCCCCCTCGCCGAGCCCCGGATCCTCGGCGGCGGTGAGCTCGTCTCCCGACGTATCGCCGGACGCCCCCTCGTCGGCAGCCGACTCGCCGTCGCCGGTCCCCCGGCCAGCGTCGGGGTCCGGGGTCGACCACTCGGCCCCGCCGGGTCCGCTGAGCACGTCGGGATCGGCCGGAGGCCGCGGGAACGCCAGGCCCACGGCGTCGCCGGCGTCGGCCACGATCGTCTGCACCGGCGTTGGCAACATCCCCTGGGACCCGCTGACCAGCAGGCCCAGCACGATCGTCGCCGCCGCCGCCAGGCTCAGCACCGAGGCACGTGCAGCCCGGCGGGTGCGCCACACCCCGCCCGCGAGGGGCACGGTGAGCCGCTCGCGCAGCTCGGGACGGATCTGCGGAGGATCGGCGGTCTGGCTCTGGATCCGGAGCCACGCCATGGCATCGGCGACGCGCCCCAGGTCGTCGCGCCCCTCCGGACGGCGTCCGGCCAGGACCTCGTCGGCCTCGGCGTCACTGATCTGTGGGATCTCCGGCTCCCTCATCCCATCCGAGTGAACGTCGCCCGCCCTCCCGGGGATATGGCCGGACGCGCCGCGTCGACCCGGCGAGCCTGACTCGCCCATCGCGCCTACCCGATCGCTCCGTCGACCTGGCGCTCGACGTGCCGCCGCAGCGCCGCCAACGCCCGGTGCTGCAGTGCCTTGATCGCGCCCTCACGCTTCCCGAGCAGGCGCGCGACCTCCTCCACCGACCGGTCGGCGACCACCCGGAGCAGCACGACATCGCGCTGATCCGGTGACAGCAACGCCAGCAGCTCACGAATGCCGTCGTGGGCCAGCACCGCGAAGGCGTCGTCCTCCACGTCCCCCTCCGCGCCGTGCTGCTCGACGACCGCACCGTCGGCCACCCGCACCTGGCGGCCGGCGCGGCGCCGGTCGTCGATCATGCGGTGGTGGGCGATCGTGAACACCCACGAGCGGAATCCCTCCTCGTCGCCGCTGAACCGGGCGATCTTGCGGTGCACCTGCATGAACACGTCGTTCGCCAGCCCGTCCGGATCGCTCGCCCGGTTCCAGCGAAGGTATGCGGCCACCTGGCCGGCCATCCGCCGGTAGATCTGCTCGAACGCCGCCACCGATCCGTCGCGGGCGGCATCGACGAGCGCACTCAGCGACGTCTCGGTCGGTGGCGGCACGGCCCGCCGTGCCGCAGGGCGCATCGGCGGACGTGCCGCAGGGCGCATCGGCGGACGTGTCGACGCCGGTGGACCCGCCAGCACCGCGGCGTGGGCGGCCGGCCCGGACGGATCATCGGTGAGGTGCACGCCATCGCCTCCCCAGGAGCACCATGGAACGGGCTGGCAGACCGGTACTCCGCCGCAGACTCTAGTTGACGCCGGTGACCGCCGCCGCGCTCGGCGCCACGATCCGGTGCCGTCGTCCACCCGGGCGGCCGCGAACCCCTGGTGGACGGTGGTCACGCTTGACCATCCCGGTATCCTTTACGGCGCTCCGGGGTTCCCCGGACGCACCGAGCCCGCATCCGTCGCCCACCTGCTCACAGGGCACGGCACGGGTTCCCGACCAGCGACACGCGAGAAGGAACGTCCACGTTGCCCAAGGAGCGCGTCGAGCGTGACGAGGAGGACCTCGTCCGGCTGTACCTCACCGACATCGGCCAGTACCCGCTGCTGACGAAGGACGACGAGGTCCGTCTCGCACAGGCCATCGAAGCTGGGAACGCCGCACGTGTCGAGCTCGAGGCCGAGGGTCGCAAGCTGACGCCCGCGCGCAAGCGCGAGCTGCGCCGCTCCGCCCGCACGGGCGAGAACGCCGAGCGCACCTTCGTCCAGTCGAACCTGCGGCTGGTCGTCTCCATCGCGAAGAAGTACCAGGCATCGGGCCTCCCGCTGCTCGACCTCATCCAGGAGGGCAACCTCGGGCTGATGCACGCGGTCGAGAAGTTCGACTGGCGCAAGGGCTTCAAGTTCTCGACCTACGCCACGTGGTGGATCCGCCAGGCGATCACCCGTGGCATCGCCAACACCGGGCGCACCATCCGGCTGCCCGTCCACGCCGGCGACACGCTGGCGAGGCTGCAGAAGGCGCGCGCCCGCCTCGAGCTCAAGCTTGGTCGGCCGGCCACGCTGGCCGAGCTGTCGGCCGAGGTGGAGATGCCCGAGGACAAGGTGACCGAGGCGCTGCGCTTCGCCGCCGAGCCCCTGTCCCTGTCGGAGCCGCTGCGCGAGGACGGCGACGCCGAGCTCGGTGACGTCGTCGAGGATCGTTCGGCCGAGTCGCCGTTCGAGGTGGCGGCCACCGCGCTGCTCCCCGAGGAGATCAACCGGCTGCTCTCACCGCTCGACGATCGCGAGCGCGAGATCCTCAAGCTGCGGTTCGGCCTCGACCGCGGAGAGCCGCGCACGCTCGAGGAGGTGGGTGAGCACTTCAACCTCACCCGCGAGCGCATCCGCCAGATCGAGGCGCGGGCCATGTCGAAGCTGCGGCACCCGTCGTCCGACACCGGCGCCCGCGACCTGCTCGCAGTATGAGATTTCGAGGGGGGGGAGGGAAACCCTCCCCCCTCGAGCTCCCCCCACCTCTGAGGCCGCCGCCTGTCGGCGGCGTCGGTCTCCTGTCGCTCGACCGGCGGAGCCGGATCGAGCGACGGTGGGGGGCTCCGGCGGGAGCCTCTGCCCCCCACACCCCCCGCCAGCCGTACGGGCGAGCATCGACGCGCGGGCCCGGGCGGGAGCCTCTGCC
>JBKHJZ010000082.1:0-13613 GCA_046537875.1 Acidimicrobiia bacterium | reverse complement strand
TTCTCAAAGAACAACCCACAAGCACACACCCCGACACCACGAGGCATCCGTGCTCCACACCCCGGGGCTCTGCCGACTCCGGCAGGCCGCCCGGGGCGAAGCGTCAAGGTATCCAGCCGCCGGGGCCACGTCAACTTCGGTGGTCCCTCGAGCGGGGTGACACACGTCATAGGAGCCGGAGGCATGCCCGGGGAACGTCGGGACTCCGCTCGCCACGGGGGCGGGCGGGCGGTCCCCGTCCACAACGGGTTCAACGAGCCGGTGCCACGGGGTATTCCCCACCGCCCGGACGACCCGGGATCGACAGGGCCGCGATCCTCGTGGCGACGACCCGCATCCCGTCCGGGTGGTTGCAACGCCGCAGCGTGGGAAGACATCCCCTGCGCCGCCAGCGAGCCGGTGCCTGGCACCGGGGCCTGCCTTGCTGGCACGACCGAGGGGCCCGGCAGGGCTCCCCGGTCGGCGCGCCCCAGCGCCGTCGTGCGAGCTGTCCGCTCGTGCACCCACGATGGTCCTGAGCGACCCACGATGTCTGCACGATCGCCGCGCCTGCGCCTCCCCCGACGCCCGGACGGGGGCAGCGGCGGCCCGAGGCCGCAGGCGGGGAGCACACGCCGCACGGTGCCGGCGTCGGTATCGCGCCCGGGAGACCGGGTACGCCTCTGGCCGAGCAGCGACGACCACCCTCGGAGGGCCTCAGATGGCTGACCTGATCACCGGCCTCACCGACGACGACATCGCCACCCACTGGCGCCGGGCGCGAGCGAGCCAGGCAGCCGACGACGATGCCACCGACCCCGGCGACCAGGCCGACGACCAGGCCGACGACCCGGTCGACGACCCGGCCGACGCCGACGACGCCGCGGACACCGGCCCGGCGGACAGCGACGCCGACCAGGCCGACTCCTGACGAAGCCCGCGGGCCGGCACGTGAGCTCTACTGACACGTCCACCGGCGCGCTCGCCCGGTGCGTGGGCGATGCCGGGACGTTCAGGTGCCGGGTGTTCGGAACGGCCCCACATCTGCAACGGGGCGCGACCGGCTTCGACGATCTCCTGTCGCTCGCCGACGTCGACCGCCTTCTCACGGGCCACGGCCTGCGCAGCCCGGCCGTCCGGCTGGTCCGCGACGGCACACCCCTCGATCCGGCCGGATACACCCGCTCCGCACGAACGGGACACCACCGCATCGGCGACCTGATCGACCCGGGGCGGGTGCTCGACCTCCACGCCGACGGCGCCACGGTGGTGCTCCAGTCGCTGCAGCGCTGGTGGCCGCCGATCACCCGGTTCTGCCGCGACCTCGAGCTGGCGCTCGGGCACGCGGCCCAGGCCAACGCGTACCTCACCCCTGCCGCCGCATCGGGCCTCGCGGCCCACCACGACACGCACGACGTCCTCGTGCTCCAGGTGCACGGGACCAAGCACTGGCTGGTGCGCGAGCCGGTGATCGAGGCGCCCCTCGAGCGGCACACCTCGGACCGTTCGCTCGCAGCCGCGCAGCCCACCCTGCTGGAGGCCCGGCTGGCGCCCGGCGACGCGCTCTACCTGCCCCGCGGGTTCGTCCACTCGGCCGAGGCGCAGGCGGGGGTGTCCCTGCACATCACCGTGGGGATCCTCGCCACCACCGTGCACGACGTCCTCACCGCCGTGGTCTCCCGTGCCGGCGGCGACGCCCGCTTCCGCCGCAACCTGCCGATCGGTGCCGGTTTCGACCCCGGCGTCGCGACGCAGGCGGTGAAGAGCGCGATCGCCGAGCTCGCCGCCTGGCTCGACCAGCTCGACCCGGCCTCGGTGGCCGACGACGTGCGCGAGCGGTTCCTCGCCAACAGACCGCCCCTGCTCGAGGGGCACCTGATGGAGATCGGCCGCCTGGGCGAGATCGACGACGACACCCTGGTGGACCCGCGCCCCCGCACGATCCGCCACCGGCGCGCGACCGGCGAGAGGCTCGTGATCTCCCTGGGAGACCGCCGCCTCGACCTGCCTGTGGCCCTCGAACCCGCCCTCGACCGCGTGCTCGACGGTGCCCCGCTCCGGGTCGGTGAGCTCGCCGACATGCTCGACCAGGACAGCCGGCTCGTGCTGGTCCGGCGGCTCGTGCGTGAGGGGCTGCTCCGCATCGTTCCCGATGGCTGAGCGCAGCGCGGTGCGCTGCGCCGCCCTGTCGCGCGCCCGGGGGGAGGCCATGATCGGCACGGCGTCCCGGGTGCAGCGGTGGATGATCGTCGAGCAGCCCGGACCGTGGGGTGTCGATGCCCTGCAGGAGAGCCGGCTCGACCCTGCGGTGGCGACCCGCCTGGCCGCCGACGCCGACGCCCACGGGGTGCGGATCCTGCTGGCGCGGCGGCCGGGGCAACGCTCCCTCGGCGACGCCCGGAGCGTGTTCCTCGCCCACTCCGGCGTCGAGCGATGGTGGATCGAGCACCTCCGCCTCCCGAGCGACGACCTCCTCGAAGGGATCGATCTCGGAGCGCTGGCGTTCCCCGACCCTCCGGGCATCGGGGATCCGGGGCCCGTCGGGCTTCACCTGGTCTGCACGAACGGCCGGCACGACCCCTGCTGCGCCGACCTCGGACGGCCGGTGGCACGCGCGCTGGCTGCGGCGGGTGCGCCGGACGTCTGGGAGTCCTCACACGTCGGCGGCGACCGGTTCGCAGCCAACATCGTGTCCCTGCCGCGCGGCACGTACTACGGGAGGGTCCCCCCGGACGGCGCGGCGCAGCTCCTCGCGGACGACCGTGAGGGGCTGATCGACCTCGAGAGCTACCGCGGGCGGAGCTGCCATCCACCCCTCATCCAGGCAGCCGAGTGGTTCGTCCGGTCACACCTGGGCGAACGACGTGCCGACGGCCTGGGCGTGCTGTCCGTGGCGCCCGCCGATGCCGGCGAGCGCACGGTCCGGCTCCAACAGCGGGACGGGCCCGTGGTGAGCGCCACGGTGCAGCGGAGCCGGGCCGATGCGCCCGAGCTGCTCACGTGCCGCAGCACGGAGCCGCAGGTGCCGTGGCGCTTCACGCTCCGCGAGCTGCAGGTGCACCGCGACGGCTGATGCGGCGATGTGTCACCGGCCGCCGCTCGGGAAGCATCCCGCCATGACGCGAGAGCAGGACACCAACCCGACGGAGCACGGCGAGATCACCGAGCCGCCCAACAGCACGGTCGACGACTGGCTCGGCCAGCAGGTCAGCGAGGACGAGGAGGAGGTCGACGAGCTGCTCGAGGAGACGGGCGGTGACGTCGAGGAGGCGGAGCGCCGGTTCCCCGAGCGGTCGCACGAGGACCGGCCCGACCAGCTACCCACCGAGCAACGCCGCACCTGACCACGGCGCCGGGCATCACCCGGACGCCTCGCGAGGCGACCCGGGCGGGGTCGGCGACGACGGCTCGATGGGCGCGTCCTCCCGCTCGGTGTGCCGCTCGAGCCGTCCGGCGTGCCGCCGGGCAGCGGCCCCCTGCTCGCCCTCGTCCGCCTCGGCGTCGGGATCCTGGACGGTCTCCGCGTTGTCGGCCACGGTGGGGGCCTCCGGGGCTCCGGCCTCGGCGTCCACCTCCGACCCGTCGCGTCCCCGCTCGCCGGGGGCTCCCGGGTCGGCGTCCGGGTCGCGCTGGTCGGGGTGGTGCTGGCTGCTGCTCATCGCGTGCCTCCCGTGTCGGCATCGTGGAGGTGCGTCCGCTCATGTGCTTCCCGCCGCCGGCCGGGCCAACCCGTGACGGGCGGTCGGGTCCGCGGGGACCGGTGTCGCCGCGCGCCGGGCATGATTGGTGCATCGCCCCAGCCGCCCGCGTCCTCGTCCTGGCCGACACCCACGTCCGCTCCGACCTGTCCAGGGTCCCGCCCTCCGTCTGGCGGGCGGCCCACGATGCCGACGTCGCTCTCCACGCCGGCGACGTGGTGAGCACCGAGATGCTCGACGCGCTGCGCCGTCACGTGCCGGTTCACGCGGTGCTGGGCAACAACGACGGAGCGCTGCGTGGCCTGCTGCCCGAGCGGCTCGACATCGAGGTGGGCGGCGTGACGATCGGCATGGTGCACGACGCGGGCCCGCGCTCCGGGCGGGAGCGCCGCCTGCACCGGTGGTTCCCAGGTGCGGCCCTGGTGGTGTTCGGGCACAGCCACGAGCCGGTGGACATCGAGGGCATCGAGGGCCAGCGCCTGTTCAACCCGGGGTCGGCCCTGCAGCGGCGGCGGCAACCGCACCGCACGATGGGGTGGCTGGCGCTGGCCGGCGGCCGGATCGTCCGCCACGCGATCGTGGCCGTCGACAGCCGGTCGCAGATCGGCGCGGGGGCACGATGAAGGCGCTCGCTCTGGTCCTCGCCTACCTCGGGCGGCCGCTGAGGCAGCGGAACATCCGGGTCGTCATCTGGCTGCTGCTGCTGTTCGTGGTGCTGGTGGCGCTGTTCAGCACGGTGTTCCACGTGCTCATGGCCGACGAGGGGCGCGAGCACAGCTGGATGACCGGCGTCTACTGGACGCTCACCACCATGTCGACCCTCGGGTTCGGCGACATCACGTTCGAATCGGACGCCGGCCGGATCTTCTCGGTGATCGTCCTGATCAGCGGCGCCCTCTTCCTGCTGGTGCTGCTGCCGTTCTCGTTCATCCAGTTCGTGTTCACACCGTGGATGGATCGCCGGGAGGCGGCCCGCGCCCCCCGCCGCCTGCCCGAGGACGAGTCCGACCACATCATCCTGACGGGCCTGGGGGCCATCGAGGAGTCGCTCATCCGCCGCGCCCGGCAGTCGAAGGTCCCGTACGTCGTCGTCGAGCCGGAGCTCGAACGGGCGCTGCAGATGCACGACCAGGGCTTCCGGGTCATGCTCGGCCAGCTCGACGACCCGGCGACGTACCGGGCCGCCCGGGTCACGCGTGCCGCGATCGTCGCCGCGTCGCGGCCCGACACCACCAACACCAACATCGCGTTCACCGTCCGCGAGATCGACCCCGAGGTACCGATCGTGGCCACCGCCAACTCCGGGGCGTCGGTCGACGTGCTCGAGCTGGCCGGCTGCGACAAGGTGCTGAAGCTCGGCGAGATGCTCGGCGATGCGATGGCGCACCGCGTGCTCGGCACCGATGCCCGGAGCCACGTCATCGGGCGGTTCGGGCCGCTCGTCATCGCCGAGGCCGACGTCGCCGACGCGCCGTTCGTCGGCCGCACCCTCCGCGATGCCCGGCTGCGCGAGGAGTCGAGCGTCAACGTGGTCGGGCTGTGGCAGCGCGGGCGCTTCACGCTGGCCGATCCCGACTCGCCGCTGGAGCCCGACACGATCCTGATCCTGGCCGGCTCGGACGACCAACTCGCCGCCTACGACCAGCGCTTCGGCACCGATCGTCAGCTCGAGGCGCCGGTGGTGGTGATCGGTGGCGGGCGGGTCGGGCGGGCGGCCGGCAGGGTGCTCGCCGCTGCGGGGATCGAGCACCGCATCATCGAGCGGCGGCCCGAGCGGATCCGCGATCCCGAGCGGTACGTCGAGGGGGACGCCGCGGACCTGGCGGTGCTCCGGGCGGCGGGCCTGCCCGACGCATCGGCGGTGCTGATCACCACCCACGAGGACGACGTCAACGTCTACCTGACCCTGTACTGCCGCAAGCTGGAACCGGACATCCGGATCATCAGCCGCGCCAACCGCGACCGCAACGTCACGACGCTGCACCGCGCCGGCGCGGACGCCGTGATGTCCTACGCCTCGATCGGAGCCTCGGCGGTGTGGAACGTCCTGGGGCTCGACGACACGCTCGTGATCGCCGAGGGGCTCGACGTGATCCGTGTCCGGACACCGACGGCTCTGGCCGGCCGCACCCTGGCCGAGGTGGGGCTGCGGCGGCGCACCGGGGTGAACGTGGTGGCGATCGACCACCGGGGCGTCGTGGAGACGAACCCCGACCCCGACCGGCCCCTGCCCGGCGACGCCGAGCTGGTGGTGATCGGTGACGCCGACGCCGAGCGCGCCTTCCTGACGGAGTTCCCGACCGAGCGCCCTGCCCGCTCGTCGCGCCCGGGACGGCGACGGGAACGGCCCCCGGTCACAGCTCCTCGCGCCGCTGCATCAGCTGGAACATGAACCAGCCGGGGACCATCGGCAGCCAGAAGGTCGCGAGCCGGAACGTCAGCACCGCCGAGACGGCCGGGCCACTCGCCATCCCGTAGCCCGAGAGCGCACCGACCAGTGCGAGCTCGACCGCGCCGAGCCCGCCCGGCGTGGGTGCGACGGTCCCGATCGCGAACGCCACCAGGTACGCGGCCCCGATCTCGGGGAACGACACCCCACCCCCGAACGCGGCGACCGACGCCGCCAACGTGAGGATGAACGAGAGGGTCACGCCGATCGACCCGGCCAGCAGTGCGAGCACCCGGACCGGGTCGGTGAGCACCTCACCGAGCGCCACCACCGCCGTGCGCAGCTGTTGCACGATCGGGGGGACGATGCGGCGGCGCAGGGCGGGCACGACGGTCACGACCAGCCCGGCGGCCGACAACCCGGCCGCCAGCACGACGAACAGCGTGTTCGCCTCGGGCAGCGAGAACCCGACGCCGCGGGTCCCGGTCCAGGCGATGAACCCACCCATCAGCGTCATGTGCACGCCGAAGCCGACGAGGGCGGTCAACCCGACGCCGGCGGCTGCCGCTCCGGTGCCCAGGCCCGAGCGTTGGAGGAAGCGGACCGCGACCGCCAGCGAGCCGGTGTTCGCGGGGGCGATGCGCCCCACGAACGAGGCCGCGAACTGCATGCGGAGCGCCGGGAGGTAGGGCACCGGCTCGGGCACCGACGCCACGATCGCCACGGCGGCCGACGCGATCGTCGCCACGGCCCCGGCGAGGATCGGCAGCAGCCACCACCAGTTCGCCCGGGCGGCCGCCTCGGCGGTCTCGCCCACGTCGGCGAGCTGGGGCAGGAGCACATAGAACGCGGCAGTCACGACCGCGATCGAGACGGCCGCGCGGGGCCTGATGCGTCCCAGGCGGGCGAGCGGCGGAAGCTCGAGGCCGGTCCGGTCGCGGACCGCGTCGCGCAGCTGGTCCAGCACCTCCCTGTCGGCGCGCCACGCCCGGCGGGTGGCCGGCGGGAGGGCGAGCGGTTGCAGGTAGGGGACCGCCGCCGCCACCGCGCTCGGCCCGATGACCTCGGCGGCCACCTTCACCGCCCGGCGGGGGCCGACCGCGAGGGCGGTCGACACCAGCATCTGCGCCCGGTCGAGGGCCAGGTCACGCTCGGGAGCCGCGAGGCGCGCCCCGTCGAAGCCCCGCACCACCGCGCGGCCGTCGTTGGTGACCACCACCTCGGCGAGGCCGAGGGTCCGGTGGGCGATGCCCTGCCGGTGCAGCGCGTCGACCTGCTGCCAGATGTCGACCAGGAGGTCGTGCGTCAACTCGCCGACGGGGAGGTCGCTGGCAAGCGTTCCCTCGACGCGGTCCTCGAGCAGGCCGACCGAGCCCTGGGGGGACGACACGACCCGCCGCAGCGACGCCACGCGCACTCCCCCGGCGGCGGCCTCGACCTGGGCGAGCGCCTCGTGCTCGATGCGTTGCTGCACGGTGTCGTAGGGCTGGTGGGTCACCCAGGTACGCAGCCGCACCGCCCGCCAGAGCCGCTCGAGCAGCTCGGCCGAGCGGTCGTGCTCGGTCCGTACCCGCATCTCCAACCGCTCGCCGCTCGTGAGGTCGACGTCGTAGGTGAGGGGGTTGATCCCCGGCCGCTGCACCACCCGGGCCGCCCGGCCGACCCGGCGCAGCATCGCCAACAGCTCGTCCGCCTGCGGATCGGCGCTGTCCGCACCGAACAGCAGCAGCGTCAGCGACCCGGCGGCGAGGCCGACCGCGAGCGAGATCACGATGTCGAGGGGCGCCTCCGACGACGACACGACCCGGAACAGCATCAGAACGCCCACGCCCACCCACAGGGCCCGTCGCCACTGCAGGGACAGCCACGTCGACGCGATGACGACGAGCGCGACCGCAGAGGCGATCAGCGGCGAGGTCGCGAACGTGGGATCGGTGAACTCGATCACCCGGTCGGTCGCGGGATCGACCGCGGCGACGACCCCCCGGTCGGCGAGCAGGAGGGTCAGCCCCCACATCGCGGCCCCGGCGGCGACGCTGCCGGCGAGCAGGGCGCCGACCTGGCGGAAGCGCCGGCGCACCAGCAACACGACGATCACGACGACCGGTACGACCAGCGTTCCCGCCACCGCGAGGCCGGTGAGCACCTCGGTGAACGGCGCCGGCACGCGCTCGTAGACCTCGACCAGGTCCTCCTCCGCGCCACCCAGCGTGTTGCGCAGCCAGGTCGCCGCGAGCATGCCGGCACCAACGAGCACGAGCGCCAGCAGCAGGCGCACCACGTCGGCCTGCGAGCGGACGCGGCGGCGCGGCGACACCGACACCACCGGGGTGGCGGGTGGGGTCACGACGCCAGGCGTCGCGGTCGACGCTGCACGTTGCACGCGGTCATGTTCGCACGGCGGCCCGCCACCGCCCGTGCGAGCTACATCGGGGGCCCTGTGGGACTAGTCCAGGAGGCCGCGGATGCGGGCGATCATCTCCTCGGCCTTGGCCCCCATCTTCGCCATCGTGCCGCTCTTCGCCTGCGTGCGGATCAGTCTGGCCCGCATGTCGCGCGCCCACGCGAGGTGCTCGTCTTCCCGGGGGACCACCTGGTCGATGGCCCGCTGGAACGCCGCACGGACGTCGCCGTCAGGGAGCTCCCCGGCCAGCGTCGAGAGGGCCGCCCAGTTGGCCTGGTCCTTGGTCTCGGCCAGCAGGACCGCGTCCAGCATCACCAGCTCCTGCGTCATCAGGTCCACCGACCCCGAGAGCAGGAAGGTGGACTCGACCAGGCCCAGGCCGCTCTTCTCGGTGGCCCGGGCGGCCGGGCTCACATAGCCGGGATCCCCACCGAGCTCGCCGATGAGGCCCTCGAGGACGTCGACGTGCTCGGTGGTCTCGTCGCCGAAATGCCGGTAGCGCTCCTCGAGCACCGGGTTGTGGGTGCGCTGGGCCACCGAGCGGTAGAGCATGGCGCCGGCGCGCTCGTGGGCCGTCATGTCGCTCAGCAGGTCGGCGACGAACGCCCCGTTGAGTCCCGAGCCCTCGAGGAAGCCCTCGCGCTCGCCGTCGCCGATCTGGCGGGCCGGGTCGATGTAGGTCATCTCGACGGGCGTCGACCGTGCGCCCGTCGCGGCGGTGGGTGTGAGGGTGGCCATGGGGTCCTCCTGGATCGTGCGTGGATCGGGCGCCGCCGGGCGGACGGTGCCGCCCGGTGTCTGATCACCTCAGGCGGTGGGCTCCCGCAGGTTCTCGACGGGGTTGGCGCCCTCGGTCTCGTCGCGGTGGTCGTGCTGCCGGCGCTGGCGCGTCTGCTCGATCACCTGCTCGCTCGGTGCGCCGCCCTCGTTGATCGTGGCCTGCAGGGCGAAGTAGCGGTGGTCCTCCGGCAGCTCGTTCACGTCGACGTAGCGGAGGCCGTCGGCCCGCAGGTCGACCTGCTCGGCGAGGACCTGGCGCACGTAGTCCTTGTTGGGCTCGAAGGTCACCGGGGTCTCCGGCAGCGACGGCGGCAGGAGCTCACCCGGCTCCCGGCCCTCGTAGCGCCGCATCATGTCGCAGGCGACCTGGAGCTGGCCGATCTCCATGTTGCAGTTGAGCTCCCACATCGCCTTGATGCGCCGATCGCTCTCCTGCTGCATCATCGACCAGTACAGGTAGACCTCGTTGTACTCGTGGAACACCCAGGTGGCGATCCACGAGTCGAGCGGGTCGAGCAGCGACTCGTAGTGCGTCACGTGCTGCTCCTCGATCTGGGCGATCTCGGCGTACAACCCGCGGGCGATCGGGTCGATCCAGTCGGTGCCGTGGTTCATGTAGAAGTTCATCGTCTGCTGCTCGGCGGCGACGATCGTCATCACGTGCATGCGCGACAGCGGATCGACCGAGTGGGTCTCCACGTGGGGCCGCACGTCGTCGTAGGGATGCCGGTGCTCGAGGAAGGTCGGCCGGCCGGGTGTGATCTCCGTGAGGTGGCCGGTGATGTCCTCCGCCCGCCCGCCGTGGAGCAGGTCGTAGAGGTTGGCGTAGCGGTAGAGGTGGTCGAAGTCCTCGAGCAGCGCGAAGTCGAGCGCCGCCTTCAGCTGCGGGTCGGGCTCGTTGCGGGCGAGCCAGGCCGTGAGGTCGACAGCCACCTGCTCGTAGCCGATGGTCGTCTCCAGGGCCGTCTGCTCGCCGGGGTTCAACCCGTTGACGGCCTTCTGTTGCTGCTGGTCGATCCGGCGGTTCATCGCCAGCGCCCGCTTCAGGTCGATGTCGTCGGTGTGCCGGGCGAACTGGTGGGAGAACAGGATCGACTCCACCTCGATCCCGTTCATCAGGATGACCCGCGTGCGGGTGAACGGATCGACGGTGTGCTTGTCGTAGGGCGTGACGTTCAGCTCCGACCAGTTGCGGGTCTGCTCGTCCACCGGGATGCCGGTCTGGTCCAGCGGGTTGAGGGCCATCGCTCGTCTCCGGGGTCGTGGGGGCAGGCTGCGGGACGTCTGCCCACCCGGTGGGGGGACAAACGTCACAGACCCCCGCCGCGCAGCGGTCCGCATACGGGGACGGCGCCCGGGTAGGAGCACGGCGTGGAGCGGGTCGTCCTGATCACCGGGGCCGGGTCGGGCATCGGGCTCGCCAGCGCGCTCGAGGCGGCCCAGCTGGGGTTCGTGACGGTCGCAGCCGTGCACCGTCCGGAACAGCAGGAGGACGTGCGGGCGGCGGCGGCCAGCGCCGGCGTCGATGTCGTCACCGACGTGCTGGACGTCACCGACGAGCGGCGCGCCCGCGAGGTGATCGACCGCCACCGCCCCTGGGGCCTGGTCAACGTGGCGGGCGCACTGCTGGTGGGCCTGGTCACCGAGGTGCCTCCCGAGGAGGCCCGGGCGCATCTCGACCTCATGGTGCTGGCGCCCGCGCGGCTCACCCGGCTCGCGCTGCCCCACATGCGCCGGCGCGACGGCGGGCGGATCGTGAACGTCTCGTCCGTGGCCGGCACCGCCACCGGCCCCGTGCTCGGCTGGTACGAAGCGGCGAAGGCCGCGCTGGGGGCGCTGAGCGACGCGATGAGGCCCGAGCTGGCCCGCTGGGGGGTGGAGGTGGTGCTCATCGAACCCGGCGCCTACGCGACGCCGATCTGGGCCAAGGCGCGCGACCAGCTGGGGCAGCGCCGCGTCACCAGCCTCGAGCCGGACGTGTACGACCGGGCGATCGCCCTCGGCGACAGGGTGGCGGCCAACGCCGGCGATCCGGCCGAGGTCGCCGACGTCGTGGCGGCCGCCCTCCACGCCGGGCACCCGCGCTTCCGCTACCGGGTCGGGCCCGGGTCGAGCGGCCTCGCGGCCGTGAGCCGGGTCGTCCCGACCAGCCTGAAGGACCGTGTCACCCGCGCCGCCGGGGGGCTGTGATGGGCACGGTCGCACGGCACATCGACGCACCCGTCGACGCCGTCGCCTCGGTGCTGACCGACGCGCGGACCTACGACGGCGTCGTGGTCGGATCCCGCCGCATCCGCTGGTTCGACGCCCGCTGGCCGGCCGAGGGCAGCAGCTTCCACCACCACGTCGGCGTCGGCCCCGTCGCCATCCGCGACCGCACCACCGTGCTCGCCGACGAGCTCCCCCACCGGCTGTGGCTCGCCGCGGGGCTGGGACCCCTCGGCAGCGCCGACGTGACCTTCACGCTGGAGCCCGAGGGCGACGGCACGCGGGTCGAGATGCGCGAGGAGGGCCGATCGGGCCTGCTGGCGATCCTCTGGTCCCCGCCGGTCGACGCCCTCACCCGGGCCCGCAACGTGGTGGCGCTCGGCCGGCTCTCCGACCTCGCCCGGGCGCGGCACCGCACCCGGACCCTGGACGAGCGAGCGGCGGGTCGCACGGCCACCGGCGCCACCGGTGGTCGCGGACCCTGACGTGGTCGAGGCGTACGACGCGATCGTCATCGGGGCCGGGCCCAACGGGCTGGTGGCCGCCAACCTGCTGGTCGACGCCGGCTGGCACGTCCTGGTGCTGGAGGCGGCCGGCGAGCCCGGCGGCGCGGTGCGCACCGCCGAGGTGACCGCGCCGGGGTTCCGCAACGACCTGTTCAGCGCGTTCTACCCGCTGGCCGTGGGCTCCTCGGTGCTCGGCGACCTCGGCCTCGAGCGGCACGGCCTGCGCTGGGCCCGGGCGCCCGCCACGCTCGCGCACCCGACCCCGGACGGCCCGGCGGCCGTGCTCCACCCCCGGCCCACCGACACGGCGGCCAGCCTGGAGCGCTTCGCCCCCGGGGACGGCGACGCATGGCTGGCGCTCGTGGACCGCTGGCACCGCATCCGGCGGCCGCTGCTCGGGGCGATGCTCTCGCCGATGCCGCCCGTGCGCCACCTCGCAGCCCTGGCCGCCCGGCTCCGCCGCGACCTGCTCCCCTTCGCCCGGTTCGCCCTCCTCCCCGTCCGGCGGATGGGCGACGAGCACTTCCGCGGTGCGGGGGGCGGGCTGCTCCTCGCCGGCAACGCCCTCCACGCCGACGTGTCGCCGGACGCCGCGCCGAGCGGTGCGCTCGGGTGGTTGCTCACCATGCTCGGCCAGGACGTGGGCTTCCCCGTGCCCGTCGGCGGCGCCGGCGAGCTCACCGGGGCTCTGGTGCGGCGCCTGGAGACCGGCGGCGGCCGGCTCCGGTGCGGTGCCCCCGTCGAGCGGGTGGTGGTCCGGCACGGGCGGGCGGTCGGCGTCGAGGTGGCGGGCAGCCCGCTGGTGGCGCGGCGCGCCGTGCTGGCGGCCATCGATGCCGAGGTGCTCTTCCGCCGGCTGGTCGCTCCCGACCACCTGCCGGCGCCGTTCACGCGCCGCCTCCGCCTCTTCCAGCGGGGGTGGGCGACCGTGAAGGTCGACTGGGCCCTGCGCTCCCCGGTGCCGTGGTCCGATCCCGACGTCGCCCGCGCCGGGACCGTGCACCTCGCAGGCTCGATCGACGAGCTGTCGCTCGGGACGGCCGACATCCTGGCGGGGCGGCTCCCCCGGCGGCCCTTCGTCATCTTCGGCCAGATGACCACCGCGGATGCCACCCGCTCCCCCGCGGGCACCGAGTCGGCCTGGGCGTACAGCCACGTGCCGGCCCGACTCGCGGACGGCACCGGCAGCGGCGGCGGGCGCGCACTGCGCCCGGGCGACGTCACCGCGGTGGCGCAGGCGATCGAGGACCGGATCGAGGCGTACGCACCCGGCTTCCGCGACCGCATCCTCGCCCGCTACGTCGCCGGGCCCGCCGACCTGGAGGCGGCCGACCCCAGCCTGGTCGGCGGCGACATCGGCGGCGGCACCTACCAGCTCCACCAGCAGCTCCTGTTCCGGCCGTGGCCGGGGCTCGGTCGGCCCGAGACCCCGATCCGGGGCCTCTACCTCGCCTCGGCCTCCGCGCACCCCGGGGGCGGGGTCCACGGCGCCTGCGGCGCGAACGCGGCACGGGCCGCGCTCGCCCACGCCCGCCTCGCCGGCATCCTCTCCCTGCGCGACCGGCACCCGGATCCGTAGGGCCCGCGCCCGGACCCCTAGGGTTCGAGCACGATCTTGATCGCGCCCTCGCGCTTGGCCTGGAAGTCGG
>JBKHJZ010000281.1:0-3171 GCA_046537875.1 Acidimicrobiia bacterium | reverse complement strand
GGTCAGTCGGAGGACGAGCAGTGCGAGGTCGAGCGCGTCGGCGTCGGACATGCCCTCTGCCTACATCACGCGGCCACCCCGGGGCACGGGCATGCTGCCGCCAGGTCCCTGTCCCGTCGGTGCTCGCGCCCCGGGCGGTCCCGTGCCCGGTCCACGTCAGGTGCCGGGAGCCAGCAGCGGGTAGGCGACGAAGGTGCGGAGCATGGCCGCACGCCGCTCGCGGGTGCGGTCGGGGAACACGGGGTCGAGCAGCGCGAGGTGCACGCCCACGAGCCATTCGGTGGCGTCCTCCAGCGTGATGCCGGGGCGCAGGGCGCCGCGGGCGGCGAGGCGGTCGAGGAAGCGGGCGACGAGCGGCGCCGCCAGCCCGATCAGCGCGTCCGGCCCGCCACCGACGCGCGCGACGGAGGCACTCGCGCCCTCGCGTGCGAGCGACCGGTACCAGGGCTCGGCCCGCACCGCCTCGGCGTGGCGCAGCAGGCCCTCGACGATCCAGTCGGCGGGATCGCCGTCGTCGTCGATCTCGGCCTCGAGCCGCTCGGCGATGGCGGTGGCCCGCCCGATGAGCACCTCGCGCACCAGCTCGTCCTTGTCCGCGACGTGGCGGTACACGGTGGCCCGTGAGCACCCGGCCCGCCGGGCCACCTCGTCGATCCGCACGGCGAACGGGCCGTGCTCCTCGATGATCGCCGCGGTGGCGGCCACCAGGCGGGCCCGGAGGTCGACATCGGCCGTTGTGGAGGCCATGCGCCGATGTTACGTTCGTCACTGAGACAGGCTGCGAATTTGTCTCATCGTGTGTCTCGCAGGTGTCTTGCAGATCGTCCGCGGAGCGAGCCCGCGGGCCGGGTCCGGGGGTGAGGACGCATGGACCGCTACACGGTCATCTCGGCCGACTGCCACGGCGGGGGAGCGATCGCGGACTACCGGCCCTACCTGCCGACGCGGCTCCACGACGACTTCGACGCCTGGCGAAGTGCGTTCCAGAACCCGTACGACGACCTGAGGGGCGAGGACGCCGCCCGCAACTGGGACAGCGACCGCCGCCTCGCGGAGCTCGAGGCCGACGGCGTGGCGGCCGAGGTGATCTTCCCCAACACGATCCCGCCGTTCTTCCCGCAGGCCTCGCTGGTCCACCAGCCCCCGCCCGCCGACGCGGGCGACCTCGAGCTGCGGTGGGAGGGGCTGCGGGCGCACAACCGCTGGCTCGCCGACTTCTGCGCCGCCGCCCCCGGCCGCCGGGCGGGGATCGCGCAGATCCTGCTGCACGACGTCGACGCCGCCGTCGCCGAGGTGCGGTGGGCCGCCGGGGCCGGCCTCACGGGTGGCGTGCTGCTGCCGGGGGCGCCGCCCGGGTCGGGGCTCCCGCCGCTGTACGCCCCCGACTACGAGCCGCTGTGGACCGTGTGCGAGGAGCTCGGCCTGCCGCTCAACCACCACACCGGCAGCGCCTCGCCCGACTACGGCGACTACCCGGAGGCCAAGGTGATGTTCCTGGTCGAGGCCACGTGGTGGGCCCACCGGGCGCTCTGGCAGCTCATCTACGCCGGGGTGATGGAGCGCCACCCCACGCTGCGGTTCGTGTTCACCGAGCAGGGCACCGCCTGGATCCCCGAGCAGCTCGCCACCCTCGACGCCTACCGCGACCGGATGGCCGGCGCCGCCGGCTCGCAGGAGCACGCCTGGGGCGCCGAGGTGATGGGCCGGCTGTCGCTCACGCCCAGCGAGTACTGGGCCCGCCAGTGCCACGTGGGCTCCAGCTTCATCCGCCGCCACGAGGTGGGCCTGCGCCACGCCGTCGGCGTCGACCGCATCATGTGGGGCAACGACTTCCCCCACCGCGAGGGCTGCTGGCCGTTCAGCCACGAGCACCTGCGGCTGGCGTTCGGCGGCGTCCCGACCGACGAGGTCGCGGCGATGGTGGGCGGCAACGCGGCACGCGTCTACGGCTTCGACCTCGAGGCGCTCGCCCCGGTCGCCGCCCGGATCGGCCCGAAGGTGGACGAGGTCGCGCGCCCGCTCGACTCCCGCGACATCCCCGCCGAGGCGCTGCGGTGCCCGGCCTTCGCCCTGGCCGCCGCCGGCCGCTGACCGCCGAGACCCTCAGCCGACCACCGCACGATCGCTCGCTCACCGCTCCGACCACCGACCACTCCCGACACCCGCCCGCCCCGAGACCGCCCGGGCCGACCCGCCCCAGCCGACCCCGGGCCGATCCCGCACCGACAGGAGACCCTCGATGGGACGCATCCGCTACGCCGCCCGGAGCCCCGAGGAGCTCGCGAACCGCGAGGTGCAGGCCACCTCGGTCGGCGCGTGGGCCACGTCGCTCGTCGCCACCTACGCCACGGATCCCGACATCGTGGCCGCGGTGCTGCCGCCGCCCCTGGAGCCGGGCGCCGACCCGCTCGTCAAGGTCACGGTGGCCACCGTCGACCTGGGGCGCCCCGGCCTGCCGCCCTTCGGTGCCGGGTCGTTCTCGGTGGCCGCCCGCCACGAGGGCACCGACGGCTGGTACGCCCTCGTGATGCCGATGACCACCGAGCAGTCGGTGATCGGCGGGCGCGAGACCTTCGGCGAGCCGAAGAAGCTGGGCCAGGTGGCGCTCGAGCGGGACGGCGACCGGGTCACGGGCAGCATCGCCCGGCTCGGTACGACGATCATCGAGATCACCGGCACGGTCGGCGACCCGGTGGAGGTGGCCGACGGCACCCGCACCGACTTCTACTTCAAGTTCCTTCCCGCCCCCGACGGCAAGGGCTTCGATGACGAGGCCTCGCTCGTGTACTGCCACCGCGACGAGACCACCCGCTCGGCCCGCCGCGTGGACGGCACGGTGGTGCTCCGCGAGTCCCGCTTCGACCCGGTGGCCGATCTCCCGGTGCGCGAGCTGCGGGGCATCACGCTCGCCGAGCGGCGGAGCGTCCAGCGGGGCGAGATCGTCGGCCGGGTGCCCGCCGACTGGCTGATCCCCTACGCGCACCAGCGCTACGACGACCTGTCGCCCGTGGGCGAGGACTGAGAGGCCGAGCGGACAGGCATGGACGTGGACGTTGAACAGTACGGGATTTGCAGCGTGGGCCAGGGCCGCACAGCGAGGCCGCCCGGCAGCGAGTGGGGGATCCCATGATCAGTGACCTGCGGGGCAAGGTGGCGGTGGTGACCGGCGGC
>JBKHJZ010000280.1:0-3182 GCA_046537875.1 Acidimicrobiia bacterium | reverse complement strand
CCCGCTGGAAGGATGGGCTCGTGACCGAGGGGGATGTCTTCGCCGAGCGCCTGCTGCAGGTGATCGACGAGGGACAGCGGACCGCGACGTACAAGTTGGCGCTGATCCTCGCCCTCATCGATGCATCCGCTGAGCACGCAGACGACAGCGGACGGGCACCGGACGCCCTGCACACCCGCGACGTCGCTCGCCATGTGTTGCGGCTGTACCTGCCGCAGACCCGCCTCTACCTCGCCGGCGACGGCGAAGCCAGAATCCTGCGGCAGATCACCAACAAGCGGTCCGCCATCCTCGGTGCGGTGGTGCGGCTCCACATGGCTGCCGATTCAGCCCACTGCCGCAGCTTCGCCGAGATCGCCGCCAGGCTCCCCGACGAGCTCGAGAGCTGCCTCGACACGGTGGAGACCACCGTCGCGCGCTATCCCCTCCGCCTCCTCCAGGTGGTCGGCCGCGAGCACAGACCCTTCCTCTACGACATCGAATGGGGCGAATCCGTGGCCCTGCGTGCCCTCCACGCTGCAGGCGGCGGGCAGGTGCGGTTCCGGCCCGGCGCCGGGGACCACCTCCTCCGCCTGGCACCGCTCGTCCGCCCGCTCGTCGAGCTCCACTGGACCCGCATGGTCGCCCGCCTCAATCGTCTCGCCGTCGAGGAGGAACGCCTCCACCAGCACCTGTTCGGTGCCGAGCGCGCGGCGTTCCCCGCCGCACTGCGCGCCGGGCTGGTCGACCTTCACGGGTCCACCTGCTTCTACTGCGACCGCCCCCTCCGCAGCCGCGTCGAGCTCGACCACTTCATCCCCTGGTCGCGCTGGCCCAACGATGCGATCGAGAACCTCGTGCCCGCCGACCGGTGCAACGCCCGCAAGCGCGACTACCTCCCCGCGCTCGCGCACGTGGAGCGTTGGGCTGACCGCCTCACCCACCACGGCAGCGATCTCGCCACGATCGGGAGCACGGCGTCGTGGGAGAGCGACGCTCACCGGAGCCTCGCGCTCGTTCGCTCCTGCTACGCCCACCTGCCGGCGGGCACGCCGCTCTGGTTGCAGGGCGACCGGTTCACCGACGACGACCCCGCTCGGGTGGTGGGGCTGCTCTCGTAGGCGGCCCGAGCGCACGCCGGTCACCCACCGGCCGTCAGCTCGGCGTCGACGGTTCCGCCCCGGGTCCACCCGGCGCGAAGCCAAGCCCAAAGCCTCTGCCCCGGCCCTGGCCGCCGGCGGCAATCGGCGACCACGGCTACGGTCGGCCGCGATGATCAGGCACACGCGCGGCGGCGTGCTGGCCGGTGTGGTGGTGACGCTCGTGCTGGCGGTCGGCTGCTCCTCGGAGGACGCGGACGATGGCGCAGACGAGGCCGGCAGCTCCGACACCGGTCCGTCGGCCGGGAGCACGACCGAACCCGAGAGCTCCGACACGTCGGCACCCGAGGCGACGGTCGAGGAGTACGACGTGCCGGCCGGGTCACGCCCCCACGACGTGGCGGTGGCCGACGACGGCACGGTCTGGTACACGGCCCAGGGGTCCGGGCGCCTCGGGCGGCTCGATCCGGAGTCCGGCCGGGTCGAGGAGATCGACCTGGGTGACGGCTCCCGCCCCCACGGCGTGATCGTCGGGCCCGACGGTGCGCCATGGGTGACCGACGGCGGCCTCAACGCGATCGTGCGGGTCGACCCATCGACATCGGACGTCGAGACGTTCCCCCTGCCCACCGACCAGAACGCCAACCTCAACACGCCGGCGTTCGACGGCGACGGCATCCTCTGGTTCACCGGGCAGGCCGGCATCTACGGCCGTCTCGATCCCGACAGCGGTGACGTCGAGGTGTTCGACGCCCCCCGGGGCCCCGGCCCCTACGGCATCGACGCTTCGCCCGACGGCGAGATCTACTACGCCTCCCTGGCCGGCAACCACCTCGCCCACGTCGACGTCGGCACGGGCGACGCCACCGTGATCGAGCCTCCCACGGCCGATCAGGGAACGCGCCGGGTGTGGGCCGACTCCGAGGGGCGGCTCTGGACCAGCCAGTGGAACGCAGGGCAGGTGGCGGTGTACGACCCGTCCACCGAGCGCTGGCAGGAGTGGCGCCTGCCCGGCGACGGCCCGATGGCCTACGCGGTCTTCGTCGACGAGCAGGACACCGTGTGGCTGAGCGACTTCGGCGCCAACGCCCTCGTGTCCTTCGACCCGGAGACCGAGGAGTTCACGTCGTACCCGCTGCCCAGCGAGCCGGGCGAGGTCCGCCAGATCCACGGTCGGGACGGCGAGGTGTGGGGCGCCGAGTCGGCCGCCGACAAGCTGGTGGTCGTGCGCACCGGGTAGGACCGCACGACATCACCCGGGGTGAGACGCCGTTCGCCCGGCACCGCCCGGGTGAGACGCCGTTCGCCCGGGCGATCCGACGCTCTCCACCGCACACCCCGAGGCACCGGGTTCCGCCGACGACCGGCGGAGGACATGGGTTCCGGATGTGGAACCCAATGCCTCGAGCCCGGTCGGCCGGAACCCATGACCTCGGGATGTGTCGGGTGCGAGGGGGATTCGCCGGGTGCGAGGGGGATGTGCCGGGTGCGAGCGCCGGTGGCACGGGCGGCACGACGGCACGTCGCCGGGCGGCGGGCCGGCAGGCCGGCGGGGCGGCGGGTTGGCAGGTTCGTCGCGACCGGTGTCCTTGCGTCGCCGCCCGGGCGCGCGGAGGGTGGGGCATGCGCGTCGGGCTGCTGCTGTACGAAGGCGTCGACCTGCTGGATGCGGGCGGCCCCTACGAGGTGTTCCTCACCGCCTCGCGCCTGGTCGCCCGCGACGGGGCTGACCCGCCGTTCGAGGTGGTGACCATCACCGGCACGGGCGAGCCGGTCACTGCGTACGGTGGCCTCGGGCTGGTGCCTCAGGCCGGCGCGGAGGGTGCCGGCCACCTCGACGTCCTCGTCGTCCCCGGGACCGTCGACGTGGCGACGGCCACGGCCGACGACGGGCTCGCCTCCACGATCCTCCGGCTCGTCGGCTCCTCGGACGTGACGGCCAGCGTCTGCACCGGAGCCTTCCTGCTGGCGGACGCGGGCCTGCTGGCCGGCCGGCCGTGGACCACCCACTGGGAGGACGTCGACCTGCTCGCCGACCGGCTCGCTGCGCGAACGCCGGGCGCACCGGGACCACAGGGCGCACCGGAAGCACACGAAGCACCG
>JBKHJZ010000279.1:0-3204 GCA_046537875.1 Acidimicrobiia bacterium | reverse complement strand
GGCTCGAACCCGTCGTGCGCGTGGCCCCGGGCCCACCAGCCGGCCGGATCGGCGGCGGGCTTGCGGTCGGAGAGCGTGCGCTCGATCTCGTGCCAGGGGACGCCGGGGTTGTTGAAACCCACGCTGCCAGTTTACGAACGCACGTTCGACCACCGCCAGGGGTCCCCGGCCTCCGTCTCCGGTGGTCGGCCCCGCCCCGGCGGGCTACGGACCGGGGAAGGCCCGACCGAACGCCGCAGCCAGGTCCCGGTCACCCCGGATGGTCAGCCGCCCCGAGGGCGGGCGGCCGAGCAGCAGCGAGAGGAGGTCGCGGCTCGTGCCGGCGATCGTGGCATCGGCGCCGGCCCCCGGGTCGGCGGGTCCGGACGTCACCCCGTCCTCCCCCACCGCGACGAGGAACGTGGGACCGTCCGAGGCGGACAGCAGCCACGACCCACGGATCGTCCCGTCCACCGGGCGGTGGTTGCTGCGCCGCACCCCGAGCCTCGTCACCCGGAAGGGCAGCGCCGCCCTGACGAACCGGTCGCTCCAGTGGGGGAGGCCGATGTCGAGGTCGGTGCCGTGGACCTCCACCTCGGTGAGCCGCAGCAGCGCCAGCGACGCCAGCGTGACCCGGCCCAGGTCCCGGTTCGCCCGGGGCTCCACCAGGACGGTCGACCACTGCTCCTCCGACAGGGCACCCCAGGCCCGGTGCAACTCTGCGCTGCGGGCGTCCAGCGACCCGACCACGTCGAGCGGGCCCTCCCCGGCCCGGGGCCGCAGCGTCCCCGGCCGCTGGCTCGAGCGCCCACCGGGGTAGAAGGCGGTGGCAGCACACCACGTCGGCCGCTGCGCCGATGCGGCCGGCCCGGCATCCCCGAACTGCTGGGACGAGGTCGCCGGGCGCCCTCAGCCCGTGGCCGAACCGGTGATCTCCAGCAGGTTGCCGTCGTCGTCCCACTGGCCGATGAAGCAGTGGGTCGTCCGGGTCCCGGCGTCCCAGCTCTGTTGTGCCAGCTCCGCGTAGCCGAAGTCCCACGGGGGGACGGCCGGGCCACCGAAGTACGACTCCGAGATCGGCGCGCACCGGGCAGCGATCTGGTCATTCGAGGGACGAGCCGTCAGGTCGTCGAAGTCCACCCGCCCGGTCACCTCCCATTTGTGCGGCTGGTCACAGCCAACCACCAGGTTCGCGAGGTCGAGCTCGGTCGCACTGCCGGGGACACAGTCGCCTACGTCGTAAGCAACGGCCTGATCGGCAGTTCGAGCGTCCTCGGTCGACCGGCCGTCCGACGCGTCATTGGGCCAGACGAAGATTCCGCACGAGACGGAGCGGTCGCCGTGCGTCCACGCGTCCCTCCGCGGGTAGATCGCCCTGGGAACGAACCGACCGAAGGGGTCGAGCCCGGTGCCCAGGAAGCGCTCTGCGGCGGGCGCGCACATCTCGTCGATGTACGCATCCCATTCGTCGTCGGACGGGTAGTCGGTCCGGTCGGGCCCATCGATTCGCTCGGTGAACTGCATCTGGTGCGGTGACGAGCAGTCCACCACCTTCGTGTCGACCCGCCACGACCGCCCCTCCTCCCAGTCGATGCAGTCGCCCGGCGAGTACCGCCCTCGCTCGAGCTCGGTCCTGTCTCTGTCGGTGGTCGTCGGCGTCCCGTCGTCGGCGCTCTCGGGCACCGGTTCGTCGAGGAGGGACTCGGGGCGAGCGTCGTCGCCACAGCCGGTGACGACCGCGGCCGCCACGACCACCGTCAGCCCCGTGCAGACGCGTCGCGCCCACCCGGTCTCACCTCGTGGTCCCAGCACGGGCGTCGACGCTAGCGGCTTCGCGTCGAAGCGGGGAGTGCGCTGGCGCACGGCCTGCGGGCCGGGCTCGGGACGAGAAGGTGCTGGTGGCCCGTGCACGCCGGATGCCGATCTCGTTCGTCTCCGTGTCCATCGGGCTGGCAGTGTGCGGCCGTGGCCCGCGATGGCGACCTCTACGAGCGCATCGGCCGCTCCTACTCGTCCACGCGCCGAGAGGACCCCCGGATCGCGGCGCACGTCCACGACGCACTGGGTGACGCCGCGACGATCGTCAACGTGGGAGCGGGGACGGGCAACTACGAGCCGGCCGGCCGGCGGATCGTCGCGGTGGAGCCGTCGGGCCAGATGATCCGCCAGCGCACGGGCAGATCGCGAGAGGTGGTGCGCGCGCGGGCGGAGGCGCTGCCGTTCGGCTCCGGCGCGTTCGACGCCGGGTTGGCGATCCTCACCGTCCACCACTGGACCGACCGCGCGGCCGGGCTTCGGGAGCTGCGCCGGGTGGCCCGCCGTCAGGTGGTCTTCTACTTCGAGCCGTTGCAGGCGCACGGCTTCTGGGCCCTCGAGTACTTCCCCGAGGCGACCAGCGTGCCGTCCGAGCGCGACGCGCCCGGAGAGGACCTCCTGCGGGAGCACCTCCGAGTGTGGGACGTGCGAACGGTGCCCGTGCCGGCCGACTGCTCCGACGGGTTCGGCGCCGCCTTCTGGGCCCGGCCCGCGGCCTATGCCGATCCACGGGTGCAGACCGGGATGTCGTGGCTCGCCCAGTTGCCCCCGGAGGTCCGCGCCCGGGGCACGGCACGCCTCCTGGCGGACCTCGCGTCCGGCGAGTGGGACCGGCGGCACGGCCACCTCCGCGCGCTCACCGAGATCGACGGCGGCTACCGCATCGCCATCGCCGGCGGCTGACCGCCGGCGACCGGCCTGCGACCGGCCGCCGACCGGCCGGCGCCAGGCGCCACGTCGAGCACGCTCCGTGCGGCGGTGCGGGCACTCGATCCGACCCGGCGGCCGTGGCGTCGCTACAGTCCCGCGCGACCGCGCCGGCCGGCTGGGTGCCGGGGCAACGGAGACGGAAGGGGGGAGCCGTGACCGAGCGAGATCCAGGTGCGGGACGCTGGCGGCGCGACCCTCGTCCCGGAGAGCCGCCCGAAGCCCAGGAGTCGAGCGTGTTCGGGCAGGACACCACATCGGGCGACGACGGCTGGCCCTGGGACGACCGGGCGCGGCATCGGGACCCGTACGCGGCCCCGCCCCGACCGGCGCGGTATCCCGACCGGCGCGGCCAACCCGGTCGCCCCGGCCACTACGCGCCCGGGCCCAGCCGGTACCCGACCCGCCAGCCGGGCGAGTACCCATCCGGCCAACCCGGCACGGCGCAGTACCCATCCGGCCAGTACCCATCCGGCCAACCCG
>JBKHJZ010000278.1:0-3220 GCA_046537875.1 Acidimicrobiia bacterium | reverse complement strand
GGAGCTCGGCGTCGTGCCGGTGACGACCGCCCCAGTCGGTCGCGCACATGAGCCGACCGATCGGCCATGTCCAGCTCCGGCCCCTGGAGCGCGGCTGCGAGGTCGTGGCGTTCACACGGGCACGTCGCCTGCCGGCATAGCGCAGCTCTCGCCACTCCGGTGCCGGCCTCGTCCTCGTCGGCCCGTCGCCGACGACGGTACCCCCGGGGGGACAGTCAGGCCGAGACATCAAGACGTTGCTGCAGGGCCTATGCATACGTGACCCTGGGCAGACGAGGAACGGGTACGCGCGATCGTGGACGAGACGTTGGGCCAGACCGCTCAGGACTGGCTGAGAACCGAGGGGGTCGGGTGAACTCCAACCACCACAGTGTTCCTGCAGGTCACAGGCACCCTCGCCGGGTGCATGTGGTGCCCCACACGCACTGGGATCGCGAGTGGTACCAGTCGTTCCAGGCGTTCCGGCTGCGGCTCGTCGACCTGCTCGACGAGCTGTTGCCCGCCATGGATGGCGACCCCTCGTACGCGCACTTCCTGCTGGACGGCCAGCTGGCGGTGGTCGACGACTACCTGGCCGTGCGGCCGGAGGCCGCCGGGCGCCTGCGCCGCCTCATCGGCAACGGCCGCATCGCGGTCGGTCCCTGGTACACGCTGCCCGACGAGTTCCTGGTGTCGGGCGAGACGCTGGTGCGCGACCTGCAGCTGGGCATGCGCGTCGCCGACCGCTTCGGCGGCGCCATGAGGGTCGGCTACCTGCCCGACATGTTCGGCCACGTCGCCCAGATGCCGCAGATCCTCGCCGGGTTCGGACTGCGCCACGCAGTGGTGTGGCGGGGCGTGCCGGCGGCGGTCGACCGCAGCGCGTTCTGGTGGCAGGCACCCGACGGCACCACCCTGCGGGCCGAGTACCTGCCCCAGGGCTACGGCAACGGCGCGACGCTGCCCGACGACGCCAAGGCGTTCGTCGACCAGGTGCAGGGGTGGATCGACCTGCAGGGCGACCTGCTCGCGGGGCCGGTGCTCTGGATGAACGGCACCGACCACCAGCTGCCGCAACCCTGGCTCGGCCGGGTGGTCGCCGAGGCGAACGCCATCCAGGACGACCTCGACGTGCGGATCGCCTCGATCGCCGAGCACCTCGAGCATGCGCCCACCGAGGGCCTCCCGAGCTGGCGCGGGGAGCTCCGCTCGGGCGCCAGAGCCAATCTGCTCATGGGGGTCACGTCGAACCGGGTCGACGTTCGTGCCGCTGCGGCCCGCGCCACCCGGTCGCTCGAGCGACTCGCCGAGCCGCTCAGCGCCCTCCACCTGGCCGCCGAGCGCTGGCCCGCCGCCCTGCTCGACGAGGCGTGGCGCTCGGTGGTGCTGAACGCGGCGCACGACTCGGTGTGCGCGTGCTCGGTCGACGCGGTCTGCGACGCGGTCCTGCACCGCTACGGCGAGGCGGCCGACATCGCCGAGGGACTCACCGAGCGGGCGGTCGCCCACCTGGCGTCACGGGTCGACCACGACGGGCCGGTGGTGGTGAACCCGTCGGCCCGCCCGCGCTCCGGCCTCGTCGAGCTGGTGCTGCCCGGCACCGAGGCGCCCGAGGGCACGCAGCTCCTGTCGGCCCGCCCGGCCGAGTCGGTGCTGCTCGAGGGAGAGCCGGCGATGGTGCTGCCCTCGGTGGCGGAGCTCGACGGGATGCGCGCCGCCTCGGCGTTCACCGTCGAGGACCACGACGGCACGCCGCTGGTGTCCGGCCGCCGGGAGGGCACCGGCCAGCTCGTCACGCCGCGGATGCGGGCCGCGCTCGCCGCCCTCGATCACCCCGGGCCCCTGCGGGTGCGGGTGCGACGCGACCCGCAGGTCCGGGTGCTCGCGCCCGCCGGGCGGGTCCCGGGCTTCGGCTGGACCGGCTGGTCACCGACCGACGCCGCTGCGCCGGCCCCGGTCACGGTGGTGGAGGCGCCTGGCGGGAGCGGAGGCGACGGACCGCCACCGGGCGCCGCCGACGTCATGGTCGCCAACGGCCTGGTCGAGGTGGCGGTCGACGCCACGACGGGCACGTTCGCCCTCGACGGACGTCCCGGTTTGGGGCGGCTGGTTGACGGCGGCGACTGCGGCGACACCTACAACTGGTGCCCCCCGGCCGACGACACGCTCGTCGAGGAGCCCGACGCCGTGGACGTGGCCGTGCTGGAGCGCGGCCCCCTCCGTGCCCGGGTGGCGGTGACCGCCCGCTACCGGTGGCCCGCCCGGTGCCGCGGCCTCGATCGCCGGGTGGGCGAGGTCGAGCACGAGGTGCTGACCGTCCTGGAGCTCCGGGCCGGGGAGCGCGCCGTGCGGGTCGAGGTGAGCGTCGACAACCGCAGCCGCGACCACCGGCTCCGCTGGCACCTGCCGCTCCCCCACCCGGCCGACCGGTCGCAGGCCGAGAGCGCGTTCGCCGTCGTCGAGCGTGGGCTCGAGGCCGAGGGCGGTCCCACCGAGGCGGCGTTGCCGACGTTCCCGGCACAGCGCTTCGTGCAGGCCGGGGGCCTGACCGTGGTGCACGACGGGGTGACCGAGTACGAGCTGGTCGACGTTCGGGACGGCCGCGCGCACGAGCTGGCGCTCACCGTCGCCCGCTGCACCGGGATGCTCTCCCAGGCGCCGATGCCGACGCGCCCGCTGCCTGCGGGCCCGCTGATCCGGGTGGAGGGCGCGCAGCTCCAGGGCCGGATCGTCCGCCGCTTCGCGGTCGCCGCCGGCGACGACATCGACCCCTTCGCCCTGGCGGACGATGTCCTCGTCCCGCTGGCCACTGCGGAGGGCGGGCGCGCGGCCGGCGACCGTGGCCACGGTGCCGGCCCGTCGCTGCCGGCCACCGGCTCGGCCCTCACCGTGTCGGGGGCCGAGGTTTCGGCGGTGGTGCGGGAGGGCGGTGCGCTCATCCTGCGGGTGTTCAACCCGACCGGCGAGACGGCGACGGTGAGCGTGGAGGGTCGCCGGGGGTGGCTGGTCGACCTGCGGGGTCGGCCGCTCGAGCCGTTCGAGGGCTCGTTCGAGCTGCGTCCCTGGGGCATCGCCACCGCCTCGCTCACCGGCTGACGCAGACCGTCCGGTTCTGGCAGCACCCACGTCGCACACCCCGAACCCACCGCTGCCAGAACCCCGCCCAACGAGAGCAAACGCAGACCGTTCCGGTTCTGGCAGCACTCACATCGCACACCCCGAACCCACCGCTGCCAGAAGC
>JBKHJZ010000081.1:0-13837 GCA_046537875.1 Acidimicrobiia bacterium | reverse complement strand
CCGACGCGGCCGACGCCGGGCGGTTCGGCGGGCGATCGCTGGCTGTGCTGCGGGACGGGCGGCCCCAGCAGCGCCCGGGCGAGCGGTCGGGGGAGAGGTGCTACGACCCCGACGTGGCCCTGGTGCAGTTCACGTCGGGGACGACCGGGCGCCCCAAGCCGGTGCTGCTGCTCCACTCCGGGGTGATCGAGTTGATCGACGGCGTGCTCGACAAGATCCGCAGCTCCGGCACGCGGCGCGCCGCCCCGCCGATGCCGAACCTGATCCCCGTGTCGCTCTCGTTGTGGGCCGGGATCTACAACGTGCTGTTCGCACTGCGGGTGGGAGCCGCCGTGGTGGTGATGGACGGCTTCGACACCCGGGAGTTCGCCGCGCTGGTCCGGCGGTTCGGCATCCGCTCCACCGTGCTGCCCCCGGCGGCCATGACCATGCTGGCCGACGATCCCTCGCTCGACCACCTCGAGCCGCTGCGGTTCGTCCGCAGCATCACGGCGCCGCTCTCGCCGCTCCAGGCCCGCCGGTTCCGCGACCGGTTCGGCATCGCGGTCCTCAACAGCTACGGCCAGACCGAGCTCGGTGGCGAGATCGTCGGCTGGAGCGCCGCCGACTCCCGGGAGCACGGGGACACGAAGCTGGGTTCGGTCGGGCGGCCGCACGCCGGCGTGCGGGTGCGCGTGGTGGACGCCGAGGGCCGTGACGCGCCCGCAGGGGACAGCGGTGAGCTGTGGGTGAAGGCCCCCGCGATGAGCGCCGGCTACGCCGACGGATCGGATCTCGGCGACCGGCTCAGCGGCGACGGCTGGTTCCGCACCGGCGACATCGGCCGGGTCGACGGCGACGGCTTCGTGTGGGTCGAGGGCCGGGTCTCCGACACGATCAACCGGGGTGGGCTCAAGGTGTTCCCCGGCGAGGTCGAGGAGGTGCTCCGGCTGGCGCCGGGCGTCTCGGACGCGGCGGTCGTGAGCGTCCCCGACGAGCGCCTCGGCGAGGTCCCGGTGGCGTTCGTCGTCGCCGAGGCGGGCGCCGCACCGCCGGCCGGGTTGGAGGAGCTGTGCCGCGAGCACCTGAGCCCCTACAAGGTGCCCGTCGCCTTCCACGCCGTCGACGCGCTGCCGACCAACGAGGTGGGCAAGGTGCTCCGCACGGAGCTCTCCCGGCGGGCCGGGAACTGACGAGGCCAGCGACCTGACGGGACGGGAGGCTGCCGGTGTTCATGATGCGCTTCGATCTCCGCGAGGGTCCCGACGCCGCGGCGCCCGACCTCTACCGCGCCGCGCTCGACATGGCCGCGTGGGCCGAGCATCACGGATGCCTCGCGGTGGCGCTCTCCGAGCACCACAGCGCGGAGGGTCACCTGCCGTCCCCGCTGATGATGGCCGCCGCCCTGGCGGGCCGTACCGAGTCGGTTCCCATCCTGGTGGCGGCGGCGATCCTTCCGCTGTACGACCCCGTCCGGCTCGCCGAGGACCTCGTGGTGCTCGACCTGGTGAGCGGTGGGCGGGTGTCGGTCGTCCTCGGGCTCGGGTACCGGCCGGAGGAGTTCGCGCTGTACGGCCTGCCGTTCGCCGAGCGGGCCGCGCTCGTGGAGGCCAGGCTCCCGGTGTTGCTCGACGCGCTGCGCGAGGGCCGGGTGGGGGACGGGACCCGCTCGGGCCGCGTCCGCCCGCGGCCGTCGACGCCGGGCGGGCCACCGCTGGCCTACGGCGGTGCGTCGTGCGCCGCGGCCCGCCGGGCCGCCCGGTTCGGCCTCGACCTGCTGGCGCAGACCGATCGGGAGGAGCTGCGGGAGGCCTACCTGGCCGAGTGCGCGGCCGTGGGGCGGGAGCCGGGGCAGATCACGCTCCCGTCGCCCGAGACGTCCCAGGCCACCTTCGTCGCCGACGACCTCGACCGGGCGTGGGACGAGCTCGGCCCCTGCCTGCTGCGGGACGCCACGACGTACGCCGGCTGGAACGGCGGGGACACCACCACGGTGAGCCTCTCCGCGGCGACCACGGTGGAGGAGCTCCGTGCGGAGCGCCGCTCGCACCGCATCGTGACCGAGGACGAGGCTCGTGAGCTGCTCCGGGAGCAGGGGTATCTCGCGTTGCACCCGCTGTGCGGCGGCATCCCGCCCGCGACGGCGTGGCCCTACCTGCGCAGGGCGGCGGAGGTGGTCGCCGGCTCTTGACGGAGTTTCTGAAACAGCTACGATAACTCCACCATGGATGCCTGGCTCGGCCAGTACTGCATCAACGTCACCGACCTCGACCGGGCGGTGCGCTTCTACGAGACGCTGGGGCTCACCAACACCAGCCGCACCGATATCCCCGCCGCCGCCGAGGCGATCGTGGAGGAAGCGGGCGGCAAGGGCGGCAGGATCCAGCTCGCGCAGCAGAAGGAGAGCACCGGGCCGATCGACCACGGCAACGCGTTCTGGAAGCTCTACGTCAACACCAACGACATCGAGCGGCTGCACCGGTCGGCCGTCGAGGCCGGGTACCGGTCGGAATCGCCCCCCGTGCGGTTGGAGCGGTGGCCCACCACGGTCGGGTTCGTGCGTGACCCCGACGGCTACCTGGTCGAGCTGGTCCAGCGCCACCCCTGGCTCGACGGCGACGACCGGACCTACGCCTGGGTCGGCCAGTACTGCGTCTACGTCTGCGACCTGGCGCGAACGATCCGGTTCTACGAGACGCTGGGGCTGACGTGCACCAGCCAGACCGACATCCCGAACGTCCGGGAGGCGATCCTGGAGAACGGGGCCGGCAAGGGCGGCAAGATCCAGCTCGCCCAGAAGCTCGACGACGACGCCCCGATCGACATGGGCACCGCCATGTGGAAGCTCTACGTCTACACCGACGACTGCGAGGCCCTGCACCGGGCGGCGGTCGACGCAGGCCACGCCGAGACGATGAAGCCGACGTGGCTGGAGCGGTGGAACGTGACCGTCTCGTTCGTGCTCGATCCCGACGGCTACCAGGTCGAGCTCGTCCAGCGTCATGCGGGGTGATCGCCGGCCCGACGCCCGAGGGAGGAGCAGCCCATGGACCGCTACCTGCTGATCTCGGCCGACGGCCACGCCGGGCCGCCGGCGGACGTCTACCGGGACTACCTCGATCCCCGGTACCGCGAGCGCTTCGACGAGCACCGGGCGCAGGCCGAGGCGCTGCGCGCCCTGTCGCCGATCGCGTCGGGCGAGAAGAGCGAGTTCCAGCGGGAGTGGGAGCTCGCGACCGACGGCGACGGTGGTCTCACCGCCGCCTACGACGGCGCCGAGCGCAACCGGATCCTCGACCGTGAGGGCGTGGCCGCCGAGGTGCTGTTCCCCGACGCCGACGTGCTGGGGACCGGCCGCATCGCCGCATCGCCGTTCGGCACCGGTCTCGCCGCCGGCTCGCAGTCCGAACCCGATCTCGCGGTCGCCGGGTGCCGCGCACACAACCGGTGGCTCGCCGACTTCTGCGCCGACGACCCGCACCGCCGGATCGGCGTGGCGGTGATCCCGGCGATCATCCCCGACATGGACACCGTGCTCCAGCTCGTGCGCGAGGCGAAGGAGCTCGGCCACCGGGGCATCCTGATCCCGACCCGCTGGTTCGACCGCCCGCCCTACAACGAGCCCTGGTACGACCCGCTGTGGTCGCTCACCCAGGAGCTGGGGCTGGTGCTCCACACCCACTCCGGCGCGGGGCCCAGCGACTACACCGGCGGGTACGGCATCGGCCCGATCTACGCCAGCGAGGCGGGGTGGTGGGCGGCTCGCCCGCTGCACGTGCTCATCTGGGCGGGGGTGTTCGAGCGCCACCCGGACCTGAGGTACTCGCAGGCGGAGAACGCCTGCTGGTGGGTGCCCGACGTCATCCGCAAGATGGACGAGAAGTGGTACGGCTACCACAACACCAAGAAGATGGGGTCGCTGTTCCGGGACGCGCTGCCCAACCCGCCGCGCTTCTACCTCGACCGCAACTGCTTCTTCGGTGCGTCCACGCCGGGCGAGGACGACATCGAGCGCCGGCATGACGTGGGCGTGGACAACATCATGTGGGGCAACGACATGCCCCACCCCGAGGGCACGTTCCCGTTCACGCGCTACTTCGTGCGCGAGCGGTTCCGCGGTGTTCCCGAGGACGAGGCGCGCCGCATGCTGGGCCTCACCGCGGCGAAGGTCTACGGGATCGACGTCGAGGCGCTGCAGCCGCTGGTCGAACGGATCGGGCCGACGCTCGAGGAGGTCCACGGCGAGGGCGTCGTGCTCGAGGCGCCGGCCGAGGCCATCGCCTGATCCAGCAGCTCAGCCTCCCGGTGCGCCCGACGCCGCCGCGACGAGCCGCCGGATCGCGTCGGGATCCTCGCCCCGCTCGAGCCCGATGCCGACGAGGATCGTGGTCACCCGGTCGGTGAACGAGGGGCGCGCGGTCCTGGCGGACTCCGCCCACAGCTCGCGCAGGTGGGGGAGGTCGTCGGCGTCCAGCTCGGCGAGCAGGCGGTCCTGCTGCGCCAGCGTCGCGCTCCCCGTCTCGGCGGCCCGCTGCTCGCGGATGAGCCCGACCGCGGCGCCGATCGAGAACGAGCTGACCAGCTCGTACGCCGTCATGGCCTCGATGATCGGGAAGCCCTGACGGACGAGCACCCCGAGGATCCGGTCGACGTTTCCGGCGATCGCCTCCGCCGTGATCGCGCCGTCGAGGTACTGCGTCAGCAGCTCGGGCTCGGAGGCGAAGGCGTCGCGGTTGTAGGCGGCCCACTCGAGGAGCCACACCGCCCAGTGCTGGCCGCGGTCCTGCGGCAGCGGGACGCGTTGCGCGGAGTACTCCGCGGCCAACCGCATGAGGTCGTCCTTGCCGGAGACGTGGTGGTACAGCGCGGCGATCGACACGTCGAGGTGATCGGCCACCGCCCGGAGCGTCAACCCGTTGAGACCGATCTCGTTCGCGGCCTTCGCGATCATCTCGCGGCTGATCCGGGCCGGCCGGCCGACCCGCCGGCGATCGGTCGGCCCTGCGCTGGCCGGCTCGCTCATGGGCGCACTGTACTGCCGGGTCCCCGCGGGTCCGCAGGACCGGACGCCTTGCCACCGGAGATGAGCCGTGCCATTCTCTAGCGCGAGTAAGAAATTGTACGTCCGGCGACCTCCGGGGGGCCCATGACGGATCTTCACGATGCGCTCGACGAGGCCGGACCGGTGCGCAAGAAGGCCCCGAACGGCAGGCTGCCGGCCGGGCTGCCGATGCCCCGGGACCCCGATCTGCTGGCCGACCAGCACCGCCGCCAGCGCATCACCCACTTCACGGGCCGGCGGTACCCGTTCCCCGTCCCCAACGGATGGTTCGTGGTGGCCGAGTCGGCCGAGCTCGCGCCGGGCGACGTGCGGGCCCTGCACTACTTCGGGCGCGACCTGGTGCTGTACCGCACGGAGGACGGAGCGCCCCGGGTGATGGACGCGCACTGCATGCACCTCGGCGCCCACCTGGCCGTGGGCGGCAGGGTGCGGGGGTCGTGCATCCAGTGCCCGTTCCACGGCTGGATGTTCGACGGCGAGAGCGGCCGGTGCACCGAGATCCCGTACGGCGACATGACGCGGATCCCACCGAAGGCCCACAGCCGCTCGTACCCGACGCTCGAGCGCAACCACATGGTCTGGGCGTGGTACCACGCCGAGGGGAAGCCGCCGTTCTACGACGTTCCCGAGGTGGAGGAGTTCGGCGACCCCGAGTGGTCGCCGATCGTCGTCAAGCGGTTCCAGATCAACGTCTCGGCCCAGGACATGGCCGAGAACAACGTGGACTTCTCCCACTTCCGGTTCGTGCACGGCAGCGACGCGATCCCGGAGGACGAGTTCATCACCGAGGGCACCTACAAGAAGACGATCGCGGGTGGAGGCTCGTTCGTCCGCGAGGGCTTCGGCCTCGGCCTCGGCGTGCTGCGGGTGACGGACGTCGTGACCTTCCTGTCGTCGACCACCCCGATCGAGGAGGACAGCGTGGACGTGCGCTGGGTGTTCACCGCGCCCAAGGCGGCGGGTGAGGACGCGGTGCACGCGGCCGCCGAGAGCTTCTGCGCCGGCGTGTCCCAGGACATCCCGATCTGGGAGAACAAGGTCTACCGCGACCCGCCGGTCATCACGAGGACCGAGAAGCTCATCCTCGAGCACCGCAGGTGGTCCAGGCAGTTCTACTCCGGGCTCGACGACTCTTCGTAGGTTGATCGGCGACGGACCGGCCCGTCACCCCAGCACGCCGCGCGACTCGTGCGGCGGGCAGTCGCCCCGGCCCAGGTGGTCGGCCCGGGCGTGCAGCTGCTCGCCGAGCGTCTCGGCGCCGATCATGATCACGAACCGCTCGTCCCTGATGCCCTGGAGCACCACCCGGGCGAGCTCGTTGAGGTCCTGCCAGGGGAGCTCGTAGCCGCCCTGCCTCGCCCGCTCCTCCAGCCTCTCCACGGTCATCGCCGGCGTGGTGCGTGGTCGTTCGCGGGCGAGGTCGGCGGGCCGGGTCTTCTCCGCCTCCCACATCCCGGTGCGGAGCAGGCCGCCGGACGGATAGAAGACCGAGGCCCGCAGGGGCAGGTCGTCGGCCAGGAACTGGTTCTGGAGCGTCTCGGTGAAGGAGCTGACCGCGGCCTTGCTCGCGGCGTAGACGGCGGCGGTCGGCATGTGGGAGATGCCACCGTTGGGCGACGAGGTGTTGACCACGTGGCCCTGGTGCCCGTCGTCGATCATGCGGGGGACGAACGCCGTCACGCCGTTGGCCACCCCGAGCACGTTCACGTTCAGCACCCAGCGCCAGTCGTTCGGCGTCGACTCCCAGGGCTTCGCGGCGGGCGCACCGACACCGGCGTTGTTGAACAGCAGGTGGCATGCGCCGTGGGTCGACCAGGTCCGCTCGGCGAGGGCCTCCACGGAGGCGGGGTCGGACACGTCGGTGGGGACACCGAGCACGTCGCCGCCACCCGCGCGCAGCTCGCCGGCGGCCTTCTCGAGCAGGTCCTCCTGCACGTCGGCGACCACCACCCTGGCGCCCTCGGCGACGAGCTCCTCACACAGCGCCCTTCCGATGCCGCCGGCCCCGCCGGTCACGACCGCGACCTTGCCCGACAGGTCCTTCATCGCGCTCCCCCTGCGGTCCGGTTTCCGATGGCCGTTCAGAATCTAGACGATGCGGTGGTCGCTGGTGCCCGGCCTGTCTCGCCGTGTCCCGGGACGGGCCCCACGCCGGGCGAGCTCTCGGAACACGATGGAGCGGGCGCAGTAGCCTCGCTGAGCACTGCCGGGGGCTGACGGGCGCGGTCGCATGGCGAGCACGTCACGAGGGGGGTCGCGATGGCGATCGACGATCAGCGGACGGGAACGTCGACCTCGCTGCTCCTGACCGGGGAGCAGTACCTCGAGAGCCTGCGCGACGGGCGCCGGGTGTGGATCGACGGCGAGCAGGTGGCCGACGTGACCGAGCACCCGGCGTTCCGGAACGCGGCGAGGTCGGTCGCCCGGCTCTACGACGCGCTGCACGACCCCGAGACCGCCGAGCTCATGACCGCGCACGACCGCTACGGCATCCGCACCCACCGGTTCTTCATGCCGTCGTACTCGTCGGACGACCTGTTCGCCTCCCGCGACGCGATCGCCCACTGGTCACGCCAGTCGTACGGCTACATGGGACGCACACCCGACTACAAGGCCTCGTTCATGGCGACGCTGGGCGCCGACCCTGGCTGGTATGCGCCGTTCGAGCGGAGTGCGAGGCGGTGGTACCGGGACTACGCCGAGCGGGCGCTGTTCCTCAACCACGTCCTGATCAACCCGCCGATCGACCGGAACAAGGCGGTGCACGAGGTCGAGGACGTGTACCTGCACGTGGTCGACGAGCGCGACGACGGGATCGTGGTCTCGGGCGCCAAGATGCTGGCAACGGGCTCGGCGCTGACCCATGCCACGTTCGTCGCCCAGAACAGCGCCGTGCAGCTCGAGCCGGGCAAGGCCGAGGACTACGCGCTCGTGTTCATCGCGCCGATGGACACGCCCGGCAAGCAGCTGATCTCGCGGAGCTCCTACGAGCGCAGCGCGCGCTCGCCCTGGGACAACCCGCTGTCGTCGCGGTTCGACGAGAACGATGCGCTCGTCGTCTTCGACGACGCCTTCATCCCCTGGGAGAACGTGCTGGTCTACCGGGACGTCGAGCGGGCCACCTCGTTCTACGCCCAGTCCGGCTTCATGCCCCGCTACACGCTCCAGTCGGGCACCCGCCTGGCGGTGAAGCTCGACTTCCTGTGTGGGTTGTTCCTCCGGGGCCTCAGGGCGAACGGCACCCACGAGTTCCGCGGCGTCGAGGCCAAGTTCGGCGAGCTCGTGGGCTGGCGCAACCTGATCTGGGCACTGACCGACGCGCTCTGCCACGACCCGATGGCGGGGCCCGGCGGCAGCGTCGTCCCCAGGATCGAGTTCGCGGTGCTGGTCCGGCTCTTCGGGACGATGGCGTTCCCGACGGCGCGCGCCCTGTTCGCCGAGACCCTCGGGGGCTCCCCGCTGGTGGTGCCCTCGAGCAGGCTCGATCTGCAGAACACCCAGTTGCGCCCGCTGATCGACCGCTTCTATCGCGGCTCGACGGGCGACGCCCACGACCGCATCAAGCTCTTCAAGCTGATCTGGGACGCGGTCGGCACCGAGTTCGGCTCCCGCCACGAGTGGTACGAGATCAACTACAGCGGCAACCAGGAGCAGATGCGCCTCGACATGGCCAGGTTCTCCGGGAGGAGGGGGATCCTCGACCAGTGCGAGGAGCTGGTCGAGCAGTGCCTGGCCGACTACGACCTCGACGGCTGGGCGTCCGACACCTGGTTCGACGGAACGGGCACCACCTGAGCCGAACGCGTACCGCTGCCGGGGTGCGCTGGGCGATCATGGGCCGCGGAGGTGGCAGATGCGGCCGTTCGCACTCCACGACGAGGATGCCGGCCGGGACCGCCTGGCCGCCGCGGCCGATCCCCGCTTCGTCGTCGACGGGTTCGAGCCCGCCTACCGGCGCCTCGATCCGGGCACCCTGGCGGCCAAGGTCGACGCCGCGGCCGTGCACCGGGGTCTCCGGCTCCCCATCGTCTACAACACCAGCGCGTACGACACCGTCGGGTCGCTGCGGCTGATGGAGGGCCTGGTCGACGTCTACATGCCGGACTTCAAGTTCTGGGAGCCGGCCACCGCACGCAGGCTCGCCCGGGCGGCCGACTATCCCGAGCGGGCGCGCGAGGCGATCCGCGAGATGCATCGCCAGGTCGGCGTGCTGCGGCTGGGTCGGGACGGCCTGGCTCGGCGGGGCGTGCTCGTGCGCCACCTGTTCATGCCGGGCCAGCGGCACGAGGCGGCCGCGATCTTCGGGTGGCTGGCCCGCGAGCTGTCCACCGACACGTACGTCAACGTCATGGGCCAGTACCGTCCCGAGCACCGGGTGGGCGGCAGCGCGCGCTATGGCGACATCGACCACCGCCCGCTCCCCGGCGAGCAGGACGATGCGGTCGCCGCGGCCCGCCGGGCCGGCCTGTGGCGCTTCGACGAGCGGGTGCTGCCCTGGTAGGGCGACAAACCCTGCCCGCCCGACGGGAGGGTGGCAGGATGCGGAGATGGCGAGCGAGCGGTTCGAGGTGCAACGGACGATCGCCGCGGCGCCGGCGAGGATCTTCCGGCTGCTCTGCGACCCCCGGGGTCACGTGGCCATCGACAGCTCCGGGATGCTGATGGACGCCGAAGGCGATCCCGTGGGCGCCGTCGGTGACAGCTTCGTCGTCCACATGGACCGCGAGGCCCTGAACGACTACCCGCTGGGCCGCTACGACGTGACGGTCAGCATCACGAGGTTCGTTCCCGACCGCGAGATCGCGTGGACGATCCTCGGTCGGATCCGCCCGCAGATCGGCCACGTCTACGGCTACACGCTCGAGCCCGTCGACGACGGCACGCTGGTGACCTCGTACTACGACTGGTCCTCCATCGACCCGGCCTGGAAGGAGGCGGACATCTTCCCGGTGCTGTCCGAGGGCGCGCTGCGGGCCACGCTGGGGATCCTCGCCCGGACGGTCGAGCGGGGTGGCGGCCCCTCGTCCTGAAGGATCGGGGGAGTGGACGTGATCGATCACCTCCTGCGCCAGCGGGCGTGCCGGGCGTTCACCGACGAGCCCGTTCCCGACGAGGACCTCGTGACCATGGTGGGGGCGGCAACCCATGCGCCGAGCGCCGAGAACCGCCAGCCCTGGATCTTCGTGGTCGTGCGCCGTGCGGGAACCCGCCGAGCGATCGCAGACCTCACCCGACGGGTCTGGGAGGGCGGCGGCCGCCGGCACGCCCGCCGCAACCTGAGCCCTCGGATGTTCGTACAGGTCGATGCGTTCATCGACCGGGGGTACGGCGGTGCGCCGGTGCTCGTCGTCGTCGCCGGCGACGGCCGTGGTGGCGTGCCCGCCGCCGTCCTCGCCTCGTCGGTGTTCCCCGCGACCCAGAACCTGCTCCTCGCCGCGGCGTCGCTCGGCTACGGCTCCTCGATGACGACGCTCGCCGCCCAGGCGCCCGAGGCGCTCGCGGGTTTGGTCGGACTGCCCGCCGGCGTGCTGCCCTTCGCAGTCGTGCCGATCGGGCGGCCGGCCACGCCGCTGGGCCGGCCGCGACGGCGACCCGTCCCCGAGGTCGCGCACCTCGACTCGTTCGGCACGCCGTTCGGGCCGGTCACGGGCGCCGGGAGCGGGCCCGCAGAGCCGCCACGCCCTGCTCCACCGCCCGCCTGACCAGCACGTCGTTGTCGGCCGATATGAAGCGGTGGACGCGGGCTTCGAGCAGGCGGCGGGCGAGGGGGTTGAACGCCTCGTAGGTCTCGCCGAAGGTCACGCTCGTCCTCCCGCCGCTCACGGGGTCGATGCGGTGCCAGCCGCTGGCCCTGGACCACAGCGGCTTGCCGACCGCCTCGTAGCGCGACCACTCGAAGGGGCGGGACTCGGTGACGACCTCCCACGACCGCCCGACGCCCCCGCTGAGGAGGTACCTCGGCACGCGGAACGTGCAGTGCCTCACGAGGCCGAGGCCACGCTCGTCGCCCGGATGCACGATCTCGATGCGGACGTCGCCGTGCTCGATCACGCCCGGCTCGAGCCGGGGATGCAGCGCCCGCCACACCTCCTCCGGGGTGGCCTCGACCTCGAAGGAGAACTCGTGCTCCCTCACGGCCCGCACGCTAGTGGGGAGATCAGCTGCGCAGGTCCAGCTCGTAGGTCTGGCCGACGAGATCGACGCCGAAGCTGTGGTGCGGCTCCTCGGCGGTCAGGACGAACCCGTGGTCGAGGTAGATGCGGCGCGCCGCCTCCAGCGGATGGTTGGTCCACAGGCGCATCCGCTGGTAGCCGGCGTCGCGGGCGAAGCGCACGCAGGTGTCGACGAGGCGGTGCCCGAGGCCGGCGCCTCGCGCCGTGGGATGCACCAGCAGGATGCGCAGCTGCGCGGTCGTCGCGTCGGCGGCCACGCAGAAGACGCATCCGACCCGCTCGCCGTCACGCTCGGCGATCCAGGCCCGTTCGCGGCGGGGGTCGTGGTCGGCCGCGAAGTCGGCGACGATGCGGGTCACGAGCGCCTCGAAGGTCTGGTCCCACCCGAACTCGTCGGCGTACACCTCGCCGTGCGCCATCACGACCCATCCCAGGTCGCCCGGCCGGCCCAGCGGCCGGACCGTGGAGGAGTTGCGCCGTGTGTCCATCGGACGAGCTACTCACCTGTGACTGACTGAAACGGTTGTTTCAGTAGCGTACCATGGCGCCATCGCCCCCGATCACACCTCCGCCCGCAAGGCCGAGCTGCTCGAGCTCGCCTACCGCTACGTCCTGCGGCACGGCCTGGCCGACGTGACGCTGCGGCCGCTGGCAGCCGCCATCGGATCGAGCCCGCGGGTGCTCCTGTACCTGTTCGGTTCGAAGGACGGGCTCGTCCGGGCGCTGCTCGGCCGGGCTCGCCGCGACGAGCTGGCGCTGCTCGGCCAGCTCGACGGCCCGCGGGACGGCAGCGCCGGGGTGGGCCTCGACCGGGTCGTCGCCGAGCTCTGGGGCTGGCTCGCCGCCGACGAGCACCGGCCCCTGCTCACGCTCTGGGTCGAGGGATACGCCCGGTCGCTCGTCGACCCGGAGGGGCCGTGGGCGGGGTTCGCCCGGGCCACGGTGGACGACTGGCTCGGGCTCCTGGCCGAGGCGCAGCCGCCCGGGGAGCGCGACACGCCGGCCGGGGAGGCACGACGGACCGCCGCCCTCGCGATCCTCCGGGGTGCGCTCCTGGATCTCCTCGCGACCGGGGACCGCACGCGGACCACGGCGGCGGTCCACTCCCGGATCGAGACGCTGGCGGTGAGCGACCGTTCCGGACCCGGCGGGTCAGGGTGACCCCGAGAGGAGGTGGTCGCGCGTGGCGGCATCGGCGGGGAAGAACGCCTCGATCGACAGCTCGGCCACGGTGACGTCGAGGGCGGTGCCGAAGGTGGCGATGGTGCTGAAGAACGACAGCTCGTGCCCGTCGACGGTGGTGAACTCCATCGGCAGGAACAGCATCCGGGCCGGGTCGACCGCCATCGACGTGGGGTGCGTCAGGTCCGGGTAGCCGCGCACCTCGTCGAGCAGGTCGACCAGGAACGGGTCGCCGCTCATGGCCACGTCGCGCTGTAGCCGGGCGAGCAGGTGGTGCGTGTACTCCGCCATGTTCCGGACGCGCGGCGCCAGCCCGTCGGGGTGGAGACCCAGCCGGTACACGTTCACCGGCGGCTCGAGCAGCTCCGGTGCCACCCCTGCCGTGAACAGGGCGAAGGCGGTCCCGTTGGCGCTGACGAGGTCCCAGCGCCGGTCGACGATCACCGCCGGGTAGGGCTCGTGGCCCGACAGGATCCGGTCGAGGGCGTTGCGCACCGGGTCCATCTCGTCGTCGTCGAGCGAGCGCTCGCCGAACACCGGTGCGTAGCCGGCGGCCAGCAGCAGCATGTTGCGCTCCCGGAGCGGCACGTCGAGCTGCTCGGCCAGGTGCAGCACGAGCTCCCGGCTCGGCCTCGCCCGTCCGGTCTCGACGAAGCTCAGGTGCCGGGCCGACACGGCCGCCGTGTTCGACAGCTCCAGCTGGCTGAGGCGCCGGCGCTGGCGCCACGTGCGCAGGAGGTCGCCGACGCCGCCCTCCGGGCGCACGGGGGAGACGGTGCTCATGCGGGCACGGTACCGGGGAGCGGGAGCGCCGGCCCTTACCCCCGAGGTCATCGTCCCGCTACCCGGCAGGTAATCGCACCCGCCTGGTCCGGCGGGTGACCGTCGTGGTGTCGGACCACGATCAGAAGGGGCACGCCATGAGCGACACCACCACCACCGATGCCACCACCGAGCTGGTGGACACCTACTTCGACATGTGGCGGGCGACCGACGACGGCCGCCGGCGCGAGCTCGTCGCCGAGGTCTTCGACCCCGACGGCCGCCACGTCGACCCGCTGGCCGACGCCCGGGGCCACGACGAGCTCGCAACGATGATCGCCAACGTGCACACCCACTACCCGGGGTTCGCACTCGAGCGCACCAGCGGCATCGACCAGCACGGCGACCAGCTCCGCTTCGCCTGGAGGCTCGACGCGGCGGACGGGACCCCGGTCGTGTCCGGGATCGACGTCGGCGAGCTGAGCCGCGACGGCCGCTTCGCTCGCGTCGCGGGCTTCTGGGGCGACCTCCCCGCCCGCTGACCGACGCTGGGCCGCCCGGGCGCGACGCCGGCCGCGTGCGGGGCCGGCCTCACCGGTGCCCGTGACGCCCGACCTCTCCCGGGGAGTGGCTGCTCCCCGGGAGAGGCTCGCCCGCCCCCAGGTTCCGCCGGCCCGGT
>JBKHJZ010000277.1:0-3246 GCA_046537875.1 Acidimicrobiia bacterium | reverse complement strand
GAGCCCACGGACCCCACCGAGCGCGCCGACCAGGTCGAGCACGAGGAGTCGGCGGACCTGGCCGAACGGGCCGACTCGGTCGAGCGCGCCAACGTCGCCGGACCCACCGAGCCCGCGCACGCCGCGGGCAACTCGGAACCGGACCGCGCCGAGCACGCCGGACCCACCGAGCGTGCAGACGATGGCGAACGGGCCGATGCGACGGAGCACACCGACCGCTCCGGCGACGCCGATCGCGGTGACGCCGAGCGAGCGCGACAGGTCGCACGGCCCAGCGAGATCGATCCCACGCTGGCCACCCGCGACACGTCCGCCGCCCGCACCGCGGACGCCCTCGTCGCGCTCGCCCGCACCGCCCTCGCCGCCGGGCCGGTCCCCGACGACGCCGACGACCTCACCCAGGTCGTCCTGCACGTCGACGCCGCCGCCTTCGCCCCCGGCAACCAGGTCGCCCGCAGCCACCTCGAGCACGGACCACCGGTCGCCACCCCCACAGCCGAGCGCCTCGCCTGCGACGCCACCATCCGGCCCCTCGTCCACCGGGCCTCCGACAACGCCGTCGACCTCGCCCTCGGCCGCACCCAACGCCCCGCCAACCGTGCCCAGCGCCGCGCCCTGCGCACCCGCGACGGCAACGGCTGCGCCTTCCCCGGATGCGCCGCCACCCGCCACCTTCACGCGCATCACGTCGTGCCCTGGACCCGGGACGGCGCCACCGACCTCGACAACCTGGTGCTGCTCTGCCGGCACCACCACCGCCTCCACCACGAGGGCGGCTACCACATCACGATGACCGGCGGCCGGCCCCGCTTCCACCGCCCGGATGGCACCCCTCTCCAACCCCCACCCACGGCGACCACCGCGACCATGCCCACCGCCCAGCTCCGCCACCGCACCCACCGGCGGGGCCACACCCCCTCGCCGAACACCCCTCGCGCCCGCAGCGGTGGCGCACCCCACTGGTCACCCCAGTGCGCCATCGACGCGCTCGCCAGCTGACCCCGCTCGTGCGCCGATCGTCACGCCGGAGGGACCGCGACACGCGGGTGGGCGCTCACTAGACTCAACCCATGGAAGCCTCCTCCCGCCCCACCCCGTTCCCCGAGGCCCCAGACACCAACCTTCCCCCCAAGTTCGCGAAGGAGGGGTTGACGTTCGACGACGTCCTCCTCCTGCCCGGTGAGTCGTCGGTCGTCCCGGCCGAGGTCAGCACCCGCACCCGGCTCACGCCCACCATCGAGCTGCACATCCCCATCGTGTCGGCGGCGATGGACACGGTCACCGAGGCCCGGCTGGCCATCGCGGTGGCCCGGGCGGGCGGCATCGGCATCATCCACCGCAATCTGTCGATCGACGACCAGGTCGCCGAGGTCGACAAGGTCAAGCGCAACCAGTCGGGCATGATCGTCGACCCGGTCACGCTGCCCGCCGAGGCGCTCGTCTCCGACGCCCTCGAGGTCATGGCCCGCTACCACATCTCCGGCGTGCCGATCACCGACGCCGCCGGGCGGCTCGTGGGGCTGCTGACCAACCGCGACCTGCGCTTCATCGAGGACGTCGACCAGCCCATCGCCAACGTGATGCGGCGGCCGCCGCTGATCACCGCGCCGCTCGGCACCACGCTGCACGACGCCAAGGACATCCTCTGGAAGAACCGCATCGAGAAGCTGCCGATCGTCGACGACGACGGGATGCTCCGCGGGCTCATCACGGTCAAGGACATCAAGAAGCAGACCGAGTTCCCCCACGCCACCCAGGACGCCCAGGGCCGCCTGCGGGTGGGCGCCGCGGTCGGGGTCGGCGATGACGCCATGACACGGGCCGAGCGGCTGGTCGACGCCGGGGTCGACGTGCTGGTGGTCGACACCGCCCACGGCCACAGCCTGGGCGTGCTCGACGTGGTCAAGCAGATCAAGGGCCGCTTCGACGTGGAGGTCGTGGCCGGGAACGTCGCGACGGCCGAGGCAGTCGACGCCCTGGTGGGCGCCGGCGCCGATGCGGTGAAGGTGGGCGTCGGGCCCGGATCGATCTGCACGACCCGGGTGGTCGCCGGCGTCGGGGTCCCCCAGGTCACTGCGGTGCACGACTGCGCCACGGCGGCCGCCCGCCACGGGGTGACGGTGATCGCCGACGGCGGCATCCAGTTCTCGGGCGACCTCGCGAAGGCGATCGCCGCCGGCGCCGACACGGTGATGATCGGCAGCCTGCTCGCCGGGGTGGACGAGTCGCCGGGCGAGGTGGTCCTCCACCAGGGCGAGCGGTTCAAGGAGTACCGCGGCATGGGGTCGATGGGGGCGATGAAGGCCCGGTCGTACTCGAAGGACCGCTACTTCCAGGCCGAGGTGGCCGCCGAGGACAAGCTCGTGCCCGAGGGCATCGAGGGCCGGGTCACCTACAAGGGACCGGTGGCCAACGTGCTCTACCAGCTCGTCGGTGGCCTGCGGGCCGCCATGGGCTACTCCGGCGCCGCCACCATCGACGACATGCACCGCAACAGCCGCTTCGTCCGCGTCACGGCCGCCGGGCTGCGCGAGTCGCACCCCCACGACGTGCACATGACCAAGCGGGCGCCCAACTACAGCACCGACTGGTAGGCGCCCCGGCGGCGCCGCCGGTCAGGGGTGCTCGAGGGCGCCCCGGCCCAGCGTGCCGGTGACCACGCCGAGGAGCTGGCGGAGCATCGCGGCCGTGGCGCCCCACACCGTGTCGCCCACCAGCTCGAAGAACACGATCGGGCGCGCGTGGCCGCCGGGGAAGGGCCACAGCTCCTCGCGGAAGATCGCCGGGTCGAGCAGCTCGGACAGCGGCACGTGGAGCACCTCGTCGACCTCGGCGGGGTTGGCCTGGGTGACCGGCCGGTCCGGCAGCGCCCCCACGTAGGGGACGATGAACGACCAGCTCGACACGGTGGCCAGGTGGTCGAGCTCGCCGATCACCTCGACGGCCGCCGGGTCGAGGTCGATCTCCTCCTTGGCCTCGCGGCGGGCGCCGTCGAGCGGCGTCTCGCCGGCCTCGACCCGCCCGCCGGGGAAGCTCACCTCGCCCTGGTGCGTCCGCACGCCCCAGGTGCGGCGCGTGAGCACCACGGTGGCCTCGGCGCCCTCGTCGTAGAGCGGCGCCAGCACCGCCGAGGCGAGCGGCGGGACGCCCACGAGCTCGCGCTCCGACGGCTGCGGTGGTCCGAGCCCCGCCAGGGCCGCCCGCACGGCGCCGACCGACGGCCGGCGCCGGTCCGCGGCCAGGTGG
>JBKHJZ010000080.1:0-13935 GCA_046537875.1 Acidimicrobiia bacterium | reverse complement strand
CACCGGTGCGATCAGGTGCAGGTCGGTGCTCTGGTGCACCCGGGCGGTCGCGGGCGGATCGCGTGGCACAGCCACCGGATCCGCCCAGAGAACGGGCGGAGGCCACCGGATCCGCCCAGAGAACCGTCGGCGCGGGGCTGGCCTGCCGGGCCCACCGGCCCGGCCTGCCGGGCTCAGGTGGGGGCCGGGTCGGGCACGGCGCGGGCCAGGCGCGCCACGGTCCGGTAGGCGGCCTCGGCCGGACCCAGCTCGTCCTCCCGCAGCAGGTTGGCCATGATCCGCAGCACCCACTCCATCAGGGTGCGTGAGCGCATGCCCACCCGGGTCAGCTCCCGCATCAGCGCCGGCTGGCCGATGATCCGGGCGAAGTTGCGGGCCACCTTGAAGTAGAGGCCGTACTCGTCGTCGAGCAGGGCGGTGTAGCGCTGGAGCGGCCGGGCGGTGCCCTCCAGCAGCGTCTCGTCGATCAGCCCGGCGGCGGTGCGCGCGGTCTCGTAGGCGTAGTCGATCCCCTCGCCGTTGAAGGGGTTGATCGACCCGGCGGCGTCGCCGACGACCAGCCAGTTGGGACCGACCTTGGGGTCGACCGAGCCGGCCATCGGCAGGCGCCCGCCCGTGGCGGGGGCGAGGATGGCGTCGGGGTCGATGCCCCAGCGCTCGGGGGCGGTGGCGGCCCACTCGGCCATGAGGTGGCTGGTGTTCACGTCGCGGTAGCCCCTGAACGTGGACAGCAGGCCGATGCCTACGTTCACGGTCCCGTCGCCCAGCGGGAAGATCCACCCGTAGCCGGGCATCGACCGCCCGGCGCGGTCGTGGACGTCGAGCGCCGATTCGATCCAGGGATCGGACGACGCCGGGCTCTCGTAGTAGCCGCGGATCGCCATGCCCTGGGGGTATGCCTTGTTGCGGCTGGTGCCGAGCGCCCGTCCGAAGCGCGACAGCGAGCCGTCGGCGACGACGACGTAGCGGGCGTGCAGCTCACGGCGCTCGCCCGACTTGGCGTCCCGCACCTCGGCGCCGGTGACCAGGCCGTCGCGAACCAGCGGGCGCAGCGCCTCGGTGGCGCCCAGCACGGCGGCACCGGCCGCCGCCGCGTTCTCGGCCACCAGCGAGTCGAGGTCGCGGCGCCGGACCACGTAGCCGTAGTTCGGGAACACCGGGTGGTCGGGCCAGCGGAGCTCCAGCGTGATGCCGTGGGCGACCGCGCGCAGGCCGTCGTGGCGGTGGTGGTGCGCGGCGATGGCCGGTTCGAGCCCCATGTCGCGCAGCTGGTGGACGGCCCGGGGCGTCAGGCCGTCGCCGCAGGTCTTGTCGCGGGGGAACGACTTGCGCTCGACCACGCAGACGTCGTGTCCCGCCTTCGCCAGCCAGAACCCGGCGGCGCTGCCCGCCGGCCCACCGCCGATGACGAGCACGTCGTGTCGGTGGTCGGTCATGGGCACCTCGTCGTCGGGGGTGAGCGGGTGGCCTGGGCGGGGGGCGACCCCGGCCCGGTGGTCAGCCGCCCAGGTCGGCCTCGGTGACGCCGGCCTCCTCGGAGAGCGGCCCGAGCCCGGCCTCGGCGAGGGTCATCTCGCCGTTGGCGATGGCGTAGAGGTCGGCGTAGTCCTCGTTGTCCTCCGACACCTCCTCGCCGGCGAGCGAGCGCTCGTGGAGCACCACCTGGGCGAGCTGCTGCTCGGTGAGCGTGCCCCCGAACGGCGGCATCTGGGCGGCCTGGGCTCCCTGGGCGCCGTAGGTGCCTGCGGGCCAGCCCTGCGCGCCGAGGCTCACCCACGCCATGTGGTCGCGCGGGTCGGGCCAGGTCTCGACGGCGGCGCCGTCGACGAACGCGGGCCCAGATCCACCCTCGCCGGAACCGCCGTGGCAGGACGCGCAGTTGCCGCTGTAGACCTCGGCGCCGAGGGCGAGCGGGTCGGCCTCCTCGGTGGGCGGCGGCTCGAGGGTGCGGACGTACAGGTAGCCCCAGAGCGGGAGGGCGGCGAGCGCGGTCATCGCCCAGTAGGGGATCCGCTTCCGCCGCTTGGCCGCCTGGATGTAGGCGGGCTCCGGCTTGGGCGGTTCGGGCGCCGGCGCCTCCACGGGGGCCGCCGGCGCAGCTGCCGCGGCCGGCGCCTCGACCTCCGCCGGCGCCGGTGCCCCGGGTGCGGCCTCCTGCGCCTGGGCGGGCTCCCGCTCGGGCTCCTCGCCACCGCCGAGGCCGAGCGCAGCGCGGCGCTCGCGGGAGCGCTTCAGAAGGTGCTCGGGGACTTCGGTCAACGCTTCCTCCGGGATCGGATCGAGCACGGGGCCGCAGCCCACCGGGGCCACGACCGCAGGTCGCCGGGCCCGGTGCGCCGGCGATGGGGATCCGTGCTCACTCGGTCGGCCACTCTACGCAGGCGGCCGCGCGGCGCACCAAGCGCGGGCCGGGGCCCGACTTGGCCGCCGCGGGGGTGGGCTGCCACGGTGGTGGGCACGGGTCGGCACCACCCGGTTCCCGGCTCGCAGGCCCCCGTGGCCCGCCGTGGTGGGCCCTGCGGCGGGGTTGCCGGACCGGCCCGTGGCGAATGTGACCCCTTCAAAGGCCCCGTGCTAAACCTGCCCGCAGCGCTGGTCCGTGCCGTCTGGTACGGTCCATTGTGAGCGATTTCACGAGGAGACTCATCGCTTGGTCGCCTTCATCGCAACCGTCGTCATCGGCCTCGCAGGCGTCCTGGCCGTGCTGGTCCAGGGCCGGCGTCGTCCGGTCGGCGCACCCCTGTCGTGGGGTGGGGCGATGGCCGCGGCGACGTTCGCGATGTTCCTCTTCTTCTGGTGGTACGGGGTGATCCCCCACCAGTGGCTCACCTGGGCCGAGAGCGAGCTCGGCTGGCGCGACGACAGGCTGCTGCTCGAGCCGTCGAGCTGGCAGCCGCTCACGATGAGCTTTCAGCAGCTCGGCCACGTCGTCGCGGTGGTCATCTACGGCGTGGGCATCGCGCTGCACGTCGGGATCTGGGCGGTCTGGAACGACCGCGGCAAGCAGAAGCCGGTCAGCGTGCCGGCGTCCCGCTACGGGCGCCCGCTCGTGAGGAAGGGCTGACGCAATGGCGAAGACCGACGCCAACCCGCCCATGCCGGAGTTCCGCGACGACTACGTCCTGCAGGAGGTCGACGCGGCCTGGCTCTCCAAGGCGGTGAAGCCGAAGCAGTTCATCCACATCGACCAGTCCGAGTGCATCATGTGCGAGGGCTGCGTCGACATCTGCCCGTGGAAGTGCATCCACATGGTCACGCCCGAGGCGGTCGACCAGGCGGTGGGTGTCGACCAGCCCGGGCTCGACCCGTCCGACCACGTCATCTTCACGATCGACGACGACGTGTGCACCCGCTGCGCGCTGTGCGTCGACCGGTGCCCCACCGGGGTGATCATCATGGGCAAGGTGGGTGACCCCGAGGCGGTGGGCGACGTCCACCAGCGCACGAACACGCACGGCTACGGCTACGGCATGCGCCTCGGGTGACCCCGATGACCCCGATGGCAGCCACCGCCGCGACCGCGCCCGCCACCTCCGCCCACCGTCTCGTGTTCCCCCCGCCCGCCGTGCGGCGCGACTGAGGAGATCCCGTGGCCAAGACCATCGAGAGGAAGCCCCCGCTGCGGGAGCGGATGGAGTCGGCCCTCAAGGGCCTGCCCGACACCATCCAGGGCTCGCAGGCGTGGAACTCGATCTTCCGGCCGGGCTCGATCTTCCGGAAGGGCTACAGCGACAGCCCCCGGAACCGGTCGTACGTGATCATGAACAGCGTCCTCTACCACCTCCACCCGGTGAAGGTGAAGAGGCACTCGGTGAAGGTGAGCTACACGCTGTGCCTCGGCGGGCTCAGCTTCTTCCTGTTCATCCTGCTCACGGTGACGGGCATCTTCCTGATGTTCTTCTACCGCCCCACCGCGGCGCAGGCGTGGGACGACATCTACTCGCTGCAGACGTCGGTGACGTTCGGCCTGCTGGTGCGCAACATGCACCGCTGGGCGGCGCACCTGATGGTGATCACCGTGTTCCTGCACATGGCCCGGGTCTTCTACCACGGCGCCTACAAGCCGCCGCGCGAGTTCAACTGGGTGATCGGGGTGGTGCTGCTCACCCTCACCCTGCTGCTGTCGTTCACCGGCTACCTGCTGCCCTGGGACCAGCTGGCGCTGTGGGCGGTGACCGTGGGCACCAACATGATGGGCTACACGCCGGTGTTCGGTGACCAGGTGCGCTTCGTGCTGCTCGGCGGCGCGGAGATCGGCACCGACACCCTGCTGCGGTGGTACGTGCTGCACGTGCTGCTGCTCCCGTTCGTCATCGTCATCTTCATGGCCATCCACTTCTGGCGTGTCCGCAAGGACGGCGGCATCTCCGGCCCGCTGTGAACCGAGGCGCTGATCCATGACCGAGATCCCCGAACACCTGCGCAAGCGGGCCGAGGAGGCCCGGGCGAAGGCCAAGGCGAAGAAGGCCGGCGGCGAGGCCGCCCCCGACGGCGGCGGTGAGCAGCCTCCGGCCGGTGAGCAGCCTCCGGCCGGTGAGCAGCCCGCGGCTGGTGAGCAGCCCGCGGCCGCCCAGCCGGCGGGCGGGCAGCCGACGAGCGAGGCCGCCGGCCGCATCCCCGCGCACCTGCTCGAGCGGTCACGGGCGGCAAAGGCCCGGGCCGGCGGCGGCGACGGCGGGGAAGGCGACGGCGGCGGAGGCGGGGGCACCGCGGTCACCACGGTCGCCCCCACTGCGCCCACGGCCCCGGGCGCGCCCCCGGTGGCCACGGGACCGGGCGGCCACACCCAGCGGCTGCTCACGGTGGTCAAGTCCGGCTCGATCCAGGACGTCAAGGCGGTCCCCCAGGACAAGGTCCACGTGTGGCCCCACCTCCTCGGCATCGAGTTCGTTGCCGCACTGGCCTGCACCGCGTTCCTGCTGGTCTTCTCGGTGTTCGTGAACGCGCCGCTGCTCGAGCTGGCCAACGCCAACAACACGCCCAACCCCTCCAAGGCGCCGTGGTACTTCCTCGGCCTCCAGGAGATGCTCACGATGTTCCACCCGATGGTGGCCGGCGTGACCATCCCCGGCCTCGGCCTGATCGGGTTGATCCTGGCCCCGTTCACCGACCGCAACCCGTCCCACAAGCCCGAGGACCGCAAGTTCGCCATCTCGCTGTTCACGCTGTTCCTGATGGCGTGGGCGGTCCTGACGATGATGGGCTCGTTCTTCCGTGGCCCCGGCCAGAACTTCATCTTCCCGTGGGACGGCGGGCTGTTCTTCGAGCTGTGAGCCACCCACCGACACCATGAGCACCACCACCATCCTCGCCATCGCCGTGCCGCTGCTGGTCGTGGCCGCGGGCCTGCTGCTGTTCGCCTCGGCGCGCCGGCGCGACACCAGCCGGGCCACCGGCGCCGTGAGCGGCGAGACCATCCGCCGCGACCGGGGCCCGGTCCACCTCGACGGGGGCGGCGCCCCGGTGAGCGGGCGCGAGGTCGAGCGGGCCGCGGTGCTGGCGCGGCGGGCCGAGGTCGCCCCGGTCGAGGCCGAGAGGGCGCCCGTGCCCTGGGTGCCGCCCGACGAGGAGACCGTCGGGGTCACCCGCCGCCAGTTCTTCAACCGGTCGATCGTCGCGCTGTTCGGCTTCGGGCTGTCGACCTTCGGCGCCGCCGTGCTCGCCTTCCTGTACTCGGGCGGGTCCGGCGGCTTCGGCTCGCCCATCAGGATCGGCAAGCTGTCCGACATCGAGGCCGACATCGCCGGCGGCGAGGGGTTCGCCTACTACCCCGAGGCCCGCACCTGGGTCACGCGCTTCCCGGAGTCGGCGCTGGAGCGGGCCCGCGCCGTCTACAGCGAGCCCGAGCTGGTGGGGATGGAGGCCGGGGTGATCGCCCTGTACCAGAAGTGCCCCCACCTCGGCTGCCGGGTGCCGGAGTGCGCCACCTCGCAGTGGTTCGAGTGTCCCTGCCACGGCTCGCAGTACAACCGGGTGGGTGAGAAGCGGGGCGGTCCGGCGCCCCGCGGCATGGACCGCTTCGCCATGCAGATCGACGGCGACGTCCTCACCGTCGACACCGGCACGATCATCGAGGGCCCGCCGATCGGCACCGACACCACCGGCCAGGAGGCCGAGGGGCCGCACTGCGTCACCGGAGGTGGCGGCCACTGATGAGCCCCGTGACCACCACACCGGCCGTGCTCGCCGCGAGCACGGTCACCACCGTCGGCGCCGTGCTGGTGGTGCTGCTGCTGCTGGGCCTGGCCGCCTACGCGGTGGCGAACGCCCGCGCCGGGCGGGCCGAGGCAGGCTCCGAGATCGAGCTGGCCCCCAACCGCAAGCCCTACCTCGACGACGACCAGCTCGAGACCACCAGGCTCGACCGCACTCTCCGCTGGGCGATGCTGCTGCTGATCGTCGTGGCGGTCGGCCTGCCGCTGTACTGGCTCAACGAGCCCAGCCGCATGTCGGGCGCCGAGGAGAACTTCGAGAGCACGTTCATCAGCCGGGGCGAGGAGCAGTACGTCGAGGGCTCGCAGTGCCAGAACTGCCACGGGCCCGAGGGCACCGGCGGCGTGGCGCCCCACACGATCCTCAACGCGGACGACGAGTTCGTGGCCACGGTGAGCTGGCGTGCCCCCGCCCTCGACACCGTGCTGCTTCGCTACTCGCGCGACGAGGTCGAGTTCGTGATCAACCACGGCCGGCCGTTCTCGCCGATGCCCGGGTGGTCGGCGGAGACCGGCCAGGGCGCGCTCAACGAGCAGCAGATCGACAACATCGTCGACTACCTCGCCTCGATCCAGCTCTCCCCGGAAGAGGCCCAGCGGCAGGCCCAGGAGGCCCTGGCCGTGGACCTCGACCTCGCCGAGGAGGGCGCCGACGAGGCCGCGATGGACGCGGCCATCGAACGGATCGACTACACCAACCCGGCCACGGGCGAGGCGCTGTTCAACCTGGAGACCGCGGGTGGTGCCTACGCCTGCGCCCGCTGCCACACCAAGGGCTGGTCGATCGTCACCGAGGGCGAGGGGGCGGTCGAGCCCGCGGATGCCGACCTGAGCGAGTACGTGGACTTCCCGGACGGCAGCGGGGCGTTGGGCCCCGACCTCACGGGCGGGGTGGTGCCCCGGCAGTTCGCCTCGGTGGAGGCGCTCGCCGAGTTCATCGGCACCGGCACGGTCGAGGGCGAGGAGTACGGCAACAACGGCATCGGCAGCGGCAAGATGCCCGGCTTCGGCGACAACCCCAACACCGAGGAGGTCGAGGGCGACGGGATGATGACCCCCGAGATGATCGAGGCGATCGCCCGCTACGTCGCCAGCCTCCCGGACGCCGAGACCACCACCAACGCGCCCGCCGCCCCGGCGCCGGCCTCCGGCGAGGGGGCGCAGGCCCCGGGCGGGGGAACGCAGAGCTCGAACGGGGGGTCGTGACCGATGACGCTGGTCCACGTGCTGGCCGGCATCGCCTGGGACCCGGAGATCCGGGGCATCCTCGCGGTGTTGGCGGGGGTGGGCGTGCTGATGGGCTCGGTCTACCTGCTGCTCGCCACCAACCTGGCGCACCGGCTCGGGTTCCTCGTGGCGCTGGCCGGGTTGTTCGGGTGGATGATCATCCACGGCTTCGTCTGGTGGATCTACGCACCCTCCAACGGCCCCGCCGGGGCCCGGCCCTCCTGGGAGGTGGAGGAGCTCAACCACGGTGACCTGTCCCAGGCGCTGCTGGAGGAGGCCCGCGGCATCGAGACCCAGGGCCTGCCCCCGCCGGACGAGCTCGAGCAGGCCACCGTCGACGCGGCCGAGCAGGTCTCCGATGAGAACCGCGCGGCGCTCGACGGTTGGGAGCTGCTGCCCGCGGCCGACCCCGCCCGCGCCGAGGCCCAGGCCGCGGCCGACGCCGCGCTCACCGAGGACGGCCTCGTCCCCGGGATCTCGTCGATCGACGACTACGTGCACCGCTACGTGCTCGAGACCGGCGGCAAGCCGGAGCGCGAAGGCGACGGCGTCGTCGACCGCGTCACCAACAGGATCACCAACTCGCTGCGGCTGACGCACCCGCCGCACCACATGATCGTGCAGGTGCAGCCGGCCATCCCCCAGGAGGCGGAGCCCGGCCAGGCGCCGCCCACCCCCGAGCCCGACCCGGACGCCCAGGTGCTCTCGCTGGTGATGGTGCGCGACCTCGGCCAGACCCGCCTGCCCGCCGCACTGTTGACGCTCGGCTCCGCGCTGGTCTTCGGCCTCCTCTGCGCGATGCTCCACCAGCGCGACAAGCGGGTGGCCGCCAACCGGGCGGCGCCGCTACCGGCCACCGTCTCCACCAACGGAGGTTGACCGGATGGGCCAGTACCTCCCCGTCGTCACGATGATCGTGCTGGCCGCAGCGTTCGCGGGGATCAGCCTGGTGATGTCGAGGTTGCTGGCACCCCGCCGGTCGACGGTGGCCAAGCGGGCGCCGTACGAGTCGGGCATCGTCCCCACCCTGCACGTGGGTGGGCGCTTCCCGGTGCACTTCTACCTGGTGGCGATGATCTTCATCGTCTTCGACATCGAGATCATCTTCCTGTACCCGTGGGCCGTCCTCTACCGCGACCTCGGCGCCTTCGGCCTCGTCGCGGTGGTGCTGTTCGCCCTGCCGGTGATCATCAGCCTGGTGTACGAGATCGCCCACGGCGGCCTCGAGTGGGGGCCGGCGCCGAGGGTGCGGCGAACCTCGCCGCTCGTGTCCGAGGCACGCACGACCGACACCACGATCCGCCGCGTCGGCCTGGAGGGCCGCTCCGGCGAGGAGGTGGTCGCCTGATGGGCTGGGACATCTCGAAGGGCCTCGAGGGCATGGACCACAACGCGCTCACCGCCCGGGTCGAGGATCTGGTGCAGTGGGCGCGCCGGCGATCGTCGTGGCCCGCGACGTTCGGGCTCGCCTGCTGCGCGCTCGAGATGATGGCCGCGGGCGGCCCGCACTTCGACCTGGCCCGCTACGGCATGGAGGTGTTCCGGGCCTCGCCCCGCCAGGCCGACATCATGATCGTGGCCGGCCGCGTCTCCCAGAAGATGGCCCCGGTGCTCCGGCAGGTCCACGACCAGATGATGGAGCCCAAGTGGGTCATCTCGATGGGCGTGTGCGCCAGCACGGGCGGCATGTTCAACAACTACGCGCTGGTGCAGGGCGTCGACCAGATCGTGCCGGTGGACGTGTACGCGCCCGGCTGCCCGCCGGGGCCGGAGACGTTGATCCACTCGATCAACACGCTCCACGAGCAGATCGCGTCGGGTGAGATCCTGCGCCGCCGGGAGCGCACCGGGCGCGGCGCCGAGCTCACGATCGAGCGGCGCGACGGCCAGCCCGCCCCCGACCTCACGCCGGCGGGGAACCGCTGAGCATGGCCGAGCCCGCCCCGGGCGACGTGGCGCCAGACGACGCCGAGGACGCCGGCGACGCCGGCGAGGCGGGCGCGCCCGAGGCCTCCGCGACCCGCTACGGCGTCCCGGTGAGCGACAGCCGGGGCCAGACCGTGCTGCACCCCCACCGCGACCAGCTCGTCGACCTGGTGCGCGACCTACGCGACGACGAGGGGTTCCTGGCCTGCGTCGACGTGACCGCGGTGGACTACCTCGCCTACGACACGCCCCGGTCGCTGCCCCCCGACGTGGCGCCCGAGCGCTTCGAGGTCGTCGTGGGCCTGCTGTCGCACGGCACCGGCGAGCGGCTGCGGCTGCGGGTGCAGGTGCCCGGCGACGACCCCACCTGCCCGTCGCTGTTCGACGTGCACCCCGGCACCGAGGCGCTGGAGCGCGAGGTCTTCGACATGTTCGGCATCCGCTTCACCGGCCACCCCGACCTCACCCGGATCCTCATGCCCGAGGACTGGGAGGGTTACCCCCTGCGCAAGGACTACCCGGTCGGGGAGATCCCGGTGCGGTTCAAGGGCGTCCAGGACGCCAGGTGACGACATGAGCATCTCCCATGAGACCTCCCTCACCTCCGAAGGCACGCAGGAGCTGGGGCCCCGCAAGGGCGCCACCGCCGCCGAGCTGCTCCGCGAGGTCGGCGCCGTCCTCCGCCTCTCGGAGGCCGAGGCCGCCCGCCTCGGCGAGGTCGCCGAGGGCGAGCCGGTGTCGGAGGACCGGACCATGGTCATCAACATGGGCCCGCAGCACCCGTCGACCCACGGGGTGCTCCGCCTGATGCTCGAGCTCGACGGCGAGCGGGTGGTGCGCACCAAGCCGGTGATCGGCTACCTCCACACCGGCATGGAGAAGACCGGCGAGGTGCTCACCTACCTCCAGGGGCCCACCAACGTCACGCGCATGGACTACGCGGCCCCGCTGTTCAACGAGCTGGTGTTCTCGATGGCCACCGAGCGGCTGCTCGGCATCGAGGGCGAGATCCCGCCCCGGGCCCAGTGGATCCGCATGCTGCTGTGCGAGCTGAACCGCATGGCGTCGCACCTGCTGTTCCTCGCCACCAACGGGCTCGACATGGGTGCGATCTCGATGATGCTGTTCGGCTGGCGCGAGCGCGAGGAGACGCTGCGGCTGCTCGAGATGATCACCGGGCTGCGGATGAACCACAACTTCATCCGGCCCGGCGGCGTGGCCGCCGACCTGCCCGACGGCTGGCGCGACGCGGTGCTGCGCGTGCTCGACCTGGTCCCGCCGCGGCTCGACGAGTACGACCGCCTGATGACCGGGCAGCCGATCTGGCGCGAGCGCCTGCAGGGCGTGGGGGTCATCACCACCGAGGAGGCGATCGCCCTCGGCGCCACCGGGCCGATCCTGCGGTCGACCGGGTTCCCCTGGGACCTGCGCCGGGAGCAGCCGTATCTCTGCTACGACGAGGTGGAGTTCGGGGTGGTCGTCGGCAGCTACGGCGACTGCTTCGATCGCTACGCCATCCGGCTGAACGAGGTGCGCGAATCGATGTCCATCGTCCGCCAGATCCTGGATCGGATGCCCGGCGGCGATTACCGCGTGCAGGACCGCAAGGTCACCCCGCCGCCCCGGGCCCGCATCGACGAGTCGATGGAGGCGCTGATCCACCACTTCAAGATCTTCACCGAGGGCTTCAAGGTGCCGGCGGGCGAGGTGTACTGCGCGGTCGAGAGCCCGCGGGGCGAGCTGGGCTGCTACCTGGTGAGCGACGGCAGCGCGGTGCCCTACCGCCTGCACATCCGGGGGCCGTCGTTCGTGAACCTCCAGTCGCTGCCGCACATGCTGCGCGACGGCATGATCGCCGACGCGGTGGCCACCATCTCGTCGGTCGACCCGATCATGGGCGAGGTCGACAGGTGAGGCTCACCGCCGAGAACACCGCGCTGGCCCAGGAGATCATCAGCCGCTACCCGAGGCCGAAGTCGGCCCTCATGCCGCTGCTGCACCTCGCGCAGGAGCAGGAGGGCTACGTCTCCGAGGAGGCGATGACCCACATCGCCGAGCTGGTGGGCTGCACGCCGGCCGAGGTGCTCGGCACCGCGTCGTTCTACGAGATGTTCAAGCGCGAGCCGGTGGGCGAGTACGTGATCAACGTGTGCACCAACATCTCGTGCATGCTGGTCGGGGGCGAGGAGCTGCTCGATCACCTCGAGCGGCGGCTGGGCATCCGCTCGGGCAGCACCACGACCGACGGCAAGTTCACGCTCGAGGACGTCGAGTGCATCGCCGCGTGCACCGAGGCGCCGTGCCTCCAGGTGAACTACCGCTACGTCCACCGGGTCAGCCACGACGAGGCGGACCAGCTGCTCGACGACCTCCGGGCCGGGAGGCTGACCGGCGAGATCCCCAGGCACGGCACGCTCAGCCGCGTCCGCCAGCAGCTCGGCGACAACCGCGCCGGCGTGGCCGACCCCGGCGTCAACGTGGAGCCGCCCTGGCTCGCCCTGAACGACGAGGCGGGAGGCGACGGGTGACCGACGGCATCCCCCGGATCGTCAGCTCGCGCTGGGATCTGGACGACGGCTACACGCTCGAGCGGTACCGGGCCACCGGCGGCTACGAGGCGCTGCGGCGGGCGGTCACCGGGATGACCCCGGCCCAGGTCACCGAGGAGGTGAAGGCCGCGAGCCTGCTGGGGCGGGGCGGCGCGGGCTTCCCGGCCGGCGTGAAGTGGGGGTTCTGCCCGCCGGGCGTGTTCCCCCGCTACGTGGTGGTGAACGGCGACGAGTCCGAGCCGGGCACTTACAAGGACCGCATCATCATGGAGCGGGACCCCCACCTGCTCATCGAGGGGACCCTGCTGGCGTGCTACGCCATCGGCGCCGCCCAGGCGTTCCTCTACGTGCGGGGCGAGATGGCGCTGGCCCAGGAGCGCATCGTGCAGGCCCTCAACGACGCCTACGCCGCCGGCCTCGTCGGCCGGGGCATCCTCGGCACCGAGTTCTCGGTCGACATCGTCATGCACTGGGGGGCCGGGGCCTACATCGTGGGCGAGGAGACGGCGCTGGTGGAGTCGCTCGAGGGTGAGCGGGGCATGCCCCGCCTCAAGCCGCCGTACTTCCCGGCGGCCAAGGGGCTCTACATGCAGCCCACCGTGGTCAACAACGTCGAGACGCTGGCCAACCTGCCGTGGATCGTGGCCAACGGCGGCGGCGCGTTCGCGGAGCACGGCGCCGAGCGCAGCCGGGGAACCCGGCTGTTCGCCGTGTCGGGGCACGTCAGCAACCCGGGCGTGTTCGAGGTGGAGTTCGGCACCACCACGTTCCGCGACCTGCTCTACGGCGAGCGCTACGGCGACGGCATCCGGCACGGCAACCGCCTCAAGGCCTTCATCCCCGGCGGCGCATCGGCTCCGTGGTTCTTCGGCGAGCACCTCGACCTGCCGCTCGAGGCCGGCGCGGTGGGCGCGGCCGGGTCGATGCTCGGCTCGGGCGCGGTCGTGGTGATGGACGAGACCACCGACGTCGTGCGGGCGTGCTGGCGCCTGGTGCGCTTCTTCGCCCGCGAGTCGTGCGGCAAGTGCACGCCGTGCCGCGAGGGCACGAGCTGGCTGGAGAAGATCCTGCGCCGCATGCTCGACGGGCACGGCCGCCCGAGCGACGTCGACAAGCTGCTCGACATCAGCGACAACATCAGCCCCCAGATCACCTGGCCGCCGAAGCAGACCACCATCTGCCCGCTCGGGCCCTCGGCCGTGTCGCCGATCGCCTCGGCCATCATGCGGTTCCGCGACGAGTTCTACGCCTACTGCGGCGGCGGCGCCGTGACCGTGCCGGTCCAGGGCAAGGCCTACCTCTCGACCCCGCCGACCGCCGGAGTCCCCTCGTGAGCGACACGACGCGCGACGCACCGCCCACCGTCGGCGTCACCATCGACGGCCGGCGGATCGAGGCCCGCCGGGGCGAGCTCGTCATCGACGCCGCCGAGCGCACCGGCACCTACATCCCCCGCTTCTGCTACCACTCGCGGATGCGGCCGGTCGGCATGTGCCGCATGTGCATCGTGGAGATCGACACCGGCCGGGGTCCTGCGCTGCAGCCGTCGTGCATGATCGAGTGCGCCGACGGCATGACGGTGGACACCGCCTCGGACGTCACCACCAAGGCGCAGGAGGGGGTGCTCGAGTACCTCCTCATCAACCACCCGCTCGACTGCCCGGTGTGCGACAAGGGCGGCGAGTGCCCGCTCCAGGACCAGGCGATGTCGCACGGTCCCGGCGAGAGCCGGTTCGTCGAGGAGAAGCGCCACTTCGAGAAGCCGATCCCGGTGAACGACCTGGTGCTGCTCGACCGCGAGCGGTGCATCCTCTGCGACCGGTGCACGCGCTTCGCCCGGGAGGTGGCCGGCGACACCTTCATCCACTTCATCGACCGGGCAGACCAGACGCAGATCAACACGTTCCCCGGCCACCCGTTCGCCAGCTACTTCAGCGGCAACACCGTGCAGATCTGCCCGGTTGGGGCGCTGACCGCCGAGCCCTACCGGTTCAAGGCGCGACCCTGGGATCTCGAGCAGG
>JBKHJZ010000276.1:0-3272 GCA_046537875.1 Acidimicrobiia bacterium | reverse complement strand
GTCAGGCCACGCCCACCCCGAGCGCGCTGCCGATCGCGAACGTGATGGCCGCGGGGACCAGGGTGAACAGCACCTGGCGGACCATGGCCCGGAGCGGCGGGCGCCCCGTGAAGGCGGAGATCAGCCCGCCGACCACCAGGGCCCCGGCGACGCCGAAGGTCAGGGACGCGACGATGGCCGCCGTGCCGCCAGCGAAGAACCACGGCACCAGGGGCAGCAGCGCGCCGATGGCGAACGAGAAGAACGACGACACCGCGGCGCCGGGGGGCGAACCGAGCTGCGCTGGATCGATGCCGAGCTCGTCGCGGGCGTGCGCCTCCAGTGCGGTCTCCGGGTCGCTCATCATGGCCTCGGCCGCCCGCCGGGCCTCGTCGGTGCCGAGGCCCCGCCGCTCGTAGATCTGTGCCAGCTCTGCGGTCTCGGCCCGGGGATGGCGGCGCAGCTCGCGCGCCTCCACCGCCAGCTCGCGCTGGAACAGCTCGGACTGCACGCGCATCGAGATGTACTCGCCGGCGGCCATCGAGATCCCGCCCGCGATGAGCCCCGCCAGGCCGGCCAACCGCACCACCCCGGGCTGCGGGTCGGCCCCGGCGACGCCGAGGATCAGCCCCACGTTGCTGACGAGCCCATCGCTCACCCCGAAGACCGCGGCCCGCGCCGCACCCCCGGCGATGTTCCGGTGCTGCACGTCGTGCTGTTCGCTGCCGGTCGACGCGGCCTCGCGGGCGCCGACCAGCGCCCGCGCGCCCGTCCGGCGGGCGCGCAGCACCCGAGGCACCGGACTGCTCGGCTGGTGCGGAGCGTCCCGGTGCTGGTCGCCGGCGGCAGGCGGTCCGGTCATGGCTGAGCACGGTAGCGACGCCGGGGTCCGGTCCGGTACCGCGGGTGCGTGGTCGCTCCGCCGTAGCCTGGCGCGGTGCCCTCGCGCTACGACCTGGACAAGGACGCGCTCGCCCGGCTGCTCGCAGCGGAGCCGCGCTACCGGGTCGACCAGGTGTGGGACGGCATCCATCGCCAGCTCGCGTCCCCCCGGGAGCTGACGGCCCTTCCCGTGGCCCTGCGGGACCGGCTGGAGGGCGAGCTGCCGCTCGCGCTCACGCCCGCCGGCGAGTCGACCAGCCGCGACGGGGCGACGGTCAAGTGGCTCTTCGAGCTCGACGACGGGCCCGGGATCGAGACGGTGCTCATGCACTACCCCGACCGCACCACGGTGTGCGTGTCGACCCAGGCCGGCTGCGCGATGGCCTGCGGCTTCTGCGCCACGGGCCAGGCCGGCTTCGAGCGCCAGCTGTCGACCGGGGAGATCGTCGAGCAGATCGTGCGCGCCGCCCGCCGGGCGCGCGACGACGGCCGCCGCCTCGCCAACGTGGTGTTCATGGGCATGGGTGAGCCGCTGGCCAACTACGACCGGGTGTGGCCCGCGGTCCGCCGCGCCCACGGGGCGCTGGGCATCTCGGCCCGGCGCCTCACGCTGTCGACCGTGGGGATCGTTCCCGGCATCCGCCGCCTGGCCGCCGAGGAGCTGCCGGTGAACCTGGCGGTGTCGCTGCACGCAGCCAACGACCGGTTGCGCGACGAGCTGGTCCCGATCAACCGCCGGCACCCGCTGTCCACGCTCATGCGCGCGTGCGCCGACTACGTGGGGACCAAGGGACGGCGCCTGTCGTTCGAGTGGGCGCTGATCGACGGGACGAACGACCGCGACCGCGACGCCCGCGAGCTCGCCGATCTCAGCCGCTCGCTACCGCTGCCCGCGCACGTGAACCTCATCCCGCTGAACCCGACGCCCGGGTACGCCACCCGCGGCACGCCGCCGGCCGGCGTCCGGTGGTTCCGGCGCCGGCTGGAGGACCTCGGCGTGAACGCCACCGTCCGGCGCAACCGGGGCACCGACATCGACGCCGCCTGCGGCCAGCTGGCCGCCCGGGTGGAACTGCGCCCGGCGGGGGCGCGGCCGCTCGCCGGAGAGGGTGTCAACGCACCAGCACCGTGATGTCGGCGTCGGTCCGGATCGCATCGACCAGCCACTCACCCGCCCGCACCTCGGCGCCCGCCCACACGACCGACCGCTCCACCGTGCCGGCGACCACCGCGCCCTCGCCCACCACCGAGCGGCCACCCGCGGCCGCGAGGTTGGCGGCCAGGTAGCGGGCCGGCGTGCCGCAGTCGTACGAGGGGCCGTCCCACCGCACGACCTCGAGCAGCCCCGAGGCCGCGCGCTCGCGCAGCACCACCTCGTAGAGGCCCGACGGCACCGGGTCGAGCGGTGCCACCGCCGACCACGGCAGCAGGCAGGCCACGATCCGGCTGGTGGGCGCCAGCCGGTCCTCCCCGGCGAGGAGCACCCGCACGCTCGTCCGGTCCCACCGGTCGACGAACGCTGCGAGCGGGCCGGGTGTCCAGGTGTCCCCGTTGACCACGATCACCGGCCGGCCGTCGATCCACTCGCGGAGGTGGCCGAGGGCGCCGGCGGTGCCGAGCGCCTCGCGCTCCTCCACGGAGACGTGGACGGGCGCACCCGCGTCGCGCCCCGCCCGGCGTGACCCGGCCTTCCCGGCGGCCCGGGCGGCCAGGTGGGCCTCGATGGCGTCGCGGCCGTGGTGGACGTTCACCGCCACGTGAGGGGTGACCGCCCGCATCCGGGCCAGCGCGTGGTCGAGCAGGGGGACGTCGTCCACCGGGCACAGCACCTTGGGCCGCACCAGCGTGAGCGGACGCAACCGCCGGCCTGCGCCTGCGGCCAGCACCACCCCGCACACGTCGGTTCGCGCCGCATCCGGTCGCTGGGGCATCATCGCCGGCATGACCACCATCGTGCAGGGAATCACCGGCCTCCGCGAGCTCGTGGGCCAGCACCTCGGCTACAGCGAGTACGTCGAGATCACGCAGGAGCAGGTCAACGGGTTCGCCGACGCCACCGGTGACAACCAGTGGATCCACGTGGACGTCGAGCGCGCCCGCCGGGAGAGCCCCTTCGGGGGGCCGATCGCGCACGGGTACCTGACGCTCTCGCTCGGGCCCTACCTCATCCCGCGGATCCTCCAGATCGAGGGGATGACGATGGGGGTGAACTACGGGGCCGACCGGCTCCGCTTCCCGGCGCCCGTCCCGGTCGGGTCGAAGGTGCGCGTCGGTGTGGAGCTGCTCGACGTCACCGACGTGGCCGGCGGCGGCGTGCAGGCCAAGCTGCTGTGCACCTTCGAGATCGAGGGCGCCGACAAGCCCGCGTGCGTGGTCGAGAACCTGTTCCGCTACTACGAGTAGCGGTTCGG
>JBKHJZ010000275.1:0-3283 GCA_046537875.1 Acidimicrobiia bacterium | reverse complement strand
CAGCAGCACAGACATTCAATGACGTTTCGATGAACAAAGGCCCCTCCTGGTGTGCGCCGGACACACCGCCAGGCGCGGTGGGAGGCGCGCGGCGGCCACGCCCGCCACGGTGGTGCGAGCGGCACGCCGCGAGACGGTTCGTCGCTCCGAGGCGGGACGAGACCTCCCAAGCGAGCGGCCCGGTCACCCGCCCGAGAGCTGCGTCACCCGGAGCTCGGGTGCCGACTTGGTGGCCGCAGCGAGCGGCTTGCCGCAGTCGGGCACCGGCAGGACGCGGGTGACCTCCACGATCCCCCGGAACCGCCGGCGCTTCCCACCGCGTGTCTCGCCGGTGATCTCCACCTCGGTGCGCCCGCCGTCGCGCCCGATCACCTCGCCGGCGCGTCGGTGGTCGAGCCACTCCCACCCCAACGTGCGCAGGACCTCGCCGTCCGCCGCCTGCACCTCGATGCCGTCGAGCCCGGTGCAGCCCCGGTACAGGCGGGCGGCGATGTCCGGATCGAGCGTGCGGTCGGCGATGGCGGTGAGGGTGTCGACGTCGAGGTACGCCCATGCCGTGCCCTCGGGCAGCAGCACCGCGGTGGGCGCGAACCGGTGCCCGCCGGTGTGGCTCGTCCGCCACAGGTGGACGCCGGCACCGAGATCCGGGAGCGCGGCCGACAGGCGTGTGCCGAACCTGCCGCAGCACGCGTCCCGCCGGCCGTGCGCGCACACGAGGACGTGCCTGTCATGCGGGCCGATGGGGGTCTCGCTCGAGCCAGCGCTGGCGGCCGGGTCGCCGAGGGCGGCGGCCGGGTCGTCGCCGGCCACGGCCGCCAGGCGCTCCAGGGCTCCGGGCAGGTCAGCGTCGGTGACGGTGAGGGGAGTGGCCGTGTAGCGGTCGAACCCGCCCGGCGGCCGGGTCAGCCACAGGAGATGCCGGCGTTGCGGGGTGCTCGCCGGGCCGGGGAGCACGGCCTGGACGCGCACGCCGGACGCTGCGAGCGCCGCCCTCGCCGGGCCGACGGCGGGGTGGTCGGTGATCTCCCGGGGCCACGGCAGGGACAGCTCCACGACCGCGAAGCCGCGGGTGCTTCCCGCCGTGCCCGCCGGAACGAGGTTCTCGCTGCGGGCGAACCCGGCGCAGCGCTGGACCGGCGGCGGGACACCCGACTGCTCCGTTGGCGCGTGCTCAGTCACGCCGACCAGGATCGCCGCTCGACGGCCGAACGTGCGATTCGTCCGCCCTGCGGTGGTCGGGGGACGTGCCGCCGGTGTGCGGTAGGCTCGTGGCGCTCGCGTCGGCAGGGGCGCAGCTGGAGGGCGCACGCGGCATCTCAGCGGGGAGTGGCAACACCGATGCATCCGGAGCTGCCCCAGCAGGAGGCGTACGCCGGTCGTGCGCTGTCGAGCGGGAGGCGAGCGTGAACCTCCCGGCCGCCGGGCGGGTGCCGGTCGACCCGTTGCTCGAGGCACTCGAGCGCGAGCACGGCGGCGAGCATGCGGACATCGTCGCGAGCATCCGGGCGGCGCAGGACGAGGTGATCAGCCGCCCGGCCGACGAGCTCCTGCTGCTGCAGGGCAGCGCGGGCACGGGGACGATGGTGGTCGGTGCGCGACGCGTGTCGTGGTTGCTCCACGCCGATCCGGGCAGATTCTCCGACAACGGGATCCTGGTCGTCGGCCCGACTCCGTCGTTCGTGCGCCAGCTGTCGTCGGTCGTGCCGGCGACCGGCGACGATGTCGCCGTGCGGGTGCCCCTGAGCGCGCTCGGCCCGCGGGTGCGGGTCGGGCGCGCCGAACCACCGGAGGCCAGCCGCCTCAAGGGCGACCTCCGCCTGCTCCAGGTGATCCAGCGGGGCCTGCGGCATCGCCAGCGGATCACGGCTGGACCGGTCGAGCTCAACCTCGACGGTCGCCGGGTGCGGCTCGACGGCGAGCGCATCGCCGCTCGGGCGCGCGAGTTGGCGGACCGGCCGCACAACGAGGCGCACCGGGAGCTCCGCTCGTTCCTGCTCGCCGAGGTCGTTGATCGCCTCGGTGAGCGATTCGGTGAGGCCGCTGCGGAGCCGCCGGCTGTGCCCACGAGGAGCGCCTCGGTGCACGCGATCGACGACTACCTCGACCGCGCCTGGCCCCACCTCACGCCCCAGTCGTTCCTCATCGGGCTGCTGGCCAACCCGCGGCAGCTCGCGGCGGCGGCCGGGGGATCGTTGTCCGACCACGAGGTCCGCCTGCTGACCATCCCGCCGGACACGCGCGTGATCTCCTGGCAGTGGTCGATCGACGACGTGGCCCTTCTCGATGCGGCGGACGAGCTGCTGAACGGGCCGCCGGCGACGTACGAGCACATCGTCGTCCATGAGGCCCAGGACCTGTCGCCGCTCCAGCTCGAGTCGATCCGCCGTCGATCGCGCACCGGCGGGATGACCGTGCTGGGCGACCTGGCCCAGGGAACCGGTGGCTGGGCCCACCGCTCGTGGGACGACGTGGTGGGCGTGTTGGGGCGCGACGGCGTGCCGGTGATGACCGCCGAGCTGCGCCTCGCCTACCGGCTGCCGGCCGAGGCCGCCGAGATCGCGGCAGGTCTGCTCCCGGTGGTCGCACCGGGTGCGCGGCCGCCGCGTGCCCTGCGCCCGTCGGGGCACGCGGTCGAGCTGGTCAGGCCCACCGGCGAGGGCCTCGCCGAGACCCTCGCCACCACGGTGCGCTCGCTCGTCGGCGCCGGGTCGATCGCGGTGGTCGTGCCCGACACCGAACGCCACGCGGTCACAGATGCGCTCGACGATGCGGGGGTCGGGTGGTCACCGGAGGTCGCGCACGCGGGTGGGCCGGTCGTGGTGTCGTCTCCCACCGGTTGCCGGGGACTCGAGTTCGACTGCGCCGTCGTGGTGGAGCCGGCCGAGATCCTGCGCGAGGGCCTGCACGGTGCGCGAGCCCTGTACGTGGCGCTGACGCGATGCACGGATCGGCTCGTCATCGTGCACGACCGGCCATTGCCGGACGCCATCGACCGCCCCACGAACGACCGGGCCCGGGCCACCGAGCGCGAGCCGGTGCGGGCTGGAGGCCCGCCGGGTCCGGCCGCGGCAACGGATCGCCGGCCGGTTGCTGCGGCGGGGGGCGATGAGCCCACGGCGGCGGTGCCCGAGGTGGCCGCCGGCGAGGCCGTGAGGGCGGAGGACGGCGCGCCGCGAGGGGAGACCCGCGACGATCGGAGGACCGACGATGCCCGGTACGACCACGCCGCCGGCGGCGGTCGGCACGGGGACGGCATCCCCTCCGTCGACCGGTACGCCGACAG
>JBKHJZ010000079.1:0-14051 GCA_046537875.1 Acidimicrobiia bacterium | reverse complement strand
CCCGCCAGCCCGATGTCGGGATGGCGGTTGAGCAGCGCCCGCGTCATCGCCGTCCCGCTCCGGGAGGGTCCCACCACGAAGATCGGGCCGGTCACGGCGACGAGCTCTCCAGCGTCTGCTGCGGGGCGTCCGCGTGCACGGTCCCGAACCCCGGCGCGTGGGTGGCCGCCCACTGCCCGCCCCGGCCCCGGGTCGCGAGCGTGCCGGCCAGCTTCGTGCGCACGACACCGTCGGTGGCGTACAGCACCAGGAGCGCGACCACCGCACCGGCGGTCGCGACCACGACCAACCGCACCAGGTCGCCGGCCAGACCTGCGGTGGCGCCGCCCACCAGCACGCCGGCCGCAGCCCCCGCCAGGCCCGCCAGCGCGCTGGGCCCCACGGCGCGAGCCACCGCCGCCATCCGCACCTCGGTCGCCCAGCGGAGCACCCCCATGTTGATCACGAGGAAGAGCCCCGCCCACAGCACGGCACGCGACCACGACATGCCCACGACCTGGCGATCGACCGCTGCGTCACGCAGCAGCACGCCGGCGACGACGAACGACCCGGCGCTGATGCCGGCGTGCAGCCACGCCAACCACGCGAGCCGGCCCGGCCGGCCGAGCGCCTGGAGCATCGGGCCGTTGAGCATGGTCAGCGCCCGGCCCGCGCCCATCACGCACAGGATCATGAGCGGGGCCACCGCCGGCTCCCACCGGTCACCGATCACGCCCATCAGCGGGTCGGCGACGCCGGCCAGCACGCCGAGGAGCGGCAGCGACAGCAGCGCGCCGGCCCGGACGACCACGACGAACCGCTCCGCGAAGTGCCGTGGGTCGTGCTGATGGCGCGACAGCTCGGGCAGGGCCGCACCCTGCAGTGAGGTGACGGTGACGGTGATGGCCGTGTCGACCAGCCGGCTGGCGAACCGGTACAGGCCCACCGCCACCGGGCCGAAGAAGAGGCCGGTCACCAGCACGTCGGCCCTGTTGTTCAGGAACACGCCGAAGCTGGCGAACGAGGAGCCGGCCGTGAACGACAGCAGGTCCCTGGCCGCCCGCCGGTCGAAGCGGGCGCGCGGCCGCCAGCGGTTGAAGCGCCACAGCATCGCCACGTCGACGACACTGGTGGTGAGCTGCTGGGCGACCAGCGCCCACACGTTGCGCAGCACCACGGCGAGCACCACGCCGACCACCGCACCGGCCAGCACCGACACGTTGGTGCGCACGGCCAGCGGGCGGATGTCGAGGTCGCGCCGGAGGAGCGCCTCGTGCACCACCTTGAGGCCCTCGATGGGCAGCATCAGCGACAGCACCATCACGACCGGGCCGAGCTCCGGGGTGTCGTTCAGCGCCGCCCACCAGCCGCTCAGCGGGATCGTGACGAGGACGAGCGGGATCGCCATGCCCATGACCATCCAGAACGCGGCGTCGGTGTGGGCGCGCCGGAGATCGGGGCGCTGGATGACCGCCGGCACCATCCCCTGGGCCAGAAGCAGCCTCAGGAACGCGATGTACACGGCCGCCATGGCGACCACGCCGTAGGTACCGGGCCCCAGGATCCCGGCCAGCACGAACGTGACGAGCAGCGTCATGCCCTGCCGCCCGACGTCCATGACGTACGACCACTTCAGGGCGTGGCCGAAGGTCCGGCCGTGCCCCGGCCCTGCCGGGCGGCCGGTCAACGCCTCCCCGGTCATGGCGCGATCGGGGTCACCACCACGTCACCCCAGTCGGCGACGACATGATGCGCGAGCAGGAGGATCCCGCCCGCCTCGGGGCCGGCGTCCTCGACGATCGACGTGCCCCAGGTCGGCGGCTCGGGCGTGCCGCTCTCCCACACCTTGAACCGGTACTCCGCACCGCCGCTCACGGTCGCGACCCGGGCCTTGAACATGTACGTGGTGCCGAACTCGAGTGTCGGGCTGTTGAAGCCGCCCACGGGGGAGCCGTCGTTGCCGGTCAACCGGTACGCGCCCCGCTCACCGTCGCGGTCCCAGCGGTGCCATGCGAACGCACCGGTGGGGTAGAAGCCCATGCGGGGCTGCTCCTCCCCGACGGCGGTGTGGCCGCGCCAGCGCAGCCCCAGGCCCACGAGCGGGCCGCCGCTCTCGGAGGTCCCGTAGCCGGGGGCGAGCCCGTGCACCGTCACGGGCACGGTCACCTCGTAGTCGGTCCACGAGAGGTCGCCGAGCGCCACGGCACGGTCGTACCCGTTCTCGACGGCCCGGATCGTCCCCCCGTCGAGCGCCCACTTCCCGTCCACGACCTGCACGCGCTCGCCGATCGCGCTCGCGGTGGACCAGTCGGTCGAGTACGGCAGCGGCCACGTCGTCCCGGTGACCCGGTGCACCGTCACGGCGGCGGTCGACACCTCGTCCGCGCCGTCGACGGCCGTGATCTCCACGGTGTTGGCCCCGGGTGCCAGCTCGTCGTAGCCGACCTCGACGTTGAAGTCGCCCTCGCCGTAGAGCCGGCGCAGGTCCGGCCCGACGCTGAGCGGCTGGTCGGGCCCACCGTTGAGGCTGTAGCTGAGCGACGCGATCCCGTCGGTGTCCGACACGTTCCCGAGGACGTTGGCCCACTCCTGCGGCTGGCCGAGCGCACCGACGGTCTGCTCGTCGCCGTACCAGATCTCGATGTCGGGCGGCGACGGCGGCGGCGGCGGCGAGGTGTCCTCGACGAACGTGGCCGACACGGTCAAGGGCTCGGTGACGGTGACGGTCGTGGGGTTCTCGGTGCCGCTCGCTGCCCCGCCCCAACCCTCGAAGAGCCACCCCGACTCGGGGACGGCGGTGAGCGTGACCACCGTGCCCGACTCGTACGAGCCGGCGTCCGGCGACCGGTCGATCGCGCCCGCTCCCGACACGGTGGTCGTCAGCTCGTAGGCCTCGGCCTCGCACCCACCGCCGTCCTCGGGGTCGATCGGAGCCGCGACGTCGAAGGCGTAGTCGACCAGCGCCGTGTACGCGGGCGGGCTCGCCCCGCTGCTGGCCGTGTTGCCGGCGAAGGGACCCGCGGCCGTCAGCTCCATCGGGAACTCGAACGTCGCCGCCGTGGTCCACGACACACCGTCGCCCGAGTGCTCGAACGCCCAACTGTCGCCGCTGCGCGTCACCCGCAGGTGCACCGCGGACTCGGCGGCGAGCTTCGTGTTGACGCGGGTCGTCACCCCGCCGTTGTCGAACGTGGCCCCGTAGAGCCGGAGCGCCTGCCCGTCGTGATGGACACCGAAGCGCACGAACACCGCCCCGTCCTGGGCGAACAGCAGGCCGTGCATCTGGTAGCGCTCCGACGGCGTCGAGTCGAACTTCGCCTCGACGTCGACGTCCCCGTCGCCCACCGCCTGCATCACCCGCAACGAGTTGTTGACGACCCACGCATCGTGCGACACGCCCGCGGGCACGCTGAGCGCCAACCGGGAGTCGCAGGATGTCGGCTGGTCGAGGGAGACCACACCGTCGCCGACCGGGTCGACGACGGTCCAGACGGCGTCGTCCAGGGAGCCGCTGAAGTCGTCGGACACGAACCCGGTGGGTGACTGGGCCTGGCCCGTCGTGAACGCAGCGTTCGGGCTGCTCGCCGTCAGCCCGGCCTCGTTGGTCGACGTCACCGAGAACTGGTACGTCGTGTCGGGATCGAGGTCGGTGAGCGCCAGGGAGTGCGCTGTCGTCAGCGATGCGTCGCTCACCGAGCTGCCGTACTCGGTGGTGGGGCCGAAGTCGACGGCCGAGGTCGCGGGCTCGTCGGTTGCCCAGGTCACGGTCGCCGTGGTCGTCCCCGGGTCGACGGCGACGTCGCTGATCACCGGTGGCGTGTCGTCCGGATCCGCCGGCGGGTCCTCGGGGTCCCCCGAACCGTCCTCGGGGTCGACCGGAGCCGCGACGTCGAAGGCGTAGTCGACCAGCGCCGTGTACGCGGGCGGGCTCGCCCCGCTGCTGGCCGTGTTGCCGGCGAAGGGACCCGCGGCCGTCAGCTCCATCGGGAACTCGAACGTCGCCGCCGTGGTCCACGACACACCGTCGCCCGAGTGCTCGAACGCCCAACTGTCGCCGCTGCGCGTCACCCGCAGGTGCACCGCGGACTCGGCGGCGAGCTTCGTGTTGACGCGGGTCGTCACCCCGCCGTTGTCGAACGTGGCCCCGTAGAGCCGGAGCGCCTGCCCGTCGTGATGGACACCGAAGCGCACGAACACCGCCCCGTCCTGGGCGAACAGCAGGCCGTGCATCTGGTAGCGCTCCGACGGCGTCGAGTCGAACTTCGCCTCGACGTCGACGTCCCCGTCGCCCACCGCCTGCATCACCCGCAACGAGTTGTTGACGACCCACGCATCGTGCGACACGCCCGCGGGCACCGACAGCGACAGGTGGGCGTCCCCGGTCCCGGCGCCGACCGTCGCGACCTCGCCGTCGCCGACCGGGTCGACCACCGACCAGAGCGAGTCGTCCAACGACGGCGAGTCGAAGTCGTCGGAGACGAACCCGGCCGTGTCGGCCGCAGCCCCCCGCGGGGACGCCAGCGAGCCGGCGACGCCGACCGCAAGGGCCAGGAGCACCGGGAGCGATCGGCGCAGCGCGGCTCCGGGAGTGCTAGTCATCTCGCGCATCGCCCGGCCGGGACCTCCGGCTTCGCGCCGCGGTGAGCGAGCGGTACACGCTCACGTACCGGGGTGCCTGGTGCTCCCACGCGAGCTCCTCCTCGATCCGCCGCCGCCCGAGCGTCCCCATCTCCCGGCGCCGAACCTCGTCGTCGAGGAGATCGGTGATCGCGCTCGCGTAGCCGTCGATATCGCCGCTCGGCACGTAGAGCGCCGCTCCGGCAGCGGACACCCGGGTCTCCTTCAGGTCGAAGGCCACCACGGGCAGCTCGAAGGCCATGTACTCGAGCGTCTTGTTCATGGTCGACACGTCGTTGAGCGGGCTCAGGCCGTCCGGGGACAGCCCGACCGTGGCGGTCGAGAGGTAGGCGCGGATGGTCTCGGGGCCGGCCAGGCCGGTGAACGTGACCCGGTCGTCCAGGCCGAGCTCGGCGGTCAGGGCCCGGAGGTCGTCGAGGCAGTCGCCGAAGCCCAGCAGGGCGAGGTGGACGTCGTCCCGCCCCCGGTCCACCAGTCGCCGCATCGCGTGGAGCGCGTTGTCGACACCGTCCTGCGGGCCCATGATCCCCAGGTAGACGCAGAGGTGCTTCCGCCCGCACCGGAGCCCCGGGACCGGCGCTGCCCGCCGCATGGCGCGGGCATCCGGGCCCGAGCGGACCACCGTCACCTCGTCGGGTCGCACACCGCCGCGCCGGAGCGCCACCTCGCGGTACGAGTCGTTCGCGGCGATCACGTGGTCCGCCACCGCGTAGCTGGCTCGTTCGAGCAGACGAAGCAGCCGGTGGAGCGCACCTCGGCGGCCGAAGCGCGAGGCGTAGACCTCGGGGTTGAGATCGTGCTGGTCGAAGACGAACCGCTTGCCCAGCGCCTTGTAGGCCAGGGCCAGGGCCCAGTAGGTGTCGGGTGGGTTGCACGCCTGCACGACGTCGAAGCCCTCCCGGCGCGCCACGCGCAGCGACAGGAGGGCGGTGCGGATCCAGCAGTAGGCGAACTCGACGGCGAACCCGATCGGCCCGGCCGCCTGGGGCGGCGGGGCGTAGCGATGGATGAGGACCGCCTCGAGCTCCTCGTGGGCGGCCTCGCCGGGGCCACGCGGGCAGATGACCGAGACCCCGAAGCCCGCGGCCACGAGCGAGCGGCACTCCTGCCAGACCCGCCGGTCGAGCGGGACCGACAGGTTCTGCACGATGATCAGGACACGTGCCCGCCGACGGGGCACGGCCGGACCGGGCCGGGCGTGGAGTGCACCCGCCATCGCGTCGGTGTCGTCGGCCACTCTCCGCCCTCTCCGCCTCATGCGCCTGCTCCGACCGGCACGCCACCCCGTGCCGCCGCCTCGCCGACGAGTGCCCCGTCCGCGCTCGCGAGAACTCTACCGGCTGGGCACATCCCCTGGAAGGGCTCTGATGAGGGAACACGACTCATGGTGGTCGAGACGACCCCCTCCGGGTCCGCTCCGCGGCAGACCACACCGGGCGAAATGGCCACTACCATGGGCGGCCGTGGCCGACGGCGCAGGCGACGGCGGGGCCGGCGGTAGCTGCATCGCCAGCGTCGTGGTCCCCGCGCACAACGAGGAGGCGGTGATCGGCCGCCTGCTGCACGCGCTCGAGGGCGACGACGACGCGATCGAGGTGGTCGTCGCCTGCAACGGGTGCGACGACCGCACTGCGGCGATCGCCCGCGAGCACGGCGCCCGCGTGGTCGAGGTCGACACGGCGTCCAAGATCGCGGCGCTCAACGCGGGGGACGCCGTGGCCACGGCGTTCCCGCGCTTCTACGTCGACGCCGACATCGTCCTGACCCGCCGGGCGGTCGAGAGCGTGGCCACCGCACTGGCCGGCCCGCGGGTGCTGTGCGCCGCGCCACCCCTCGTCGTCGACGACCGCGGTCGCCCCTGGCCGGTCCGGGCCTACGTCGCGGTGTGGCAGCGGACGCCCTACCTGCAGGCCGATCACGTGGGCTCGGGGGTCTACGCCATGTCGGCCGCCGGCCGTGCCCGGTTCGACCGCTTCCCCGACGTGATCGCCGACGACCTCTTCGCCCGCAACCTCTTCGCCCGGTCCGAGCGCGCGGTCGTGCCCACCGAGCCCTTCGTGATCCAGGCGCCGTGGACGCTCGGCGCCCTGGTCCGCCGGCGCGTCCGCATCGACGCCGGCAACCGCGAGCTGGCGGCGCGGGCCGGGCTGCCGCCGCTGCCGGGGGCCGGGGAGGGCGTCGGCCCGTGGTGGCGAGCGATCGTCGACCATCCCCGGCTGGCCACCAGCGCGGTGATCTACGCGGGGGTGAACCTGGTCGCCAGGGCCGTGGCCCGCTGGCGGTCCCGCCGGGACCGATCCATCGGCTGGGGCCGGGACGCGACGACCCGCGAGCGGGCGTCGCACCACGCGGGCACCGGCTGAATGACCTCCCCCCGTCGGGGAGCGCCCGCCCGGCATCATCCACCGCTCCCGGGCTCCACCTGCGCGGCAACGTCCTCGAGCCACCCGAGGCGCTCGCCGAGCGGCGTGAGCGGTTCGAGGCCCGCGATCTCCAGCACGGTGCGCCACCGATGCGCCCAGTCGTGGCGACGCAGCGCTGCGGCGACGTTCCGGGCGCTGGCGCGCTCGAGCCGCCGGTCCTGCTTGAGCAGGTCGTGCACGGCATCGGGGATCCGGGCGGGGTCCTCGGGCAGGCGGATCACCGAGTCGGGCCAGCCGAAGTGCTCCCGGAAGGCCGGTGTGTCCGGTGCCTGCCCGACCAGCACGGCACCGGCCGCCGACCCCTCGAAGAAGCGGAACCCGATCTCAGGCTGTCCGTGCGTCTCGTGGCCACGGCCGCGCTTGGCGACGTCGACCAGGAACAGTCGGCTGCGCTTGGCGACGTCGGCGACCAGGCGGCGGTGCTCCGCGGGGCGGTCGGTCTCCGGCCGCCGGAGCGTGTCGTGGACGTAGAAGATCTCGTGACGGTCGGCCATGTCGCGGAGCGCGGCGTGCACGGCCGGCGAGGTGCGGCCCAGGCCGTACACGTCGACGACACGCGGGGGTAGGCCGGGGAACGGGGAGAACCGCAGTGCGTCCACCCCGGGCGGCAGGTAGGAGCACGGGCGGCCGATCGCCTCCTGGACGGCGTCGACGCTCCCGGCGCAGTTGAGCACGACGTGGTCGAAGTCGGCGAGCTGGCGGAGCTGGCCCCGCCACTTCGACAGCTCACCGGCCCAGATCTCCTCCAGCCAGCAGACCGAGACGGCCGCCCTCCGCCTCCAGCCCTCGACGGCGCGGAGGGACGAGAGATCGCTCGGGAACATGCAGGCTGCGAAGAACAGGTCGTACGTCCGCTCCAGCCGGATCCGGCCCATGCCGGGGTTGGGCCCCCGGAGCCCGGTGTGCCGCGCCACCCGGTTCGAGGCCTTGTAGCCGAGCCGGAAGCCGGGACGGGGCCGGGGTACCAGTACCTCGGCGTGGTCCACGGCCCGGATGACGTCCTCGAGCTCGTAGGCGACGCACCGGGACGCGAGGTGGTGCGCGCCCCGTTGGGAGACGACGCAGGCGCGGGGTCGCGCACGGCTCGGAACGTCGACGGGCTCCATCACGCCTGCCCCGGTCACGCGACCACCACGGTCGTGTCGTGCGGACCGGACCGCCCCCGGAGCACGGCCTTGGCTCGTCCTGCCCGGACCCGGGCCCGGCGCCGCGTCCAGGTGGAGAGGAACGCAGCGGCGGCGCGCGCCCGGACGGGACCGGGCAGCTCCGCCCTGCCGATCGAGCGCACGCACTCGGCCACCATCCGGGTCCGTGGTGCGAGGGGCCGGCTGCGGCCGGGATCGAACCAGCGCGCGACCTGCGACATCGTGACCCGCCCCTGCCGGGACGAGGCCTCGTGGATGCGCCGGAGGAACAGCCGCTCGGGCACCTCGTGCCACCGGCCGAGCAGGGCGAGCTCGACGAGGAGGGGGACATCGGACGACACGAACGGCTGCACGAGGCTCGTGCGCATCAGCGCGTCACGCCGGATGACCCCGAAGCAGGGGTTGCACAGCGTGAACCGCCGAGCGAACTGCCGGACGCGGACCACCGGGTCGGGCGAGCTCAGGTGCAGGTTGTCGTCGTGGTGGCGGACGAACGCGCCGTCGGCATCGATGATGTCCGTGCGCGGGTAGGCGATCACCACGTCGGGCTCGGCGTCCAGCACCTCGACGGTCCGCCGCAGGTGGCCGGGACGGAGCACGTCGTCGTACCCGGCCCACTTGAAGTACGTCCCGGCGGCGAGGTCGACCAGCTGGTTGTAGTTGCGTGCCGCCCCCACGTTGCGCTCGTTGCGGACGTAGCGGACCCTGGGGTCGCGGGCCACATACGAGCGGGCGATCTCCCCCGTCGCGTCGGTGGACGCATTGTCCGAGATGACCAGCTCCAGGCCGTCGACGTCCTGGGCCAGGATCGAATCGATCGCCTCCCCCATGTGGCGCTCGCCCTCGAACACGGGCATTCCCACGGTGATGCGGGCACGACCACGGTCGGTGGTTGACATCGCCGCCCCGCCCACGTCAGATCACGGCGACCGCGGCCGCGTCGAGGCCTGCCTGATCGAGCGCACCCCGGATCTCGGCCTCGTAGTTGGGGTTCATGACGATGACGAGGTCCGGCGCCAGCCGGCCGACCTCATCCGGACCCGAGATCATCTGGCCCGTCCCCGGAACGAAGGTGCCGCGCTTGCGGGGGTTGACGTCGATGACGTCGGCCACCCGGTCGCCGCCGGGGACGACGTTGAGGAAGGTCACCCCCTTGCTCCCGGCACCCCACAGGGCCACGCGGCGGCCCGCGGCCTCGGCATCGGCGAGCCGCTCCGACCAGCGGGCCACCATGTCGCGGGCTTCTGCCGTGAAGGCCGCGGACCGCTCCAGCACCGCCTCCACCTCGTGGCGCGGGGGCTCGGCCGGCGGGTCGGCCGCGGCGTTCAGGGCCTCCACCCACAGGTACTGGCCCCCGAACGACGTCGCCATCTCCAGTGGCGCGAACCCGCACCGCTCGATCAGGTGGCGCAGTGCGGTGGCCGTGAAGTAGCCGACGTGGGGGTAGATCAGGTCGAAGATGCCGCGCGGCGTCAGGACGTACGCGGCGTCGGGCACCTCGACGTACAGGACGGTCTCGGCGCCCGCGGCGTGCCGCACCGACCCGAGCAGCTGCGCCGGCTCCGCGAGGTGCTCGAGCACGTGGCGGGCGCAGACCAGGCGGGGGGCCGCGGGCAGCTCGCCCGAGAAGTACCCGGCGACGAAGGTGACGTCATCGTCGAGCGTGTCGGGCTCGCCGGCGTAGCTGGGGTCGTAGCCCCAGGCCCGGTTCCCCCCGAGGAGGCACAGCTCGCGCAGGAAGTCGCCCTTGCCCGAACCGATCTCCAGGATGGGGACGCCGTGCAGGTCGTACCGCTCGACCAGGCGGCGGGCCAGGCCGTGCGCGTACGCCTGGAAGGTCGGCGAGAAGTGGAGCGAGTTGTCGTAGCCGGCGTCGTAGCCGATGCGTCGCTCGTCGAAGGTGGCGTTGCGCAGCATCGAGCACCGTGGGCAGGCCACCAGCTCGATGTCGCCCACCTCGGCGGCGAGGGCCTCCTCCCGGGTGGCGTGGAGCGTCCCGCACATGACGGGGACGCGGCGCAGCCGCACCACCGGGCGCTCCTCGGGGCTGCCGCACACGGGGCACACCAGCCGGACGGCCTGCGGCGTCGCAGCGGGTGCGGCGGCATGGTGGACGTGCGTCATACCGGCACCAGCTCCGCGTCGAGGTGCAGGCGGTCGAGGTCGGCCCGCACCTCGTCGCGGTAGATGGGGTTCATGAGCAGCACCACGTCGGGCCTCACCTCGGTGAGCCGCTCGGGCGACACGATCTCGTTCCCGGCGCCCGCGATGTACTTGCCCTGCATGAAGGGGTTGATGTCGACCAGGCACGCGATGTCGTCGCCCACCTGCAGGGTGTTCACGTACGTGACGCCCTTGGAGCCCCCGCCCCACACCACCGACCGGCCGCCGCTCGAGGCGATGGCGCGGAGCTGCGCGCGCCACGCCTCGAGCCGCGGCGGGAGCTCGCGGGCGAACCGGTCGACCGCCCTGGCGAGCCGCTCGAGGTCGTGCTCGATGGGCAACGGCTCCCCGGCCGCGGGCACCGTCGAGGGCCGCGCCTCGATCGTGAGGTACTGGTCGTCGTACTCCTGCCGCACGTCCAGCACCTGGAAGCCCGCCCGCCGGAACAGCCGGGCCAGCGATCCGGCACTGAAGTACGAGCAGTGCTCGTAGTACACGTCCCAGAACGCGAGCTCGTCCAGCACCCGCTGCACGTCGGGGAGCTCGAACAGCACGACCGTGTCGGGACGGTCGCCGATCGCCGCCCGCACCGTGCGCATGAACTCCCCCACCGGCTGAATGTGCTCGAGGGTGTGGCGGCAGATCACCACGTCGGCGGCCAGCTCGGCGTGCTTCTCCGAGTAGAGCTCCGTGACCAGCGTGATCCGTCCCTCCGGATCGTCCAGCCGGTCCTCGCGGGCGCTGGGATCCACGCCGATGCCCCGGTTGTCACCGAGGTCGCAGATGGTCTGCAGGAACCAGCCCTTGCCGCAGCCGATCTCCAGCACGGTCCTCCCACGGATGTCGTAGGTGTCGATCCAGCGCTGCGCCAGCGCCTCCGCGAAGGCGCGGAAGCGGGGGGAGAAGGCCTGGCTCTCCTCGTAGGTGCCGGAGTAGGCGTTCAGGGTCACGTCGAACACCGTGTTGGTGATGAACCCGCAGCCGGGACAGAACGCCAGCCGCAGGTCGCCCCGCGGGAAGCGCACGGCCTCCTCCTGCGAGTCGAGCATCAGGACGCTGTGCGAGGGCACGCGGTCCTGGCTGTGGAACGGGCGGAGGCCGCCCGCGCCGCACGCGGGGCAGGCCCCCACGACGGCCACGGTCACCCCACCACCTCCGGCTCGGGGACCGGCACGATGAACCGCCCGCCGGCACGCCGGTACTCGTCCTGCTGGCGCATGATCTCGTCCTTGAAGTTCCAGGCGAGCAGCAGCGTGTAGTCGGGCCTCCGCTCGACCAGCGCCTCGGGACCGACGATCGGGATGTGCACCCCGGGCATCAGCAGTCCCTGCTTGTGCACGTTGCGATCGACCACGAAGTCGACGAGGTCGGTGCCGATGCCGGCGACGTTGACCAGCGTCGCGCCCTTGGCGGCGGCGCCGTAGGCGGCGACGCTCGCGCCCCGGGCCTTCAGACCACGGAGCAGCTCGCGCAACCCGTCGCGGATCGCGTGCACCCGGGTGGCGAAGTCCTTGTAGTAGCCCACGTCGAGCATCCCGGCGTCCTGCTCCTCGCGCAGGTAGCTCCGGACGGCGTCGCTGGGCTCGTCGCGGGTGCCGATGTGCCAGCGCAGCGTCCCGCCGTGGAGGCCCGGGAAGTGCTCGACGTGGTTGAGGAACAGCCCGTTGCGCCGGACCAACGCGTTCACGGCCGAGCACGAGAAGTAGCAGTGGTGCTCGTGGTAGATGGTGTCGAACTCGCCGTGGTCGATCAGGTCGCGGACGTAGGGGTTCTCCACCGTGACCACGCCGCCGTCGCGCAGCAGCTCGCGGTAACCGGCGACGAACCCGTTGAGGTCGGGCACGTGCGCCATCACGTTGTTGGCGATGATCACGTCGGCCCGTCCCCGCTCGGCGGCGATGCGCCGGGCGAGCGCGTCGCCGAAGAACTCGGTGAGCGTGGGCACGCCGTTGGCCTCGGCCGCCTCGGCCTGGGTCGGCGCCGGGTCGATGCCGAGCACGGGGACGCCGCGCTCGACGAAGTTGCGCAGCAGGTAGCCGTCGTTGCTGGCGACCTCGACCACGAAGCTGTCCGGCCCGAGTCCCCGCCGCTCGATCAGCCCGAGCGCGTGGTCGCGGGCGTGGCGCAGCAGGTGGTCGGAGAACGACGAGAAGTAGAGGTAGTTGTCGACGAAGAGCTTCTCCGGCGGCACCTCCTCGGTGATCTGCACCAGCGAGCAGGTGGGACAGAAGGCCACCTCCAGCGGGAACGTCTCGTCGGCGTCGGGCGCGCTGTTGGGCGCGACCAGGTTGTCGGCCAGGGGCGTGTCGCCGAGGTCGAGGAAGACGGTCAGGCCGGGCTCGCCGCACGAGCGACAGACGAGGTCGTCACGCATGCACGGCCTCCGTGGGGCGCAGGTCTCCGGTGAGGGCACCGGCGTCGATGCCGGCCCTGATGTGCTCGATCCGTTGGAGCCGGGAGCTGGTGATGTCGTCGGGGGTGAGGCCGACCTGCTCGAACGCCGCCCTCAGCTCCTCGGCGCCGTCCCGCACGGTCCAGCGGGGGCGGAACGCAGCGATCGTGTCGGCCAGCTTGTCGCAGTTGACCCGGTAGTTGCGGATGTCGGGGCCGGCGGTGGCGGCGAACGTGATCTCGCTGCCGGGCACCACGTCGGCCACGATGTCGGCGACCTCGCGGATCCGGTAGTTCTCCTGGGTGCGGCCGACGTTGAACGCCTGGTCGTGCACGAGGTGACGCGGCGCCTCGAGGATGGCGACGAAGGCGCGGGAGATGTCCTCCACGTGCACCAGCGGCCGCAGCGGCGTGCCGTCGCTCTTGAGGAACACCTGGCCGGTGGCGAACGCGTAGGCCACCAGGTTGTTGACCACCAGGTCGCCCCGCAGCCGGGCCGACATGCCGTAGGCAGTGGCGTTGCGGAGGTACGTGGGGCTGAAGTCGTCGTCGGCGAGCGCGTGCAGGTCGCGCTCGGCGAGCACCTTCGAGTGGCCGTAGGGCGTGACGGGGTTGAACTCGGCCGACTCGTCCAGCGCGTCGTCACCGGCCGCGCCGTAGAGGCTGCACGACGACGAGAAGAGGAACCGGGTGGCACCGGCCGCCTTGGCCGCCCCGGCCAGTGCCACCGTGCCCCGGTGGTTGATCTCGTAGGTGCAGTCCGGGTTGAGGTTGCCGAGCGGGTCGTTGGAGATGCCCGCCAGGTGCACGACCGCGTCGATGCCTTCGAGCTGCTCGGGCCGGACATCGCGGATGTCGGCGCAGATCTCGGCGATCCCGGGCGCCTCGTCGGGCCCCAGGGTGCACTCACCGAACAGGAACGTGTCGAGCCCGACCACCTCGTGGCCGGCCTCGACCAGCATCGATGTGAGCACCGTGCCGATGTAGCCGTTGTGCCCGGAGACCAGAACCCTCATCACCACACCTTCCAGGGGGCGCGGCCCCCGTCCCAGAGGTCCTGCAGCAACCGCTTGTCCCGCAGGGTGTCCATGCACTGCCAGAAGCCGTTGTGCAGGTACGCCATGAGCTGCCCGTCCTTGGCGAGCTGCTCCAACGGCTCCTTCTCCCACTGGGTCTCGTCGCCGGCCACGTAGTCGAACACCTCGGGCTCGAGCACGAAGAAGGCGCCGTTGATCCAGCCCTCCCCGGTCTGGGGCTTCTCGGAGAACTCGGCGATCCGGCCGCCGTCCAGCTCCAGGTGCCCGAAGCGGGC